>NZ_JBFUHZ010000027.1:0-99690 GCF_056402135.1 Rhodococcus sp. P4_C10 | reverse complement strand
CACCCTCACGAACAGGAGATGAACTCCGGTTGATCGGGGGCTGAAGCACAACCATACACGACGGTGTGACTTCGGATTTACCAGGCTCTTACGTCCAACCTCGTGTCCCGGGCCTCTCGGTCCGGGTCGGTGTCCGTGTCGCTCTGACTCGACAAAAGTTACGTGACCGTGAACCGATAGGCAAATCGCCTGGTCAGAGCCGGTGCAATTCGCCTCGACTTCATCCGGCGACCATTCCGACGGCGATACGCTGGGCCGCATGCTCCTTGCACCCCGGTACGGCCAGGCGACGCTGTCGGATCTGGTCCCCTCCGCACTGTCCCACTTGGCCGTGCCCGGCGAGACCGACCGGATCGGTCTACCCCTGGCCGGCGTCTCCCGCATCTGCGTGCTGCTGATCGACGGCCTCGGCGCGGAACTGCTCGCGGCACATCCCGACGCGGCCCCCTTCCTGTCCAGCCTGGCCGGGCCCGTCCTGACCGCCGGGTTCCCCACCACCACCGCGACCAGTCTCTCCTCGTTGGGGACCGGGTTGCCGTCCGGTGAACACGGCGTGGTCGGCTACCTCTTCGCGGCCGACGGCCAGGACCGCCTGATGAACCCGCTCAAGTGGCGACTGCACGGCGACGGCCCCCGGGTGGACCTGCTGAAGGAGTTGGTGCCCGAACAGTTCCAGCCCACCCCGACCGCGTTCGAGCGCGCCGCCGACCACGGGGTCACCGTGACCCGGGTCGGGCCGCCCTACCAGTACGAGTCCGGGCTGACCCGCGCCGTGCTGCGCGGCGGAACCTTCGTCCCCAGCTTCTCGATGGGCGACCTGGTGGACGGCGCCGCGACCGCGCTGCGGGCGTCCGATCGCGCCCTCGTCTACGCCTACCACGGTGAACTCGACCTGACCGGGCACGCGCGCGGCGCCGGATCGGAGGCCTGGGCACTCGAGCTCGCGCAGGTGGACCTGCTGGTCCGACAGCTCGCGGACCGGCTCCCCGCCGACACCGCGCTGATCGTCACCGCCGACCACGGCATGGTGGACGTCCAGTCCCCCGTCGACCTCGATGCCCTGCCCGAGCTGCGCGAGGGGGTGCGGCTGATCGGCGGCGAGCCCCGCGCCCGACACGTGTACACCGACGCCGGCGCCGCGTCGGACGTCCAGGCCCGGTGGCGGGACCGCCTCGGCGAGGACTACGAGGTGCTCAGCCGCGAGGAGGTGATCGGCCTGGGCTGGTTCGGCCCGACCGTGACCGCGTCGTCGCGGCGGCGGATCGGTGACGTGATCGCACTGGCCCGCGGCTCCGGGGCACTGATCCGCACGGGTGCGGAGCCGCTGCAGTCCCGGTTGATCGGGCATCACGGCTCACTGACCTCCGCCGAACTGCACGTTCCCCTGCTGGTGTTCCGGAGCTGACGACGGGTCCGGAACACGGGTGAACCCCCGGCGGCTCTCCTCCGCCGGGGGTTCACCCGCTCATGTACGCGCCCTGCGCGTCGGCGTCAGCTCCAGCTGGCCGCCGCGCTGTTGTTCGTCGCGTTCATGTCGTCGTTGCCGGCGCCGACCGCGCGGCCGATGGCCTCCAGCACCAGGTTCAGGTCGTTGGCCGCGGCATCCCACTTCGCCTGCTGCGCCTGATACGCCTCCGACGCGGAGCCCTCCCAGTCCGCGACGAGCGGCGCGAGGTAGCTCTTCAGGTCGGCAAGCTTGCCGTTGATGTTGCCGCTGGTGGCGGCGATGTCCGCGCGAGCACCGTCGATGGCCCCGAACGTGTAACGCATGGTCCCGCTCATATGTCTCCCCCTACATCAAGTGGATCGAAGATCGCCTACCCCCGCGTGGACGCGGATTCAGATGTTCAGGCTGCCGCCGGCGCCGTTGATCGCGCTGGTGTGGTCGTCCTGGGCCGCCGCATAGGCGACGCCGTTGGCCCGGATGTTCTCGCTGATCGCGAGCAACGACTCGTTGAGCCGCTTGGCGCTCGAATCCCAGCGCGCCATCAGGTTGTCGAAGGCGACCTTGGCCGCGCCCTCCCAGGCGCCGTTGACGGCGGCGAGCCGGCCCTGCAGCGACGACAGCTGTCCCTGGATGTCCGCATTCACGTCGCCGACGTGCCGCGACGCGGACTCCATCGTTTCGGTGGTGGTCCTCATCTGACCGCTCATGCCCACTCCTCACTTCTCGTCCCGGTGTCCAACGACTTCGGGTCCGGGTGGACCTCGGTCGGACCGCGCCTACACCCAGTTGGACGCGAGCCAGGGGCGGTTCGGTTCCGCCCGACCCCGGGCAATTTCCCCAGGAACCGACCCTCCTCATCCGAGCGTCACCGAGGTCGACCGAATCGCCTGGTCGCAGGCCCCCGCGAGGTCCTCCCAGCGGTCGGCGAGCGACTGGCAGCCGACGCTCACCTGCAGGCCGTCCGCGACGTACACGTGCCACCGCACCTCCGAGTCCGGGTCGGGGATCTCCCGGTACGTCAATGCCTCTCGCCCGTCCGCCGGCGCCCGTTCGAGGGACCGGAACACCCCGGGCCGCTCGGCAATGCGCTGCCGCAACGTCCGCGCCACCGCGTCCAGATCCACACCGGGCGTGAGTTCCTTCTGCACCAACAGGATTCGCGCCGGACCGCCGTCGTCACGCACCAGCTCGAGCCGATCCGGACGGCGGCCGGCCACGCGCTCACCCCAGCCCGGCGGCACGGCCAGTTCGACCCGGCCCACCGCGCCGCGCTCGGTCGTCGGGGCAACCTGCTGGGCCACAGGGGGTTCGGCGGCAACGGATTCGGCCGGACCGGCGTCCGGCACCGGCCACGCCGCCGTGGAACCCGCCGTCGAAGTCCCGTCCTGCGAGTGGAGGACGCCGGCACCCACCACGGCCAGTCCCGTGACCACGGCCACCGCAGCCAACGCCGCGGCCACCCTCCGGCGACCGGGACTGCCACCGCGCGACGGAGCCGGGTCTGCCGGCTCCCGCCAGGCAGCCTCGGGTAGCGCCGTCGGCGGCGTCGCCGACACGAGCGCCAAGGCACCCGCGACCACCTCGGCGCCGGAGACCTCGGTCGCCACTGTCGCGGTGCGCCCACCCGATTCCAGGGCGCGCAGCAGGACCTGCCCCGTCCCGGCGGGCACTTCACCGGTCACCAGCACCCGCGCCGGCCAGCGCGGGCACGCGGCGACCAGTGCCGCCACCCACTCCCCCGCCCGCCCGGGCGCACCCGTCGCCGTGGCACTGTCCGTCGGGTCCCCTTCCCCTCCACCGAGACACAGGTCCGCCGACCCCCACTCCCCGAGGTGGACGCAGTCCGGGGACCCCGACGCGCTGGCCGTCGAGGCGAGCAAGCCCACTTCGAGGACCGCCACCTCGCTGTCGGCACCCGCCGCCCGGCGCACCGCGTCCGGCACCGGGACCAGGGTGACCTCCCGTCCCACGGTGCGACCGGCCGCGGACAGCACTCCGCGCCGACCGCGCCCCCAGTTCGCGGGGTGGGTGAGGACCACGAGGTCCGCCGGTCGGTCCAGTCCACAACCGGCCGCCGCGTGCGCGACCAGTCCGGCCAGCACCTCCGTCATCGGGAAGACGCCCTCACCGAGCGCGAGGTAGCGGTCGTCCACGTACCGGATCGGGTGTCGCTCGAACACCGCGGAATCCGACAGGCCGAACACCAGTCCCGCCGCGGATGCGGACACCGTTGCGGGGCAGAAGAATTCCGTCGCGCCGGATCGAGCCCACATGGCCGACTCGGTGAGGTGGATCGCCAGCACCCGCGCCGCCGTCACAGCGGGTCCAGCCACGCGACCTGTATGAGGGCGGTGGCGGACCGGGTGACGAACGTGCCGCGACCGGCGGGCATCTCGCTCGCCCGGACCGCGCCGACCAGCGCGCCCTCGTCGCGGCTGCCGCTCATCACCACCCCGACGGGCACCAGTTCCCGCAACCGGGCGAGCACCGGCTCGTACAGTGCGCGGGCGGCTCCACCGGTCCGCCGGGCGACCAGCAGGTGCAGACCGATGTCCCGCGCATGCGGCAGGTAGTCCAGCAGCGGCGCCAACGGGTTTCCGCTGGAGGTGGCCACGAGGTCGTAGTCGTCGACGACGACGTAGATCTCCGGGCCGCGCCACCAGGAACGTTCCCGCAGTTGCCGCTGGGTCACCTCCGGACCCGGCATCCGTCCGGCCAGGATCCCGGCGAGCTCGGTGATCATCGTGGAGAGCGTCGCCGCCGATGCGGCGTACCCCGCGAGGTGGTCACCCTCGACGGCGCCGAGCATGGTCCGCCGGTAGTCGGCCACGATGATCTTCGCCTGCCCCGGGGTGTTCGACTCGACGATGCCCGCACAGATCCCGCGGAGCAGGGTGGTCTTGCCGCTCGCGCCGTCCCCGAACACCAGCAGGTGCGGCTGGTCGGCGAGGTCGACGTAGGCCGGGGCCAGGTCCGCCTCACCGATGCCGATCGGGACCCGTCGGCACGGCGCCTCCCGGTCGGCCGGGGGCCACTGGGCTGCGGCCAGCATCGCCGTCCGCGCACACCGCTCCGGCAGCATCCGGACCGGCGGGGCCGTCTCTCCGGCCGCCGCCGCGACCACCCGCGCCACCGTGTCTGCGACCCCTGCGGTGAGGTCGGCGCTGCGCGCGACGCCGTCCACCCGGGGCAACGCTGTCAGCAGGTGCAGGCCGTCGCGGGTCATGCCCCGTCCCGGCCTGCCCTCCGGCACTCGGGATGCCTTGGCCCGTCCCATGTCAGAGTCCGACGGGTCGCCGAGCCGGAGCTCGATCCTGGTCCCCAGCTGGTCCTTGAGGGCCGGACGGATCTCGCCCCAGCGGGAGGCCGTGACCACCACGTGGACGCCGAAGGACAGGCCCTGGCCGGCGAGCGCACCGATCTGAGCCTCCAGCGGCTCGAAGTCCTGCCGGATGCCCGGCCAGCCGTCGATCACCAGGAACACGTCGCCGAAGGGGTCCGCCGCGACCGCGTCGGCGTCGGGCCCGCCAGCTCCACGCAGCCGCCGGAACTCGGCCATCGAGTCGATACCGAGCCCGCGGAACCGCTGTTCGCGCCGCCGGAGCACGGCGCTCACCTCCGCGACGGTACGCCGGACCCGGTCCACGTCGAGGCGGTTGGCGACCGAGCCGACGTGCGGCACCCCGGCCAGCCCGGCCAGCGTGCCGCCGCCGAAGTCGAGGCAGTAGAACTGCACCTGCCGCGGCGAATGTGTCAGTGCCAGTGACAGGATCAGCGTTCGCAGCGCGGTGGACTTGCCGGACTGCGGACCCCCGACCACGGCGACATTGCCCTGCGAACCCGACAGGTCCACCACCAGTGGGGCGCGGCGCTGGTCGAAGGGGCGGTCCACCACGCCGACCGTCGCCCGCAGGCCCGCCGACGGGGACGCGGGTTCGAGTAGCCCCGGCAGGATCTGGTCAAGTGTCGGCGGATCGGTCAGCGGCGGCAGCCACACCTCGTGCGCCGCGGGACCGCAGCCCCGGACCCCCTCGACGACGGCCTCGAGCACGGTCCGCCCGGACGCCTCGGCCGGTGCCGGTTCTGGGGGCGACTGCGCGGGCCGCTCGGTCACCCAGGCCGCCAACGGAACCGGAGCCGCGGTGAACGGTCGTGGCAGCAGGTCCGTCGCCGCCGACGACGCCCCGGGCGGAGCCCCGGGGCGGCCGGCCGGGCACGGGCCCGAGACGTACGCGGCCGCGAAGCGCATGATCTCCGCCGAGTCGCACTTGAGATAGCCCGAGCCCGGCGTCGCGGGCAGGTGGTATGCATCCGGCACGCCGAGCACGGTCCGGGACTCGTTGGCGGAGAACGTCTTGAGACCGATGCGGTACGACAGGTGGCTGTCGAGTCCGCGGAGCTTGCCCTCCTCCAGTCGCTGGCTCGCGAGCAGCAGGTGCATGTGCAGCGAGCGGCCCAACCGGCCGATCGCCACGAACAGGTCCGCGAACTCCGGTTGCTGACTGAGCAGTTCGGAGAACTCGTCGACGACGATGAACAACGCGGGCAGCGGCGCCAGGTCCGCGCCCGCGGCCCGGGCCTTCTCGTAGTCGGACACGTTGGCGAAATTGCCCGCCGAACGCAGCAGTTCCTGGCGGCGGTTCATCTCGCCCGCCAGGGCGTCACGCATCCGGTCGACCATCGCCAGTTCCTCGGCCAGGTTGGTGATCACAGCCGCGACGTGTGGCGCCCGGTCGAGGCCCAGAAAGGTCGCACCGCCCTTGAAGTCGACCAGCACCAGGTTCAGCGCCGCGGGCGAGTGGGTGGCGATCAGTCCCAGCACCAGGGTGCGGAGGAACTCCGACTTCCCAGATCCGGTTGCCCCGATACACAACCCGTGCGGACCCATCCCGTTCTCGGCAGCCTCCTTGAGGTCGATCTCCACCGTCGAGCCGTCGGCCCCGACCCCGATCGGCACCCGCAGCCTCTCGCGGGGCGTGCGGGGAGCCCATGCGATCTGGGGGTCGAAGGCCGCCACGTCTGAGATCCCGAGCAGTTGCTGCCAACTCGCGGTCGGCGGGCCGTCCTCGGCGTCGGCCTCGGTGCCCGCCGCCGCGACAGCCCGGTACGGGGCAAGTCGCCTCGCCGCCGTCTCGGCCTGCTCGACGCTGTGCCGGTCGGCGACGGCAAAGGTCTCCACCCCGGATCCGGTTCGGGCGCCGAGAGACACTTCGCCGGGTGAGGTGCGGTCCAGGACCAGTTCGATCCCGCGGGCGGCCACGAGCGACGGGCAGAATCCCGTCAGGTCCACCACCGTGACCGAGTCCAACCCGTCGGCCAACCGGCTCTCGCCGTCGAGGATGCCGCCGTCGACCACGACCACCAGTTGGGCGACACCCGCCGCCGCCGGCGCACCACGGGAGTACCCGGCACGCATCGAGAACTGCGAGTACAGCGTGGCGTCGAGTTCCGTCAGCGAGCCGAACACCATCCGGCTCACGCCGGCGCCGTCGACCACCTCCGGGTTCGCGGCGTGCGGGAGCCACTTGGCCCACTCCCACTCGGTCGCGGTGTCCGGCCCGCACAGGATCGCGACCCTGACCTGGTCGGGACCGTGAAAAGTGCACAGCTGCAGCAGCATCGAGCGAACCAGGTCACGGCCGGCGGACCTGTCGCCGCTCACGCCGATCGCCGCGAAGCCACGCAGGGACACCGACGTCGGCAGCGCGGGCACCACGGAGTGGGTGCGGACGAACCGGCGCAGCGACACGGCCGCGACCGGCTCGAGGTCCTCCACCGGCCCGGTCTCGGGTGCGATCAGCCTGGTGGCCAGTCGCTGGCTGCCCACCCCGACGCGGACATGGCAGTAGTCGACGTCGTTGACCCGGCGCTCCCACATCCGGTCGGTGCCGGCCAGCGTCCACAGCAGGTCCGGGTCGGGGTGAGTCCACTCGAGTGCACGGCGCTGCTGGTGGCCGGTGTCGTAGACGTCGCGCCGCAACTGGTCCAGGTACCGCAGGTAGTCCTTGCGGTCCTCGTCGATCTCCGCCGCCCTGGTGCCACCGCCGCGGCCGCCGCCGAGCATGCCCAGCATCGAGACGACCATCATCACCGGGAACAGCAGCGACATCGGGTTCGCCGCCATCCCCGAGGTGAACATCAGCGCCACCATGCCGAGCACGGCGACGACCATCACCAGGGGCAGCATCTTGGCGAGCAGGTTCCCGGGCACCACCTTCGGGACCTCGGGAGGCGACTGCAGGCTGAGTTCGCCGCCGGGAACGCGCGGCACCTCCCGCCGCGCCTTGCGTACGAAACGCACAGTGCTCACGCGCGTTCACCCCCATGGTCGTCGCGTTGCCCCGATGCCCGTCCCGCCCCCCGGGACGATGCATCGACGACGAACGGTAACCGATCGAATTCCCGCAACGCGGAGAACCGTCGAATCCGGTTGTCGTAGAGTGCGTCCGTGTTCCGTCGAGGAACGCCGCAGGTGGGGACCTGCGTGGCAGGGGGGAATTTCCGGGGATGAACAACATTGACGTGGCCGGGCGGCCGACGAACGGGTCCGGCACCGCGCAGTCCGACCTGTGCCGGCTGTCGGTGCGCACCGAGCACACTCAGGTCGACCTCGCGGTGCCGCACGCCGTGTCGGTGGCGATGATCGTCCCCGGCATCGTCGACCTGATCGACCAGCACGCCCCGTTCGGACAACACGACACCGCAGACCTTTTCGGCGTCGGCGAGGGCCGCACGGAGGCAATCCAGTGGGCGTTGTCCCGGCTGGGTCAGGCGCCCCTGGATGCCGCGCGGACCCTCGCCGAGCACGGGGTGCGCGACGGCGAACTCCTCGTCCTGACGCCCACGGAGCGCGCCGCGCCACCGCCACTGTTCGACGATCTCATGCACAACGTCGCGGCCGTCGACGCGGACCGCTACCGGCGATGGGGGCCGGGGCCGGCGCGGGTCATGGGCGCGGTGGTCGCCGCCGCGGCCGCCGTCGTCGGTTCCGCGACGCTGTTGACGGCGAGGTCCACCACCGACAGCGTCGCCGGGGCCCTGGCCGCGCTGGTAGTCGCGGTGCTCGCGCTCACCGCGGGCGCCCTGGTCAGCCGGGTGTACCGGGACCGGTACGCCGCGACCGCACTCGTCGGGTGCGCGCTGCCGCTTGCCTTCACCGCCGGTGCGCTGATGGTGCCCGGCCACCTCGGGGCCGCCCACCTGTTCCTCGGGTCGGTGGCCTGCGGGGTCTTCGCGGTGCTGGCCGTCCGGGCCGGCGGGGTGGGACTCGCGTTGTGCACCGCGACCGCGACGGGCGCGGTCCTGGCGGGCGCGGCGGCCGCCGCCGGGATGCTGACCGACCAGCCCCGTCACGTGATCGGCTCGGTGCTCGGTGCCGCGGCCCTCGCCGGACTGGCGATCGCGCCACGCCTGTCGATTCTGCTGGCGACGCTGCCGCTACCACCGGTCCCCTCGCCCGGGACGCCGTTGGACCAGGACCAGGACGAGCCCGACTCGGACGCGGGTGGTGTGCCCGCCGCGTTCGAGGGCCTGCAGACCCGTGCCCGGCGGGCGCACCGGCACCTCACCGGTCTGGTCTGCGCGATGGCCCTGACGACAGTCGCCGGCGCGCTGATGTCCGCGCGACTGTTCGCCGACGACGAGATCTACTGGCCCGGAACGATGTTCGCATCCGTCTGTGCGGTGGTGCTGATGCTGCGCGGACGCGGCCACTCCAGTCTCGCCCCGGCCGCCGCCCTCATCGGGTCGGGCGCCGCGACGCTCGCGCTGCTCGTCACCGGCGCGGCGGTCGCCGGCACCGGCCCGTCGCTCGCCCTGTTCGCGCTGGCGGTGCTCGGCGCGGGTGCCGCACTCACGCTCGGCATGCTCGCCCCCGAACACGCCTTCTCGCCGGTGACGCGCCGCAGCGTCGAGATCGTCGACTACGCGGCCATCGCGGCGGTGGTCCCGTTGGCCTGCTGGGTGTCCGGCCTGTTCGCGACGATGCGCGGGCTGTGACCGCCCGCGTCCACCGACTCGCGACCGTCGCCGCGGTCGCCGGGGCGGTCGCGCTCGGTCCCGCCACCGCAGGCGCCGTACTGCCACCCGTTGTCGACCCGGGCCGACTGCCACCGAACTCGGCACCCACCGCGCCCGCGACCGAGCTCCGCGACCCCTGCACGGCAACCTCCGCGGCGGCCGACCTGGCGCAGGTCCCCGTCCCGCAACGCGCCCTCGACCTGGAATCCGTGTGGCCGTTGACAACCGGTCGCGGGCAGCTCGTCGCCGTCATCGACACCGGCGTATCACCGCACCAACGGCTGCCAGGTCTGGTCCCCGGAGGCGACTATGTCTCCACCGGAGACGGCACCGAGGACTGCGACGCCCACGGCACACTTGTCGCCGGGATCGTCGCGGCGACCCGCGACGCCGCGACCGGGTTCGCCGGGGTGGCCCCGGACGCCCGCATCCTGAGCATCCGCCAGTCCAGCAACCTCTACCGGGAGACCGGCGGCGCCCGGGATGCCGAGGGCCGCAATGCCCGCGGCGTCGGCACCATCGGCACCCTCGCGAGCGCGATCCGACGCGCCGCGGACCTGGGTGCCACCGTCATCAACATCTCGGAGGTCGCCTGCCTCCCCGCAGGCTCGGGGGACGGCGGAGTCCTCGGGGCCGCGGTGGACTACGCGGCGCGGGTCAAGGACGCCGTGATCGTCGCGGCCGCGGGAAACCTCGACACCGAGGCATGCCGGGCGTCGAACACGCCGCCGGATCCCGCCCGGCCGCACGCAGACCCGTGGGACGCGGTCACCACTGTCGCCACCCCCGCCTGGTACGACGACCAGGTCCTCGCCGTCGGCTCCGTCGACCCGGGCGGGGCCGCGTCTGCCTTCACCGTGCCGGGCCCCTGGGTGGACGTCGCGGCGCCGGGCACCGGCATCACCTCGCTGGACCCACGCCGGACGGGACCCGACGGGGTCACCGACTCCACCGACGGCGGCGCGGTGCAGGGCACCAGTTTTGCCGCACCGTATGCCGCGGGCACCGCCGCGCTGGTCCGGGCCCGCCATCCGCATCTCACCGCGCGGCAGGTGATGGACCGGATCGAGGCCACCGCCCACGCGCCCGCCACCGGCTGGGACCCGTACATCGGTCACGGCGTGGTCGACCCGATGGCCGCGGTGACCGCGGAGACGACACTGACCCCGACCGGGCGCGAGCCGCGGTCGACAGCGGTGGCGGCCCCCGAGGCGCCGCCGCCTCCCGACCACCGCGCACGCGACGCCTCGATGATCGGCGCGACCGCGGTGGGCGCGGTGCTCGGGATCGGGCTGCTCGCGTCGCTGCCGCTCCGCCGCGTCCGTCAGCGAGCGGGGTCGGGTACCACCACCGGGTGATCGTCCGGCGCCACCCCGTCATGAGCGAGGAACGCGGCCTCTCGCCCCAGCGTGGGCCCCGGCGCCAGCAGCGACAGGATGGGCCACGGCGCCGGCGCGCCGGGGGCGGTCAGACCGAGAGCCTTTGCCGCGTCGTCGTTCTCGACTCCGTAGCGCACCCCGGTGTCGGCCACGAAGAACAGTGCGCCACGGCGCTCACTGGACGCCGCGATGCCCGTGGAGTGGACCAGACCACCGTTGCCCGGACGCAGGTAGACGGCATCGGCGTTGTCCCCGGCTCCGTCGGCCTGGGCCAGCATGACGGGACGAGCACCGTCGGGCAGCGGAAGCGTGTTCCCGGCGATCACGCTGACCGTCGCGCGCAGCCCGCCCGGCGCCGCGGCGGCGCCCGGCACCGGATTCCACGACAGGCAGCTGACGGGACTGCCGGCCACCCCGACCAACTCCGGCGGCATCGCCGGAAAGGTCGACACGGCAAGGTCGTTGGCCTGCGGCAACCTGGACACGACGTCGGGAGTGACCGAGTCCGTGCCGGCGGCGCCCTGCGAATCGGAGTACCGGATGAGGCCCGCGGTGGCCTGACTGATCGGTTGCAGCCCGCCGCGCAACAGGACGTAGAACCGGGTCTCCTGCGCGTCCTGCACCTGCACGACCGATCCGATGGTCTTGCCCGGCAGCGAGTACGGCGGCTGCTCCCCCGCACCCTCGATGACGGGCGTCGTCAGCCCCGGCGCCTCCGGGATGGCCTCGAGCAACCCTGCGCTGACCGGCCGCGGCTCGATCCCGTCGAGACCGAAGGCCAACGCGACCGCGTGATCCGCCGGGTCGATCCGAGCCCGGGTACCGGCGTGGACAAGGAACGTACCGTCGCCTGCGCGCACCAGCAGCGCCTGCGAGTCGGTGAGTGTGGACACCCGCTCGCCGAGCACCGGGTCACCGGCCAGCACCGCGGTGCTCACGGCCCTGTTGCCGCCTGCGGCGACGGCGTCACAGACCGTCCAGGCGACCGCATCCCCGTCCGGAAGTGCCGACGGCGCACCGGGAATGCCCATCAGGGCGCCCCGTGGCCGGCTGCCGAGCTCGGATTCCTTCACGATCGCCGGGGTCGCGGCGCTGCCGGTGACCAGTCGCGCGGACGCCAGGTTGAGGACGGGGTGCAGCACGTCCTCGACCACGACGAACATGGCACCCGAGTCCTTGCCGACGACAATCGAGGCGTCGCCGATCTTGTCCTGCGGCCGGATCAGCGCGAGTGCGGCACACCCGGCCAGTCCCAGTACCGCGAGGACGGCCCCCACCGTCATCGCCCTCGACTGGGATCGCATCGGGTCGTGCAGCATTCGCACGTCCCGACGCACCAGCGCGTGCTCCATCCGTCGCACCAGAAAGCGGTATCCGCTCACCTGGACACGCGTAGTCGGCTGTGCAGCCATGGTCCCTCCCCCGTAACGGCGCACATTACGGGGGCACACAGTACAGTGGCCGTCGGCCGGTGCATGGGGGAATGCCCGGCCGTGGGGAACACATCGCATGGGGATGCGTGGTGGGGGGGAATCGGGGATGATCGTGTTTCGACGCTTGGGGCGACGTCGGCCGGCGCAGCCGGACATGACGTTCCTGGTACTGGTGTGCGCTCAGTTGCTGGGGGTGGCTGCGGCATTGGCGGCCGCGGTGACCGGGCTGCGCTGGTGGCAGTCTCTGCTGCTGGGCGCCGCGGTCGCGGCCGCCGCGATGACGCCGTTCCGGGGACGCAGCCTGCCGTCGTGGTGCGCCACCGCCTGCGCCTTCCCGATGCGGCGGGACCGGACGGCGGTCGCCGCCACGAACTTCCGGTCCCCTGACGGTCCCGTCGTCGGGCTCGGATGGGACCTCGACCCGTCCGGCCGAGGCGCCGCCGTCGCCGCGGTCGTCGAGATGCTGCCGCTCCCGGGAAGCCACACCGAGATGTCCCGGGAGGGTTGCGAGCCGTCTCACCGGCTGCCGGTGGCCGCAATCGCGGAATCGTTGAACCACCACGACCTCTGTCTCAGCGGCATCGACATCGTCAGCCACGGCGCCCGGGTGTGTGAGGGCACTACCGCCGCCGAGGTGTACGACCAGTTGATCGGACCGCTGCCGGCTACCGCTAGCCGCACGGTCTGGTTGGTGCTCCGGTTCGACGCCGCCGCCGAGTCCGAGGCGGTCGCCCGTCGGGGCGGTGGCGCGACGGGCGCCGCGCGAGCGGCATCCGTCGCCGCCCGCCGGATGGTCCGCACCCTGGAGGCCGCGGGCTGCCCGGCACGAGTCCTCGACGCCGCCGAGATCGACGCGGCGGCAATGCAGGTCACCCGTGGCGTGCGGCCCTGGTCCTTCGCCCGCGCCTGGAGCCAGGTACCCCTGCCCGGCGCCTGCAACACCGGCTACGGAATCAACCCACAGGCATTGTCCGAGGACCTGCTGGCCGAACTCTGGGCACAGCCCGGCCTCGGCACCACCGTCGCGCTGCGGCTGCGCCCGGGCCGCCGGCCGGGCGCGGTGCGGATCGGCGCGTCGTGCCGGCTGACCACCCGGACCCGCCCCGACCGGCTCGAGACGCCGGGGCTGGTGACCATGTCGGGCCGGCACGCCGACGCACTCGCGTCGGTCCTGCCCGCCGCGCACGACCATCTCGACTCGCTGACCGGCTTCGCAGAAATCGACGCGAACCGCCTCGATGCCCTGGTGCTGCCGACCGCGGGGTGCGGGCAGCTGATCGGATCCGCCGACGACGGGCGGGCGGTCACCACCCGCATCGTCGGTCCGGAGATCGGCGCGGTCGAGGTGATCGGCGAGCTGTACCTCGCCCGACAGCTGGTCCTGCGCGCGATCGCCACCGGCGCACGGGTACTCGTCTGCTCGGCCCGCCCGCAGGACTGGGCTCAACTGGTCGACGCCATCGCCGGTCCGGACCGGGTACGCCTGACCAACGAGACGCGGATCGACCCGCGTTTCACCGCGGTGCTCTTCGACGGCATCGAGCCGGTGGAGCTCGGTCCCGGCGTCACCGCGATCCGACTGCTGGAACGGCCAGGGCCCCCGGCGCTCGCGCCGCCGGACGTCACCGTCGTCCAGCCCGGCTCGCGGGGAGATCGAATCGTGTTACGGACCAAGGAGACTCGTCGTGAGCTGACCCTGGTCACCATTGCGGAGGAGACCGCGTTCCTGGGGAGCCCGCAACCCGCAGCGGCGGTGCCCGGTGCCCTCGTTCCCGCGTCCTGAGCCCGGCCGCGTCCTCAGCCCGGCCGCGACGTCAGCCCGGGTACGGCCGGGCCGCGCGCGCCGACCGCGCGGCGTCCGCCCACCAGGCCAGCTGGTCGAGCAGTCGGGCGGCGCCGTCGATCGCCGCGCCGTCCTCTGTCTCCCCGTCCGGGCCGAATCTCTTACGGGCCTGGTGGAAACTCACCGTCTGCCGGACCGTGACCATGTGCACCTCGGCCAGCACCTGACGCAGTTGCTCGGTCGCGCGTAGCCCGCCGGACAGGCCGCCGTACGAGACGAACCCGACCGGCTTCGCCCGCCACTCCTGCTTGGCGCTGTCCACCGCGTTCTTGAGGGCAGCCGGGTAGCCGTGGTTGTACTCCGGCGTCACCATCACGAACGCCTCCGCCGAGGCGATCCGCTCGCGGAACCGGTCCGACTCGGCAGTGGCCGAGAGATCGTGCGGCAACTCGACGTCGGCGAGATCCAGGACCTCGGTGTCGAAGGCCGGATGATGCCGGGCCCGCCGGACGAACCACTCGGCGACGACGGGGGCGAATCTGCCCTCCCGGACACTGCCGACAATCACTTCCAGCCGAATAGGTTCTGTCACCACACCCCATCGAACCACGGGACGGGCGACGGCCGGACACGACGAGGCCCCCTGCCCGGGCGGGTCAGGGGGCCTCGTCACGACCTGGCGCTACGCGATGGTGCTGTTACGAGCCGAACAACCGGCCCAGCGAACCGGCGGACCCGGTGCCGCCGTCGCCGTCGCCGTCGTCAGCCACGGACACCTGCGTGGTCAGAGTCGGCGAGACGGATGCGGCGTGCCGGTCCGAACCGGAGAAGCGGGCCGAGATCCGGTGGGCGCCCACCGAGCCGAAGCTGTGCGAGAGCGTTGCCTTGCCGTCGACGACGCCGACCGGCTCACCGAGCGGGACCTCGCCGTCGGTGAACTGCACGGTGCCGCCGGCGGGCGTCGGGGCCACCGTGGCCGTGAGGTCGACCGCGGAGCCCACGGTTGCGGCGCCGGGCACGTCCAACCCGGTGGTGGTGGCGATGTCCCGCGCCTTGACGGTGACGTTCACACCGATGGGGTTGAAGGTCGTCGCCCCGAGCCAGGCGCCCACCTGGAACGAGAGCCCACTGTCGAACGTCCCGGCCCGCGCGGCATCCGGAACCCTGTAGGTGACCTCGAACGTCACGTCCTTGTTCTCGCTCAGCCAACAGTCCGAGACCAGCCACGAACCCGACACCGACAGACTGTTGTTCGCGTTGTCCAACGACGGCGTCACCGGGTTCGTCGACGAGCCCGAGGTCAGCCCCGAGGCCGTGACCTTCGCACTGCCCGCCACGTACTCGAACCCGGCCGGATGCACGTCGGTGATGGTCTCGAGGTACCGGTCCACGGCACTGGTCACCTCGAACACCGTCTTGTACGTCACCGTGGCGCCGCGCTCCGCGCTGCCCGGCGAGACGCTCTTGGTGACCTTGACGTTGTCGGTCGTCTTGGTCGCCGAGGTCGGCGCCGCGGACGCGGCCCCGCTGCCGGCGACGAGTCCGACTGCCACCACCGCAGCGGCGCTGACGACCGCCGCTACCCGACGAATCACGGTTTGGGGCATGGGGGTTCCTCCATGGTTCAGACGGGGCCTGCCGCACGAAGGTCGCATCGCGACGACTGCTGCCGGGCGGCGCGGCGAGCGACAGCTGCCAGTGTTCATACAGTTGTACAGCTGCAGACATCGTTTCCCCTGTTCAGGGTTCACTCGCCGTCAGATTGCAAGACCTGTCAGATCGCAAGACCGTGGGTGAGCAGCGCGGCCAGCTCCTCGTACGCCTGCGCGTCGCCGAGACCGGTCGACTCGGCGACCTGCCTGCGCTGGATCCGCACCATCGTCGACGCCGTCACCTCGGCGACGAACGCCGCGTGGACGTCCCGGAACTCGCCGGCCCGGACCCCCTCGGTGATGAGGTCCTGCACTCGACCCGCCGCGTAGCGGGTGTTCTGCTCGTAGACCTCCCGGGCGGCCGCGTTCGCGGCGAGGTCCTCCATGAACTGTGTCGACGCCGGTCGCAGCTGCTCGCCGACCGCTTCCAGGTAGGTCCGAATGCGGTCGCGGGCGCCGCTCGCCCCGGCCAGGCGCTCCTCGACCCGTTCGGTCGCACCTCGGAAGAAGTGGACGGTCGCGGCGCGGACGAGCTGTTCCTTGCTGTCCGCCAGTCCGTAGAGCGTGGACTTCGAGCACCGCAGCCTGGTCGCCAACTCGTCGAGGGTGAGGTGGGCGAAACCCTCCGCCAACAGCAGCTCGACGAGCTGGTCGAGCAGCTGTGCCTTGCGGGCCGCGCCACGCACCTGGGTTGCCATACATATAACAGTACTGCAGTATCGATGCCAGTACCGTTACTGACCCGAGGAGAGCGCATGCCCGTCGAACGACTGCTGCCCAGCCAGGAAGCTCACGACCTGATCGAGCTGACCCGCGACGTGGCAGACAAGGTGCTGCGCCCCAAGGTCGACGCACACGAGAAGTCCGAGACCTTCCCCGACGGGGTGTTCCCCGCACTCGGTCGCGCGGGGCTGCTGAGCCTGCCGTATCCCGAGGAGTTCGGCGGCGGCGGCCAGCCCTACGAGGTGTACCTCCAGGTACTCGAGGAGCTGGCGGCGCGCTGGGCGGCCGTGGCCGTGGCAACCAGCGTCCACAGCCTGTCCTGCTTCGCGCTCGCCACTCACGGCACCACCGAGCAGCAGGCCAAGTGGCTGCCGGACATGTTGAGCGGCAACACCATCGGCGCCTACAGCCTCTCCGAGCCGCAGGCCGGCTCCGACGCCGCCGCGCTCATCTGCAAGGCCACCGCCGTCGACGGCGGGTTCCGGATCAACGGCTCGAAAGCGTGGATCACCAACGGCGGTCGCGCCGACTTCTACACGCTCTTCGCGCGCACCAGCGACGACGGACCGCGCGGGATCTCCTGCTTCCTGGTCGATTCCGCGACCGAGGGCCTGAGCTTCGGCAAGCCCGAGGAGAAGATGGGACTGCGGGCGGTGCCGACCACCTCCGCGCACTACGACGACGCCTTCGTCGACGCCGAGCGCCTCATCGGACAGACCGGCCAGGGCCTGCCGATCGCGTTCAGCGCGCTCGACTCGGGCCGACTCGGCATCGCCGCCGTCGCGGTCGGGCTCGCCCAGGGCGCACTCGACGACGCGGTTGCATATGCCAAGGAGCGCAAGGCATTCGGCAAGCGCATCATCGACCACCAGGGGCTCGGCTTCCTGCTTGCCGACATGGCCGCCGCCGTGGACTCTGCGCGCGCCACCTACCTCGACGCCGCGCGGCGACGCGACGCCGGGTTGCCGTACTCACGCCAGGCGAGTGTGGCCAAGCTGATCGCCACCGACGCCGCCATGAAGGTCACGACCGACGCGGTCCAGGTCTTCGGCGGCTACGGCTACACCCAGGACTTCCCGGTCGAGCGGTACATGCGCGAAGCCAAGATCACCCAGATCTTCGAGGGCACCAACCAGATCCAGCGCCTGGTGATCGCGCGGTCGCTCGCCGGCTGACCAGTTCGCCACTCTTGCCGCGCCGGTCGCACACCGGCGCGGCAAGTGTCATGTGTCGCGCATCACGTTGCGCGCCCACATCGCCCGCTGACACATTGTCCTGCAAGGCTCACGACGCTGGGCCGAGCCAAGACTCAGGCCAGTCGGGAGGTCGCGGGTGTCATCGAATTCCGTGAGTGCGATCAGTGGCGCCCACTATCGCTCTCTGATCCAGAACGTCGACATGCCGGTCATCGTGCACCAGAGCGACGACCACGTGGTCGACGTCAACCGCGCCTTCGCGGAACTGCTCGGATACACGCTGCCCGAGGCCCGCACGCTCGGCCCGCGAGAGTTCGTGCACCCGCGGCTGATGGCCGAACACGACCGGGGGCAGCACCGGTTGATCTCGGGGGCGCAACTGGACCTCGCCGCCGACTACGACCTCGTCCGCAAGGACGGCGGCGTCATCCGGGCCCGGGTGAAGAAGTCGGTCGCGCGGCACAACGCGGAGACCGTGGTGATGACGGTGATCGAGGGAACTCCGCTGTCGCTGTGACCCCCGCTCGGCGGCTCCGTCCCCGGCTGGGACGAGGACTCAGTCCCCGCAGCACCCGCCCGGCACCGTGCGCACCTCTCGGGTCGCCGCGTTGCGCGCGGCCAGTTCCTCGTTCGGCGGGTAGTCGACGGCCACCAGGCTGAGCCCGTGCGCGGGTGCCACCAGCACCGAACTCGACCGGGACCGCTCCTGCAGCAGGGCAATCGTCCATTCCGGGGTGCGGCGGCCCTCGCCGACCGCGATCATCGCGCCGACGAGGCTGCGCACCATCGACCAGCAGAACGCATCGGCACTGACGTAGGCCGTGACGATGTCACCAGGAGCGGAGCCTGCGGAGCGACCCGGCTGCTCGAGCCGTGACCAGTCGAAGCGCTGCAACTCGCGGACGGTCGTCGCGTTCTCCTTGCGCCGGCAGAAGGCGGCGAAGTCGTGCAGTCCGAGCAGCCCGCGGGACGCCTCACGCATCGCGTCGAGGTCGAGCGTCTTGGGCACCGACACGGTGTCGCGGGCACGCAGCGGTTCGGCGCCGTAGCGCGCGGTGGTGATCCGGTACTCGTAGTGCCGGCGGATGGCGGAGAATCGGGCGTCGAACTCGGCCGGCACCTCGGTGACCGCCTTGACCCGCACGTCCGGCGGCAGGAAGCGCGCGAGCCTGCGCACCAGGCGCTCCGGTTCGGCGGGCGCGGCGTCCGCGGACACGTCCAGGTGCGCGACCTGGCCGCTGGCGTGTACGCCCGCGTCGGTGCGGCCGGCGACGGTCAGCTGCACGGGCTCGCGCAGGATCGTCGAGAGCGCCTGCTCGAGCACGCCGCAGACCGTCCGCAGGCCGGGCTGTCGGGCCCAGCCGGAGAAGTCGGTCCCGTCGTAGGTGATGTCGAGGCGAAAGCGAACGAACCCGCCGTCCCTGGAAGGGGCGGCGGGTTCGATCGAGGGTTCTGACGCGTTCAGCGTTAGTCCTTCTTGGCCTCGTCGGCCTCGACGACCTCGGCCTCGACCTCGGGGGTCTCGACCTCGGCCTCGACGGCCTGCTCCTCGACGGCCGGAGCTGCCTGCGAAGCCTGCACGCGACGTGCGCGGTCTGCCTCGGAGGTCACGGTCTGCTCCTTGACGAGCTCGATGATTGCCATCGGCGCGTTGTCACCCTTGCGGGGGACCGTCTTGATGATGCGGGTGTAGCCGCCGTTGCGCTCCGCGTAGAACGGACCGATCTCCGCGAACAGGGTGTGCACGACATCCTTGTTGCGGATGACCTTCAGCACCTCACGACGGTGAGCCAGCGTGCCGGCCTTCGCGTGCGTGATGAGCTTCTCGGCGTAAGGCCGCACGGCCTTCGCCTTGGCCTCGGTGGTGGTGATGCGGCCGTGCTCGAAGAGCGCGGTGGCCAGGTTGGCGTAGATCGCCTTCTGGTGGGAAGCCGACCCGCCGAAGCGAGCACCCTTCTTGGGCTTGGGCATGATGAATCTCCTAGTGAAGAACCTAAAGAGCTGGTCTACAGCTGTTCGGTCTCGGCGTAATCCTGGTCGTTGCCGTCGGTGTCGTTGAAGGCACCCGCATCCGTGTCGCTCCACGTACCGGTGGCGGCGTCATAGCCGGCAACGGTACTGGGGTCGAACGAGGCCGGGCTGTCCTTCAGGGCCAGGCCGAGCGAATGCAGCTTGACCTTCACCTCGTCGATGGACTTCTGACCGAAGTTGCGGATGTCCAGCAGATCGGACTCGGTGCGACCAACCAGCTCGCCGACGGTGTGAACACCCTCGCGCTTGAGGCAGTTGTAGGAACGGACCGTCAGGTCCAGGTCCTCGATCGGCAGTCCGAAGGAAGCGATGTGATCGGCCTCGGCGGGCGAGGGTCCGATCTCGATGCCTTCTGCTTCGACGTTCAGCTCACGGGCCAGGCCGAAGAGCTCAACCAGGGTCTTGCCCGCCGAGGCGAGCGCGTCCCGCGCGGTGATGGAGTTCTTGGTCTCCACGTCCAGCACGAGCCGATCGAAGTCGGTGCGCTGCTCGACGCGGGTGGCCTCCACCTTGTAGGTGACCTTGAGCACGGGCGAGTAGATCGAGTCGACCGGGATACGGCCGATCTCGGCGCCGGACGCCTTGTTCTGGACGGCGGGGACGTAGCCGCGACCGCGCTCGACAACGAGCTCGATCTCCAGCTTTCCCTTGTCGTTCAGGGTGGCGATGTGCAGATCCGGGTTGTTCACCGTGACGCCGGCCGGGGGCACGATGTCGCCTGCGGTCACAGCGCCGGGGCCCTGCTTGCGGACGTACATGGTGACCGGCTCGTCCTCTTCGGAGCTCACGACGAGGCCCTTGAGGTTCAGGATGATGTCGGTGACGTCTTCCTTCACACCCGGGACGGTGGTGAACTCGTGCAGGACGCCGTCGATACGGATGCTGGTGACAGCAGCGCCGGGGATCGACGACAGCAGGGTGCGGCGAAGCGAGTTGCCGAGGGTGTACCCGAAGCCGGGCTCAAGGGGCTCGATGACGAACTTCGAGCGGTTGTCAGCGATGACCTCTTCGGTCAGCGTGGGTCGCTGAGAAATGAGCATTCGTTTTCCTCCTGTACGGGCGTCCGCTATTTGACGCCGCGATGGATGGTGCCTGGGGCACTCGTGCGCCTCCCCGGTGACCGCAGCCACCGGAAAGGCGCACGAATGGAAGGCATTACTTCGAGTACAGCTCCACGATCAGCTGCTCCTGCAGCGGAACGTCGATCTGTGCGCGCTCGGGCTCCTGGTGGACCAGGACGCGGAGGCGACCCGGGACAACCTGCAGCCAACCGGGGACCGGACGGTCGCCGACGGTCTCGCGGGCAACCTGGAAAGGCAGGGTGCTCAGCGACTTCTCCTTGACATCGATGATGTCGTACTGGGAGACGCGGTAGCTCGGGATGTCAACCTTCTTGTTGTTCACGAGAAGGTGGCCGTGGCTCACGAGCTGACGGGCCTGACGACGGGTCCGGGCCAGGCCGGCGCGGTACACGACGTTGTCGAGACGGGTCTCGAGGATGCGGAGCAGGTTCTCGCCGGTCTTGCCCGGGCGACGAACCGCTTCCTTGTAGTAGCGGACGAACTGCTTCTCCATGACGCCGTAGGTGAAGCGAGCCTTCTGCTTCTCCTGCAGCTGGAGCAGGTACTCGCTCTCCTTGATCCGCGCGCGGCCGTGCTGGCCCGGCGGGTAGGGGCGGCGCTCGAATGCCTGGTCGCCTCCAACGAGGTCGACGCGCAGACGACGCGACTTGCGGGTCATGGGGCCGGTATAACGTGCCATTTTCTAAACCTTTCCTTCCCGCTAGACCCGACGCCGCTTGGGCGGACGGCAGCCGTTGTGCGGCTGGGGGGTGACGTCAGAGATGGTGCCGACCTCGAGGCCTGCGGCCTGCAGCGAGCGGATTGCGGTCTCGCGTCCCGAGCCGGGGCCCTTGACGAACACGTCGACCTTCTTCACACCGTGCTCCTGCGCCTTGCGGGCAGCGCTCTCGGCGGCCAGCTGCGCGGCGAACGGGGTGGACTTACGCGAGCCCTTGAAACCGACGTGTCCCGAGGACGCCCACGAGATGACGTTTCCGGCCGGGTCCGTGATGGACACGATGGTGTTGTTGAAGGTGCTCTTGATGTGAGCGGCACCGTGCGGGACGTTCTTCTTGTCCCTGCGACGCGCCTTCTGGGTCTTCTTGGGACCGGTGCTACGAGACTTGGGGGGCATTACTTCGCCTTCTTCTTGCCGGCAATGGTGCGCTTCGGGCCCTTGCGGGTACGGGCGTTGGTCTTGGTGCGCTGACCACGCACGGGCAGACCACGACGGTGGCGCAGGCCCTGGTAGCAGCCGATCTCGATCTTGCGACGGATGTCCGCCTGAACCTCGCGGCGAAGGTCACCCTCGACCTTCAGCGACTCCTCGATGTACTCGCGGAGCTTGGCCAGGTCCTCGTCGCCCAGATCCTTGCTGCGCAGATCCGGGTTGACACCGGTCGCGGCAAGGATCTCCTTGGAGCGGGTACGGCCGACGCCGTAGATGTAAGTCAGTGCGATCTCCATACGCTTTTCGCGAGGAAGATCAACACCTGCGAGACGTGCCATGAGGCATTTCCTATCGGTGTGCGGAGGTCTGCTCCCAGCCCGTCCCCTGTGTCCTCTGATTGCTCAGAGCGTCTTTCAACTAACTCAGTGGGGCCCCGGCCTCCGTGCCGGGGGTCTACCGTTGCGTGCCTGTTGGGTCGGAACCCGAGGGCCGTCGCACCGGCTGGTACTGGGAGGTCTTCTTGTCAGTTGCGTCGGGCAAGCCGATCGCAAGTCGTGCAGGTGGTTATCCCTGACGCTGCTTGTGACGCAGGTTCTCGCAGATCACCATGACCCGGCCGTTACGACGGATCACCTTGCACTTCTCGCAGATCTTCTTGACGCTCGGCTGAACCTTCACGTCTGTCTAATCTCCTGTGTGTCGCCCACCGGGGGTGGACATAGTTCTTCCCGGGCCAGGTGTGGCCCGGGGAGCTTTCGTTACTTGTACCGGTAGACGATGCGACCGCGAGAAAGGTCGTAGGGCGACAGCTCTACGACGACACGGTCTTCCGGCAGGATGCGAATGTAGTGCTGACGCATCTTGCCGCTGATGTGCGCGAGCACCTTGTGGCCGTTCTCGAGCTCAATGCGAAACATTGCATTGGGCAGCGGTTCGACCACGCGACCCTCGACCTCGATGGCCCCGTCTTTCTTAGCCATATCCTCCGCGATCCGTTGGTGGGCATCGTTCTCCGTTACGGTGGTGCCCAAGCGTTACTGAACCGGACGAACACAGGCCTCGCACGCAAGCGCTGAGCCCATTCGACCGGCACGCAGGACGCACCATTGATCTAGCTTACCGGAGTTCCCTCACCAGGCCAAATGCGCCCCGCGGAACCGCAGCCGGTGAAAGGACCGACCCGTGCGTGCCGTCGTGCAACGAGTGACCTCCGCCTCGGTCGAGGTCGACGGCCAGATCGTCGCCACGATCGACCCCGACACCCAGGGACTGCTGGTCCTGCTGGGGGTGGGACACGGCGACGACCCGGCAGCGGCCGCAGCCCTCGCCGCGAAGGTGTGGAAGCTACGCATTCTGGACGGTGAACGCTCCGCCTCCGACGTGGCGGCACCGATCCTGGTCGTCAGCCAGTTCACGCTGCTCGCCGACACCCGCAAGAGCCGGCGACCGTCCTGGTCGGCGGCCGCGCCCCGCGCCGTCGCGGAACCACTGGTCGACGCGTTCGCCGACGCACTGCGCGGGCTGGGCGCCGACGTCGCGACCGGTCCCTTCGGCGCACACATGAAGGTGGCCTCGGTCAACGACGGGCCGGTCACGCTGCTGCTCGAGTCCTGACACCGCCCGCCACGACGAGCCGGGCCGTCGCCTCAGCCGATGCCGACCTCCGGGTCAGGGGCGATGGCGACCGCCGGGCGGTCGCACCGCGGGTCGTACGCGAGGGTCTCGTAGTCGCACCACTGCGGACGGGCCGAGTCCTCCGCCGGCAGGTCGCACTCGGGACCGAGGTTGACGACGATGCCGCGGCACTGCAGCGGCGGACCGCTGGGGTCCGCCCCCGTTTCGAGTTCGACGGGTGGCTGGGAGGGCGCGTCGGGGGCGGAGGCGAACGCCGGTTGGGCGGCGCCGAGACACAGGAACAGGGCGAACGGCGCGGCGGCGACGAGTCGGTTGACGGACATGATCGAGATCCTCACTGGTCGGGACTGGACACCTTCGACAGTGGTCGACGGCCTCCCTCGCAGCCAGTCCCCCGCGGTCGGAGTCCCCTGCCCCCGCCGGTGCCGGAATTCCCCCCGCGGAGTGGTTGACACGACAAAGGACAAGGCACCCACGGCCGGGAACGGCCGTGGGTGCCTTGCCTGCTGCGCGTGCGCCCGCTACTCGGGGCGCAGGGTGAGGATCCGTGGGCCGTCCTCGGTCACCGCGACGGTGTGCTCCCAGTGCGCCGCCCGGGAGCCGTCGGTGGTGACGACGGTCCAGTCGTCGTCGAGCACCTCGGTCTCGGTGGTGCCGAGGGTCAGCATCGGCTCGATGGCCAGCACGGAGCCGACGACCAGTTCCGGTCCCTTGCCCGGCTTGCCCTCGTTCGCGAGGAACGGGTCCATGTGCATCTCGCGCCCGATGCCGTGACCGCCGTAGCCGTCGACAATGCCGTAGCGACGACCATGCGCCTGCTCCGCGGCCAGGGTGCCCAACTCGATCGCGTGCGAGACGTCGGTCAAGCGGTTACCGGCCAGCATCGCCGCGATACCCGCCTCCATCGACAGCCGGGTGGCCTCGCTGAGATCGCGGTCCGCGTCGAGGTACTCCCCCACCGCGAAGGTCCACGCCGAGTCGCCGTGCCAGCCGTCGAGGATGGCCCCGCAGTCGATCGACACGAGGTCGCCCTCGACGAGGATGTCCTCGGCGGACGGGATGCCGTGCACCACACGGTCGTTGACCGACGAACAGATCGACCCGCTGAAGCCGTGGTACCCGAGGAACGAGGGCACCGCCCCCGCGTCCCGGATGGTCTGCTCGGCGAGCCGGTCCAGTTCCAGCGTGCTCACGCCGGGCTTGGCGGCATCCCGGACCGCGACCAGGGTCGCGCCGACGATGGCCCCGGCCGCGGCCATGGCATCGAGCTCACCGGCGGTGCGGAACGGGACGACCTTCTTGCGACGGAACCCCACGAAAACCTCTTACCTTGTACTTGTCGAGCTTGGAGTCTTGTCGAACCTGGACGAGCGGTGGCTACTTGCCCAGTGCGGCGAGCGCGCGGGCGTTGACCTCGTCGACCTCGCCGACCGCGTCCACCGTGACGACGGTACCCGCGTAGTGGTCGAGCAGCGGTGCGGTCTCCTCGCGGTAGACGCGCATCCGGTTGCGGATGACGTCCTCGGTGTCGTCGGCGCGGCCCCGGGCGAGCATGCGCTCGACCACGACGTCGTCGGCGACGTCGAAGGCCAGCACCCCGTCCAGCTTGGCATCCAGGTCGGCGAGGATCTTCTCGAGCGCGAGCGCCTGGTCGACCGTGCGCGGGAAGCCGTCGAGCAGGAACCCGTTGACCGCGTCCGGCTCGGCCACGCGCGCCTTGACCATGTTGTTGGTGATCTCGCTGGGCACCAGGTCGCCGGCGTCCATGTACTTCTTCGCCTCGAGGCCGAGCGCGGTCTGCTGACCGATGTTCGCGCGGAACAGATCGCCCGTCGAGATGGCCGGAACGCCGAGCTTCTCCGACAGGATGGCGGCCTGAGTGCCCTTACCGGCACCGGGAGGACCAAGGAGGACAAGTCTCACTTGAGGAACCCTTCGTAGTTGCGCTGCATGAGTTGGCTCTCGATCTGCTTGACGGTGTCGAGGCCGACACTGACCAGAATCAGGACCGCCGCACCACCGAAGATGCTGCTACCCGACGCCCCCTGGGAGAGGAAGAGGTTCGGCAGCACTGCGATGAGACCGAGATAGATCGCGCCCGGCAGTGTGATGCGGCTGAGCACGTAGTTGAGGTAGTCCGCCGTCGGGCGGCCCGGGCGGATGCCCGGGATGAAGCCGCCGTACTTCTTCATCTCGTCCGCGCGCTCTTCAGGGTTGAAGGTGATCGCGACATAGAAGTAGGTGAAGAAGACGATGAGCAGGAAGTAGATGAGGATGTAGACCGGGTTCGACGGGTTCACCAGGTACTCCTGGATGATCCGCTGCCACCAACTCGGATCCGCGGCCGTGCTCGAACCGGTGAGCTGTGCGATGAGGTTCGGCAGGTACAACAGCGAGGACGCGAAGATCACCGGGATGACGCCGGCCTGGTTGACCTTCAGCGGCAGGTACGTCGACGAGCCGCCGTACATCTTCCGGCCGACCATGCGCTTCGCGTACTGCACCGGGATACGGCGCTGGCCCTGCTCGACGAACACCACGCCCGCGATCAGTGCGAGGACCGCCACCAGCACCAGGGCGAAGATGAGGCCGCCACGGCTGTCGAGGATGGCACCACCCTCCGAGGGAAGTCGCGAGGCGATGCCCGAGAAGATCAGCAGCGACATGCCGTTGCCGACGCCGCGCTCGGTGATCAGCTCGCCGAACCACATCACCAGGGCCGCACCGGCCGTCATCACCAGCACGATGATGACCAGACCGAAGATCGACTGGTCGTCGATGATCTCCTGCTGGCAACCCTGCAACAGCTGACCCCGCGCCGCGAGCGCGACGATGCCGGTCGACTGGAGGACGGCGAGCGCGATCGAGAGGTAACGCGTGTACTGCGTCATCTTGACCTGGCCCGATTCCCCCTCCTTGCGGAGTTCTTCGAACCTCGGGATGACAACGGTCAGCAGCTGCACGATGATGCTTGCCGTGATGTACGGCATGATGCCGATCGCGAACACCGACAGCTGCAGCAACGCGCCACCGGAGAACAGGTTGATCAGCGAGTAGATACCCGCAGACTCACCGCCGGAGATCTGGTCGATACAGGCCGTGACGTTCGCATAGTTGACACCGGGCGACGGCAGGGTGGCACCGAAGCGGTACAAGGCGATCAGGCCCAGGGTGAAGAGGATCTTCCGCCTCAGGTCGGGAGTCCTGAAGGCCGAGACAAAGGCGGAAAGCAAAGATCCTCCTGGCACGACGGGTTGTCGCGAGCGATTTGCTCGGCTGGCTAGATGAACTCTAGAACACTAGCAGTGAGGGCACGGCGAGCAGCCCGGCATACACAGATTGGTCTGCCGTCAGCGCCGTACCTCGGGCGTGTGCCTCTGGCAACGCGGCCCGAAGTACGGACTATACAGAACGCCGATGGCCGCAGCACTGCCCTTGCGGACAGTGACTGCGGCCATCGGATACTCGGTCAGAGACCGATCACAGCTCGGTGGTGGTCCCACCTGCAGCAGCGATCTTCTCCTTGGCGGAACCGGTGAACTTGTTCACGGTGACCTGAACGGCAACCGTGAGCTCTCCGTCGCCGAGGACCTTGACGAGCTCGTTCTTGCGAACGGCGCCGGCCTCGACGAGCTCCTGAACACCGATCGTGCCGCCGTTCGGGAACAGCCGGGCGATGTCGCCGACGTTCACGACCTGGTACTCGGTGCGGAACGGGTTCTTGAAGCCCTTGAGCTTGGGCAGACGCATGTGCAGCGGCATCTGTCCACCCTCGAAGGCGGCCGGCACGTTCTTACGAGCCTTGGTGCCCTTGGTACCGCGACCCGCGGTCTTGCCACGCTTGCCGCCCTCACCACGACCGACGCGAATCTTGTCGGACTTGGATCCCGGTGCGGGGCGCAGGTGGTGCAGTTTGATGGTCATGGTTAGACCTCCTCAACGGTTACGAGGTGGCGCACCACGTTGATCAGACCGCGGTTCTGTGCGTTGTCCTCACGAACAACGGTCTGACGGATGCCCTTGAGACCGAGCGTGCGCAGAGAATCCTTCTGGTTCTGCTTGGTCCCGATGGTGCTCTTGATCTGGGTGACCTTGAGATCTGCCATTACTTCACGCTCCCAGCCTGTGCGCGAGCGCGCAGCATGCCGGCGGGGGCAACCTCTTCGAGGGTCAGGCCGCGGCGAGCCGCAACTTCCTCGGGACGCTGCAGACCCTTGAGCGCAGCAACGGTCGCGTGAACGACGTTGATGGCGTTGTCGCTACCGAGCGACTTCGACAGGATGTCCGCGATACCCGCGCACTCCAGCACGGCACGCACCGCGCCACCGGCAATGACACCGGTACCCGGGCTGGCCGGACGGAGCATGACCACACCGGCCGCCGCCTCACCCTGGATCGGGTGGGTGATGGTGGAGCCGATCATCGGGACGCGGAAGAAGCTCTTGCGAGCCTCCTCGACACCCTTCTGGATGGCCGCGGGAACTTCCTTGGCCTTGCCGTAGCCGACGCCGACGAGTCCGTTGCCGTCGCCCACGATCACCAGAGCGGTGAAGCTGAAGCGACGACCACCCTTGACGACCTTGGAGACACGGTTGATGGTGACAACGCGCTCGATGAAGTTCGACTTCTCGGCCGACTGGCCACCGCGACGATCGTCACGGCCGCCGCCACGACGGTCGCCGCCGCCACGGTTGTCCCCGGTGTTGGGGCCATTCTGTCCGGCGGGTCCGCTGCCGCCGTCACGCCTCTGACGTCCCGGCATCAGACTGTCCTTCCGTTCGAAATGTTGGTCATCAGAACTTCAACCCGCTTTCGCGGGCTGCATCCGCGAGTGCCGCGATGCGACCGTGGTAGCCGTGTCCACCGTGGTCGAAGACCACAGCTTCGATGCCGGCGGCCTTGGCGCGCTCGGCGATCAGCTGACCCACCTTGGCGCTGAGGGCCTTCTTGTCGCCCTCCGCGCCACGGATGTCGGCCTCGATGGTCGACGCCGCCGCCAGCGTGTGGCCGGCGAGGTCGTCCACGAGCTGCACGTGGATGTGGCGAGAAGACCGGTTGACGACCAGGCGAGGACGCTCGGGCGTGCCGGAGATCTTCTTGCGAAGACGGAAGTGACGACGCGTCTTCGCGAGACGACGCGTGGTGGACGCATCCTTGCCCAGCGGAATCCGCTTGGCTTTCTGGTTTGCAGTCTGGCTCATATCACTTACCCGTCTTTCCGACCTTGCGGCGGATCTGCTCACCCTCGTAGCGAACGCCCTTGCCCTTGTAGGGGTCGGGGCGACGCAGACGACGGATGTTGGCCGAGATCTGGCCGACCTTCTGCTTGTCGATGCCGGACACCGAGAACCGGGTGGGCGACTCGACCACGAAGGTGATGCCCTCCGGCGCCTCGATCGGCACGGGGTGGCTGTAGCCCAGGGCGAACTCGAGGTCCTTGCCCTTCAGTGCGACGCGGTAGCCGACGCCGTGAATCTCCATCTTGGTGGTGTAACCCTCGGTGACACCGGTGATGAGGTTCGCGACCAGGGTGCGCGAGAGGCCGTGCAGCGCGCGGCTGCGACGCTCGTCGTCCGGACGGGTGACCAGAACGGCACCGTCCTCGCCCTTGGTGATGGCGATCGGCTCGGAGACCGTCAGCGAGAGGGCGCCCTTGGGGCCCTTCACCGAGATGTCCTGACCATCGATGGTGACGTCAACGCCCGCGGGGACGGTGACCGGAATCTTTCCAATACGCGACATTGTGGTGGCCTCCCTTACCAGACGTAGGCGAGGACTTCGCCGCCCACGCCCTGCTTGGCCGCCTGACGATCCGTGAGCAGGCCGGATGACGTGGAGATGATCGCCACGCCGAGGCCGCCCAGGACCTTGGGCAGGTTGGTGGACTTCGCGTAAACCCGGAGACCGGGCTTGGAAACGCGCCGGACGCCCGCGAGGCTGCGCTCTCGGCTGGGTCCGTACTTCAGGTCGACGATGAGGGTCTTGCCCACCTCGGCGTCCTCGGTACGGAAGTCGGAGATGTAACCCTCGCGCTTGAGGATCTCGGCGATGTTCGCCTTGATCTTCGAGTGGGGAAGCTTCACCTCGTCGTGAAACGCCGTGTTGGCGTTGCGCAGACGAGTCAAGAAGTCTGCGATCGGATCGGTCCCCCCCCCCCCCCCCCCCCGGGCCGGCCGTGGGCCTACCGCGAAGGGGTTTTCCTATTGAACTGGCTCACGGCTGCGAGCCAGAAGTCTGTGCTACCAGGAGCTCTTGTGAACGCCGGGCAGCTCGCCCGCGTGGGCCATCTCGCGCAGGCAGATTCGGCACAGGCCGAACTTGCGGAACACCGAGTGGGGCCGGCCGCACCGCTGGCAGCGGGTGTAGGCGCGCACCGCGAACTTCGGCTTCTTGTTGGCCTTGTTGACCAGTGCCTTCTTCGCCATGGCTCAGTTCTCCTTGAACGGGAAGCCGAGGTGCTTGAGCAGGGCACGGCCTTCTTCGTTGTTGGTGGCGGTCGTCACGACGGTGATGTCCATACCGCGCGGGCGATCGATCTTGTCCACATCGATCTCGTGGAACATCGACTGCTCGTTGAGACCGAAGGTGTAGTTGCCGTTGCCGTCGAACTGCGTGCCCGACAGGCCGCGGAAGTCCCTGATACGGGGCAGCGCGATGGACACGAGACGGTCCAGGAACTCCCACATGCGGTCGCCACGGAGGGTGACGCGCGCGCCGATGGGCATGCCCTCGCGGAGCTTGAACTGCGCGATGGACTTGCGAGCCTTGCGGATCTCCGGCTTCTGGCCGGTGATCAGCTCGAGGTCGGTGACCGCACCGTTGATGAGCTTCGCGTCACGGGCGGCGTCGCCGACACCCATGTTGACGACGACCTTGACGACGCCGGGGATCTGCATGACGTTCGCGTAGGCGAACTCCGCGTTCAGCGCGTCCTTGATCTCCGCACGGTAGCGGGCCTTCAGACGCGGCTGGATCTTGTTCTCAGTGCTAGTCATCTCAGATGTCCTTCCCGTTCTTACGGGAGATCCGAACCCGCTTGCCGTTGTCATCGGTCCGGTAACCCACGCGAGTGGCGTTGCCGTCCGAGTCCACGACCTGCACGTTCGAGACGTGGATCGGGGCCTCCTGCGTGACGATGCCGCCGACGGAGGCGCCACGCTCGTTCGCGGAGACCGCGGTGTGCTTCTTGATCCGGTTCACGCCCTCGACGAGGACCTTGTCGGTCGCGGGGAAGGCCTTGATGACCTTGCCCTTCGCGCCCTTGTCCTTGCCGGCGATGACCAGAACGGTGTCACCCTTGTGCACCTTCATCACAGCACCTCCGGGGCGAGCGAGACGATCTTCATGAACTTCTTGTCGCGCAGCTCGCGGCCGACGGGGCCGAAGATGCGGGTACCGCGGGGATCGTGGTCAGGCTTGATGAGAACGGCAGCGTTCTCATCGAACTTGATGTACGAACCGTCCGGACGGCGACGCTCCTTGGTGGTGCGAACGATGACCGCCTTGACGATCTCGCCCTTCTTGATGTTGCCACCGGGGATGGCGTCCTTGACGGTTCCGACGATGATGTCGCCGATCCCGGCGTAGCGACGAGACGATCCGCCGAGAACGCGGATGCAGAGAATCTCCTTGGCACCCGTGTTGTCGGCGACACGCAGTCGCGACTCCTGCTGGATCACTGATCTCTCCTAAGACCTGGATTTTCTTACGCAGCGGATACCGACCCGATGCGCGCGGCCTGTTGCCCCACCCACCCGCATGCGGACACGCGGAGGCACAGGCAACCGCTCTAGTGTAGGGAACTGCAGGGCCGATGCCAAATCGACCCCACTCCCCCGCACCCGAGCTGACCTGGCACCGGCGACGGTAAACCACTCTGAAATGGCAGCGGCCCGCCCCCGACGGGGAGCGGGCCGCTGCACGGTACTGCTGTTCCTACTTGGCCTTCTCGAGCACCTCGACCAGACGCCAGCGCTTGGTCGCCGACAGCGGTCGGGTCTCCATCAGCTGGACGCGGTCGCCGACGCCGGCGACGCTGTTCTCGTCGTGCGCCTTGACCTTGGTGGTACGGCGGATGATCTTGCCGTAGAGCGGGTGCTTGACCCGGTCCTCGAGCTCGACCACGATGGTCTTCTCCATCTTGTCGGAGACCACGTAGCCGATGCGGGTCTTGCGCATGCCGCGCTCTTCACTCACTGCGCTGTCCTTCTGGTTCTCACTCATGCCGCGTCACCCGCATCGGGTCCGGCGGCGAGACCGAGCTCACGCTCACGCATGACGGTGTAGACACGCGCGATCTCGTGGCGGACGGTCCGCAGACGACGGTTGTTGTCCAACTGACCGGTCGCCATCTGGAAGCGCAGGTTGAACAGCTCTTCCTTCGACTCGCGGAGCCGGGTGACCAGCTCCTCTTCCGTGAGCTCGCGGAGCTCTGCGGCTGGGGTTCCAGTAGCCATCAGAACTGCTCCTCCCTCGTGACGATCCGGCACTTGCAGGGGAGCTTGTGCATCGCGCGGGTCAGGGCCTCGCGAGCAGTCTCCTCGTTGGGGTACGTCATCTCGAACATGACGCGGCCCGGCTTGACGTTCGCGATCCACCACTCGGGCGAACCCTTACCGGAACCCATTCGGGTCTCGGCAGGCTTCTTCGTGAGCGGGCGATCCGGGAAGATGTTGATCCAGATCTTGCCGCCACGCTTGATGTGGCGCGTCATCGCGATACGAGCGGACTCGATCTGACGGTTGGTGATGTAGGCGGGCTCGAGAGCCTGGATGCCGTAGTCACCGAAGGTCACCTGGGTGCCACCCTTGGCGGCACCGGTACGGCTCGGGTGGTGCTGCTTGCGGTGCTTGACCCGACGGGGGATCAACATAGCGTCAGCCCTCCTGATTCGTGTCGGTGGAAACCGGAGCCTCGGCGGTCGCGGTTGCGGCGCGGCCGGCCTCGGTGCTGGTCGCGGTGGTGCCCGAGGCACCGGAGCGACGCGGACGCGAGGGACGCTCGCGGCGCGGGCGGTCGCCGGCCGGGGCTGCGCTGGCGGTGACCTCACGCTTGCCGCCGACGATGTCGCCCTTGTAGATCCAGACCTTCACGCCGATGCGGCCGAAGGTGGTCTTGGCCTCGTAGAGCCCGTAGTCGATGTCCGCACGCAGCGTGTGCAGCGGAACCCGACCCTCGCGGTAGAACTCCGAGCGGGACATCTCGGCACCGCCGAGACGACCCGAGCACTGCACCCGGATGCCCTTGACGTTGGGCTGACGCATCGCAGACTGGATTGCCTTACGCATGGCGCGACGGAACGCGACACGGTTCGACAGCTGCTCGGCGACACCCTGGGCCACGAGCTGGGCCTCGGCCTCGGCGTTCTTGACCTCGAGGATGTTCAGCTGAACCTGCTTGCCGGTCAGCTTCTCCAGCTCGGCGCGGATGCGATCGGCCTCGGCGCCGCGGCGGCCGATGACGATGCCCGGACGAGCGGTGTGGATGTCGACGCGAACCCGGTCACGGGTGCGCTCGATCTCCACCTTCGCGATGCCGGCCCGCTCCATGCCCGTGGCGAGGAGCTTGCGGATGGCGACATCTTCCTTGACGTACTCCGCGTACTGCTTGTCTGCGTACCAGCGAGACTTCCAGTCGGTCGTAATGCCGAGGCGGAAGCCGTGCGGGTTGATTTTCTGGCCCACTATCGAGCACTTCCCTTCCGGCGATTACGGGTCGCGGCGCCGGCCTTGGGCAGGCTCTCCACGATGACCGTGATGTGGCTGGTGCGCTTGCGGATCCGGAACGCACGTCCCTGTGCACGCGGCTGGAACCGCTTGAGGGTCGCGCCCTCGTCCACGTACGCCGTCGCAACGACGAGCGTGCTGGGGTCCAGGTCCAGGTTGTTCTCGGCGTTCGCAGCTGCGCTGGCGATCACCTTCGCAACCGGCTCGCTGGCGGCCTGCGGCGCGAACCGCAGGATGTTCAGCGCGTCCTCGACCGAGCGCCCGCGAACCAGGTCCACGACACGACGCGCCTTCATCGGCGTCACGCGCACGTGGCGCGCGATTGCCTTGGCGGTCGGGTTGGCGGTTTCGGTGTTACTCATCGCCTCTTCGCCTTCCGATCATCCTTGATGTGACCCTTGAACGTGCGGGTCGGTGCGAACTCTCCGAGCTTGTGTCCAACCATCGAGTCGGAGACAAACACGGGAACGTGCTTACGGCCGTCGTGCACCGCGAACGTGTGCCCGATGAAATCCGGGATGATCGTGGAACGACGGGACCAGGTCTTGATGACCTGCTTGGTTCCCTTTTCGTTCTGCACGTCCACCTTCGCAAGGAGGTGGTCATCGACGAACGGGCCCTTCTTAAGGCTGCGTGGCATCCTTCACTCCCTCCTTGACTAGCGCTTGTTCTTGCCGGAACGGCGGCGACGGACGATGAGCTTGTCGCTCGGCTTGTTGGGCTTGCGGGTACGGCCCTCAGGCTGTCCCCACGGGCTGACCGGGTGGCGACCACCGGAGGTCTTGCCCTCGCCACCACCGTGCGGGTGGTCGACCGGGTTCATCACGACACCACGGACGGTCGGGCGCTTGCCCTTCCAGCGCATACGGCCGGCCTTGCCCCAGTTGATGTTCGACTGCTCGGCGTTGCCGACCTCGCCGACCGACGCGCGGCAACGCACGTCGACGCGACGGATCTCACCGGACGGCATACGCAGGGTCGCGTACGCGCCCTCCTTGCCCAGCAGCTGGATGCTGGCACCGGCGGAGCGGGCCATCTTGGCGCCGCCACCCGGACGCAGCTCCACCGCATGCACGGTGGTACCGGTCGGGATGTTGCGCAGCGGCAGGTTGTTGCCCGGCTTGATGTCGGCTCCGACACCGGACTCGACCTTCGCACCCTGCTTGAGGTCCTTCGGCGCGATGATGTAGCGCTTCTCACCGTCGGCGTAGTGCAGCAGGGCGATGTTCGCCGTGCGGTTGGGGTCGTACTCGATGTGAGCGACCTTGGCCGGCACGCCGTCCTTGTCGTTACGACGGAAATCGATCAGCCGGTAGGCGCGCTTGTGGCCGCCACCCTTGTGTCGAGTGGTGATTCGACCGTGGGCGTTACGACCACCGCGACCATGCAGCGGGCGAATAAGCGACTTCTCGGGAGTCGACCGAGTGATCTCGGCGAAGTCCGAGACGCTCGAGCCACGACGGCCCGGGGTAGTCGGCTTGTACTTACGGATTGCCATGAGTCTTCTCGTCCTCTATGTCTCGTCAAGTCCCGGCGCTTACGCGACCGGTCCTCCGAAGATCTCGATGGGCTTGCTGTCGGCCGAGAGGGTCACGAGCGCGCGCTTGGTGTCCTTGCGCTTGCCGAAACCGAACTTCGTCCGCTTGCGCTTGCCCTGACGGTTGGCCGTGTTGACGCTGGTCACCTTGACGCCGAAGACCTTCTCGACGGCAATCTTGATCTGCGTCTTGTTCGAGTCCGGGTGCACCAGGAAGGTGTAAGTACCCTCCTCGATCAGTCCGTAGGACTTCTCGGAGATCACCGGGGCCAGCAAGATGTCGCGGGGGTCAGCGATGGTGCTCACTTGCTCTCCTCCTTGCTGTCTGCCTGGGCGGACTCGGCCGGCCCGTGGATGAACGCGTTGAGCGCCTCGACGCTGAACACGACATCGTCGCTGTTGAGCACGTCGTACGTGTTCAGCTGGTCGGGTGCGATGGGGTGCACGCCTTCCAGGTTGTGCACGCTCTTCCAGGCTGCGATGTCCTCGCGGCCCACGACGAGCAGGACCTTCTTGCGATCGGAGATCTCGCCGAGGAACTTCTTCGCGCCCTTGGTGGACGGAGTCTGCCCGGCGACGAGCTCGGTGATCACGTGGATGCGCTCGTTGCGTGCCCGGTCGGAGAGTGCACCGCGCAGGGCGGCGGCAATCATCTTCTTGGGCGTGCGCTGCGCGTAGTTGCGCGGCTGCGGGCCGTGCACGATGCCACCACCGGCGAACTGCGGAGCGCGGGTCGAACCCTGACGGGCGCGGCCGGTGCCCTTCTGGCGGTACGGCTTCTTGCCACCACCGCGAACCTCGCCGCGGGTCTTGGTGGAGTGCGTGCCCTGACGTGCCGCAGCGAGCTGCGCGACGACGACCTGGTGCATCAGCGAGATGTTGGCCGTCACGTCGAAGAGCTCGGCGGGAAGGTCGACGGTCCCGTTGGTGCCGCCGTCGGCGGTGCGGACGTCGAGGGTCAGCTTGGTTGCGGTCTCGGTCATGCGGACGCACCACCCTTCACTGCGGTCTTGACGATCACGAGGCCACCCTTGCGGCCCGGGATCGCACCCTTGATGAGCAGCAGACCGTTCTCGGCATCCACCTTGTGGACCGAGAGGTTCTGCGTCGTGATGCGGTCGCTACCCATGCGACCCGCCATGCGCATGCCCTTGAACACGCGGCCGGGGGTGGCGCAACCACCGATGGAACCGGGGCGACGGTGCACGGCCTGGGTGCCGTGCGAGGCGCCCTGACCCTTGAAGCCGTGACGCTTCATGACACCGGCGTAGCCCTTGCCCTTGCTGGTGCCGGTGACGTCGACGTAGCCGCCGTCCTCGAACAGCTCGGCGGTGAGCTCCTGGCCGACCTCGTACTCGGAGGTGTCGGCAACGCGGAGCTCGACGACGTGGCGACGCGGGGTGACGCCGGCCTTGGCGAACTGGCCGGCCTCCGGCTTGTTCACCTTGCGCGGGTCGATGGCGCCGAACGCGAGCTGCACGGCGCTGTAGCCGTCACGCTCTTCGGTACGGATCTGGGTGACGACGTTGGGCCCAGCCTTGACGACGGTCACCGGGACGACCCGGTTGTTCTCGTCGAAGACCTGGGTCATGCCGAGCTTCGTGCCCAGGATTCCCTTGATCTTGTTCTCAGTCATTGTTTTTGTCTCCGCCGCGCTCACTGGATGTTGACATCAACGCTGGCCGGCAGATCGATGCGCATGAGGGCATCGACTGTCTTGGGCGTCGGGTCGAGGATGTCAATCAGCCGCTTGTGGGTACGCATCTCGAAGTGCTCGCGCGAGTCCTTGTACTTGTGCGGCGAGCGGATGACGCAGTACACATTCTTTTCGGTCGGCAACGGCACCGGTCCAACGACACGGGCCCCGGTACGGGTCACCGTCTCGACGATCTTGCGCGCTGACGCATCGATCGCCTCATGGTCGTAGGCCTTGAGCCTGATGCGGATCTTCTGTCCCGCCACGCTTGTGTCCTCTTCCTTGCCGAATAGGCCCTTGTAGACCCGGGGGGCTACTTCGTTCACGTAGACCCGGCTGGGGCTACCTCGTCTGCACAGTTCCTGCCCAGCCCATGAGTGTCCGAACGTTGGCGATCGCAAAAGAATCCGATCCCGATCGAAAGAATCCGATCCGCTGCCGCTGTTCATCTGTCATGGATCTCCGACACACGCGGTCGGGCGTGTCGCCCTCCCACTCATTCTCCGATCCGCGCTTTCGCACCGATCTGAAGAATGTGCACCGGATGCGCTCGTAATGAGCACCTGGTGGTACTGCTTCCGTCTTGCACTGGTTCTGACCAGGCCTCCCGGGACTTTCATCCCTGGCACGCCGGGTGCATGACCCTCACTCGCCCGACGCAGGCCGCAAAACAGCACGTCCCGGGTCAAGGCAACCTGAACAGTATGCCGCAGACCGGCAGCGAGTTCAACTCCTCGCCGACGCCGACTGGGTCACGTCAATCTTACTCCAGAGTAAGATTGGTGGCATGGCCACCCAGACCCCCTCACCCAGCCCGACGTACCGCAGCTGGCTCCGACTGCCGGACAACGCACTTCGCCCCGCACTGTTCTCACTGGGCATGTGCGCCCGGGTGCCGTACTTCGCAACCGTGCTCCCCCGCGTCACCGCGCTCGAGCCGGGGCGGTGCGAGGTGCGGGCCCCGAAATGGTGGGGCGTCCACAACCACATCGGGACGTTCCACGCGATCGCCGCCTGCAATCTCGCCGAGGCCGCCATGGGCATGCTCGCCGAGGCGACCGTCCCCACCACGCACCGCTGGATCCCGAAGGCGATGAACACCCGGTACCTGGCCAAGGCCGAGTCCGGGCTGCGCGCGGTCGCGTCGTTGCCGGCACTGCCCCGGTTCGATGAGATCACCTCGGGCACCGAGCTCACCGTGCCGGTCGCGATCTACGACAAGTCCGGCACCGAGGTGGTGCACGCCGACATCACCATCTGGCTGACGCCCGCCTGACCCGGCGGCCGCCGGCACCCGCGGTCAGGCCTCGATACCGCCGCGGGTACGCAGCCGGCGGCGCATGTCCCACAGGTAGACCGTCTTGGGCGCATGCCGCACCGCGGCGGGGATCCGCGGGTACACCCACGAGAGCAGCGTCATCACCCGCTCGAACCGGCGCTGGTCCCGCACTGTCCACGGCAACTCGAACTTCTCGCGCAGCTGTGCCGGCAACAACCCGGTGGTGAGCCAGCGGTACGCCGGCAGGTTCCAGCGGATCAGCATCGGCGCCTTCACCGGATGGAACAGGTCCCGGGAGGTCGCCCGCACCTGTGCGTCCACCTCGACGCGGTCGAGTTCTTCCTTCCAATAGGCGGCAAACGCGGCGCGGTCACGCGGCCACATCCCGGCCGGCACCTGCAGCGCGGTCCCGAGCACCGCGTACTCCCGGTACAGCGCGTCCGCATTCGCGTCGTCGAGCGGGCCGAAGAGCCGCTCGTAGAGGCTCACCGCACTCTCGTAGAGCGTCGCCGCCACCCACAGCTGCAGTTCGGGGTCGAAGGCGTTGTAGTTCTCCGCACGAACCTTCGCGTGCGCCTTGTTCACCATCCGCACCACCGCGGCGCGCTCGGCCTCGGTCCCGTAGACCACGGCATAGATGTACGTCATCGTGGTCCGCAGCCGGTCGACCGAGCGGTAGGCGAAGTCGCTGTGGTCCGCGACGCCGTGCCCGACGCCCTCGTTGGCAATCTGCAGCAGGATCGCCCGGCCGCCGGCGGCGAGCATGACGCCCTCGCCGGCGAGATCCTCGATGTGTACGGCGCGACGGCTCATGCGATTGATGAAACCACAGCAGTTCACGGTTCACCAGCATCCGGACGAAACCGCCGCACCAATACTCTCAACTGCAGCAACACGATCATCTCCACCGCGCACCGACGAGATTCTCCGTTAACTTCCGACATCCGACACGGTCAGTCGTCGGAGGCGGACGCCTGCGAGGGGTTCCCTCGGGGGTTCGGGATCGGGTGCGTGCGGGGCCCCGGACGACACCCCCGCCACGACTTGACCACCTCAGGTGACTCGAATCGGTGGCGCCGGCGCCGACCAGGAATCGGGCAAGCAGCGTCACGGAGTGACACTCGGACCGGGTCCGATCGACCGACGGTGTCCTTGCCCACCACCCGCAGTGATTCCTGCCATTCGGCGAGATTGCGCGTGCCAGCCGGCCGGCCGCGTACAGGACATTCAGTGCCTATCGATCTGTACCCGCCGAGTGTTACCAACCTGTTCGCCACCAGCCGAACCCGCCGGATTCACAGCCCGGACAGCCTCCGCATACAGCTACCCATGACATACTCGCGGGCATGCCTTCACCCCACTCTGCGGTCCTCGTCGAGGGAATCCGCAAGTCCTTCGGTGACGTGAAAGCGCTTCAGGGGGTCAGCTTCGAGGTGCCGCGCGGCACTGTGCTCGGGATTCTCGGGCCGAACGGCGCTGGTAAGACGACCACGGTCAACGTGCTCTCCACCTTGCTGCGCCCCGATTCCGGACGCGCGCTGGTCGCCGGCCACGACGTGGCGACCCAGGGCGCGTCGGTTCGGCGTTCGATCATGATGACTGGCCAGTACGCCGCCCTCGACGAATCGCTCAACGGCCGGGAGAACCTGATTCTCTTCGGCCGACTGATGGGCCTGAATCGGCAGGCCGCCAAGACTCGGGCCGAAGAGCTGCTGAATCAGTTCGACCTCGTCTATGCCGCGGAACGCAAGGTGTCCGGCTACTCCGGCGGCATGCGCCGGCGAGTGGACATCGCCTGCGGGCTGGTGACCCGCCCCGAGGTGGTGTTCCTCGACGAGCCGACCACCGGCCTGGACCCGCGCAGCCGCCAGGGAGTGTGGACGCTGGTGCAAGACCTCAAGAACGAGGGCATCACCGTCCTCCTCACCACCCAGTACCTCGAGGAAGCCGACGTCCTCAGCGACAACATCGTCGTGATCGACAAGGGCACCGTGATCGCCGAGGGCACGGCGGACCAACTCAAGGAACGGACCGGCGGCAGCTTCTGCGAGGTCGTCCCGATGCGACTCGAGGACCTGCCGAGGGTCTACGCGGTCCTCACCAGCCTCGCCCCCCCGGAGTACATCACCGAGACCGCTCACGACCGGCTGTCGATTCCCGCGCAGTACGGCGCCCAGACGCTGGCCGAGGCGCTGCGTCGGCTCGACATCGCCAGGATCCCACTGGCGGACATCGCACTGCGCCGACCGTCGCTCGACGACGTCTTCCTGGCCCTGACGGGCAAACCCCAGGTCTCCGAGGACGAGGAGTCATGACCGCGATCACGGCCGGCACCACCAGAACCTCGGACGAGGGCCGACCGCCGGAGCCGCGTTCGAGGGCTGTCGCGCGGACCGGCCGCCACCGTCGGCCCGAACTGTCGAGCGTGCAGCAATGGCTGGCGCTGTCCGGCCGAAGCCTGCGCAGCATGTGGACCACCGGGCAGTTCCTCATCGCCGTGCTGGCCCCCGCCATCTTCACCATCGGCTTCTACCTGCCACTGAGGCTGGTGATGCGATTCCAGGGCATCGACTACGCACAGTTCGTGATGCCGATCATCGTCCTGCAGGCAATGGCCTTCACCGCCATCTCGGCCGCCGGCCGGGCGGCCCTCGAAGCATCGAACGGCATGAACGACCGGTTCCAGACGATGCCGATCTTCGCCGCCGTGCCACTGATGTCCAGGATGACCGCCGCGCTGGTGCACTGCACGGTCTCGTTGATCGCCGCGCTCGCGTACGGCCACATGATCGGCTTCCGATTCGATGGCGGCACCAGCAACACCGTGCTGTTCCTCGCAATGTCCCTGGCGATCGCGATGACGTTGTCTTTGATGGGTGACCTGATCGGCACCCTGAGCAAGAGCCCGGCAATGACCAGTCAGGCGCTGACGCTGCCGCAGCTGATCCTCGGCATGTTCTCGGCCGGCTTCGTGCCCGTCGCACAGTTCCCGAGCTGGTCGCAGTGGTTCGTCCGAAACCAGCCGATCTCCCAGTTCGCCATCTCCATGCGGGACATCGCCGCCGGCACGATCACCATGCACGTGCTCACACCGGCCCTGCTGTGGTGTGCAGGGCTGGCACTGGTGTTTGCTCCGCTGACGGTGTGGGCGAGTGTGAGGCGAGGATGACCGACCTCCACTCCGCCCCCGCGCCGGTAGTAGCGCCTGAGTCGGTGGCGCTCCGTTTCCCGGTGCCCACCGAGGTGTACCCCGAGACGTCGTGGAACGCGCTCGTCACCCACAGCAAGATCCAGACCTGGCGACTGCTCCTCAGATCGGCCAAGGACCCGTTCACCATGCTGCAGGCCATCGTCTACCCGTCGGTCATGCTGGTGATGTTCTGGGCGGTGCTGGGGATCTCGGTCACCAAGGCCACCGGCGTCAACAGCGTCTACGGGTACGCACCAATGCTTGCCCTGGTCGGCGCGATGTTCGGGTCGATGGCCAGCGGCCTCCATCTCAAGGAGGAATGGCGCAAGGGCCTGTTGGCTCGGTTCTGGATCCTGCCCACCCACCGGGCCGCGGGCATGGTCAGCCGGCTGATCTCCGAGGCCGTGCGGATCGTGTTGACCACCGTGCTGATCATGTTGGTCGGCGTACTTCTCGGCTTCCGATTCGGCCAGGGATTCCTGGCAGGTGTGCTGCTGCTGCTGGTCCCGCTGCTGATGGGTGTGGGGTTCGCGACCATGGTCACCGCGCTGTCGGTGAACTTCGCCAAGCTGCCGCTGGTGGAACTGCTGTCCCTGGTCTGCACCCTGCTCATGTTCTTCAACTCGGGCTTCGTGCCGACCGCCGCCTATCCGGTCTGGCTGCAGGGTTTCGTCGAGAACCAACCGATGTCCACCGCCATCGACGCGATGCGTGGCCTCAGTCTCGGCGGGCCGGTAGCCGAGCCGCTGATCAAGACCACGCTGTGGTCGCTCGGCGCGATCGCCATCTTCGCCTGGCCCGCAATCAACGGTTACAAGCGCGCCGCCGGAACGCCCATCTGATCCAGTGAGACGCCCCGTCCCCTCGGATGTGGGTGACACCGGGCCCGGGAGAACGGCCGGTTGCCGCGGTATGTTCACCGATCCGCGCTGAGGCCGCCCGGACGGCGGCTGCGCCCCCGCCGGAGGTCGGGTAACCGCCCCGGCAGACTTCGCGCGCAGCGCCGAGAGACAGCCGGATTCGCGAGGGCCGGGGCGGTGACGGTCGGCGCGCATGTCTGCGCCGAGAAGTGGACCCGCGCTGCGTCGACGGTGCCGGTGTCGATGAGTTCCTGGCGCGGCTGGAGCCGCGGGTCCGGGCCGATTCGTTGTTCCGGCGGCGTCCGCACCGCGTGCCGCTGGACCTGCGCCGCCCGCCGTGGACTCCGCGGGTACTTTTCGGGCCTGCCCTGCGTCGAGGCTTGCCGGACGGCGCTCGCCGCGCTGCTGACGTTCACCACTGCGCGAGCGACGGCCTCCGCTGGGCATGTCGCAGCGTCGTTCACTCACACCGCGTACCGCTCTTTCCACGGCGACCGAGCGGCAAGCCAAGCTGTTGACGAAGTCCGACTGTGGTGAGCCCCCGCCCGGAAGGACCGGGGCTCACCACCTCGACCTGTCGGGTCAGCCGAGCGCCTCCCGCAACCGCGGACCGATCACCGCGAGAGCGTCGGGGCTGAGCATCGACCAGTGCGTGACCGGCACCGGGGTGTGCACGATCTCCCCGGTCACTGCGCCCGCCCACGACTGCGGTCCCACTGTGTCATCAGCCCGGTCCCGGGCCGCCGTGAACAGCAGCAGGTCGGCGTCGACCGGCGTGGGCACGTATGCCCGCATCAGCTCCGTCGAGACGGTCGCCGTGGCCACCATCGACGTCAGCCACTGCTCAGTGACCCCGGCCAGCGGGCCGTCGCCCGTGCCACGCAGCAACTCGAGCAGATCCTCGATGCCGGCGGTCTCCGGATCCAGTCCGCCCACTGCCTCGATGCCGAACCCGCCGAGGATCTCCCCGGTGCTGACGGTGCCCGTGCCGAGCGCGTCCGCCGACCCGCCGGCGAAACTGTCCAGCATGGCGAGCAGGTCCACCCGCTGCCCCGCGTCCTGCAACTGTGCTGCCATCGCATGCGCGATGACGCCGCCGAGCGACCAGCCCACCAGCCGGTACGGTCCCTCCGGCTGCACGGTGCGGATCTCGGCGACGTAGCGTGCCGCGATCTCCTCGATCGAGGACGGCACGGCGGTGTCGCCCGATGCGGCCGGCGACTGCAGTCCGTAGACCGGGACGTTGCCACCGAGCGCGGTCGCGAGCCCCGAGTACGCCCACGACAATCCGAGCACCGGGTGCACCGCGAACACGGGCACGCGACCGGCCGGGGTCCCGGCCACCGGACGGATCGGCAGCAGCACGTCGAACATGTCCACGGCGGGCGCGGTGCCGGTCCGCTCGGCGTCGACCGCGGCCGCGATACCTGCCGGGGTCGGGTCGAGGAACACAGCCCGCAACGGCACCGGCACTCCGAGGACCTCGGTGAGCCGGGACATCACCCGGGTCGCGGTCAGCGAGTTTCCGCCGAGGTCGAAGAACGACGCGTCGACCGACACCTGTTCGAGCCCGAGCACCTCGGCCAGTACCTCGGCCACCGCGATCTCCGTCTCCGTCGTCGGGGCCCGGTACTCACCGGTGTCTCCGAACTCCGGAACCGGCAACTGCTTCCGGTCGAGCTTGCCGCTCGCGTTGAGCGGGAACTCGTCGAGGACGACTACCGCGTTCGGAACCATGTAGACGGGCAGGGCGGCGCCGACGAACGTCTTGAGCTCGTCCGACTGCACCGACTGTCCACCCTCCGGCACCACGTAGGCCACCAGCTGATCGCCCGTCCGCTTGTCCTGGACCACCAGCACCGCGGTCTGCAGGACCGCCGGATGTGCGAGCACCGCCGACTCGATCTCCTCGAGCTCGATCCGCTGACCCCGCAGCTTGACCTGGAAGTCGGTGCGCCCGATGTACTCGAGCACCCCGTCCGATCGGCGCCGCACCAAGTCACCGGTCCGGTACATCCGCTCCCCGCCGGGCGCCGCTCCGAAGGGGTTGGCGACGAAGCGGTCCGAGGTCAGGTCCGGTCGGGTCAGGTAACCGCGGGCCAGCTGCGGGCCACCGATGTAGAGCTCGCCCGCGACACCCTCCGGGGTCGGACGCAGCCCGGCATCGAGCACGTACGCCTGCACGTTCCACTGCGGCAGACCGATCGGCGTGGTGACGGTGTCCTCGGCGCGCGAGCGCCAGTTGGTCACCGAGACCGCCGCCTCGGTCGGCCCGTACATGTTGTGCAGGCCGGCAGGTGTGAGCTGGTACCACCGCGCCACGGTCTCCGGCGGCAGCGCCTCGCCGATCACGAACGCCCGCCGCAGCGTGCGCAGTGCCTCGGCCTCCACCATCGCGACGAACACACCGAGCGGTGACGGCACGAAGGTCGCCGTGGTCACCGAGTACTCGGCGATCAGCTTCGCCAGGTACGTCGGGTCCTTGTGTCCGTCCGGCTTGGCGATGACCAGCCGGGCACCGTTCTGCAGGCCCCAGAAGAACTCCCAGACCGACACGTCGAAGGTCATCGCGATCTGCTGGAGCACGACGTCGTCGGTGCCGAGACCGTACTCGGACTGCTTCCACACCAGCTGGTTGACGATCGCCCGATGCGTCAGCTCGACGCCCTTCGGTTTGCCGGTCGACCCCGACGTGAACATCACGTAAGCCGCGTTGTCCAGGTGCAGCGGCGCCCGCCGGTCCGCGTCGACAATCGGCGCCGGGTCGTAGCCCGAAGTGTCCAGACTGTCGATCTCGAGCACAGTCAGCCCCGGGTCAACCTCGAACCGGTCCCGCGTGGTGGTCAGCACGCACACCGGATCAGCCGTCGCCAGCACGTAGTCGGTGCGATCCGCCGGATGGTCCGGGTCGATCGGCACGTAGGCACCGCCGGCCTTGACGATCGCGTACATGCCGACCATCAGCTCCAGCGAACGCCTGATGCCCAGACCCACCATCGACTCCGGACCGACGCCGAGGTCGATCAGGTGCCGGGCCAGCCTGTTGGCCCGCGCGTCGAACTCGGCGTAGGTCAGCTCCTCGCCCTCGAACACCAACGCCACCGCGTCCGGCGTCCGGCGAACCTGGGCGTCGAACAGGTCGGCCAGGGTGGCCGCCGGAACGGGGTGATCGGTGGCGTTCCACTCGTCGAGCTGACGCAACTCGGAGTCCGAGAGCACCTCGAGTTCGGCGACCGTGCTCTGCGGCGCCGCCACCAGGGTGGCCAGCACCCGGTCGATCCGGTCCACCACGGACTGCATGTCCGCACGGGTGAACACGTCCGGCAGGAACTTGGCGTCCATCCGAATGCCGTCGTTGACCTCGACGAACAGCGACAGCGGGAACGTGTTGGCGTCTTCGCCCTCCACACCCAGCAGCCGCATGCCGTCGATGTCCGTGACATCTGCTCCCGCGGCATCCACCGGGTAGGACTCGAACACCGTGATGGTGTCGAACACCGCGCCGGCACCCGCGCGCTGCTGGATGGTGGGAAGCCCCACGAAGTGGTGGTCGAGCAGGTCCGCCTGCTCGACCTGCACCCGGGAGAGCAGCTGAGTCAGGGTCTCGCCCCGGTCGAGCCGCACCCGTACAGGCAGCGTGTTGATGAACATGCCGACCATCGACTCGACACCGGACAGTGCCGCCGGACGGCCCGACACCGTGGCGCCGAACACCACGTCGTCCCGGCCGATCAGCCGCGAGAGGACCAGGCCCCACACCGTCTGCACGACGGTGTTCAGCGTGACCCCCAGGTCCCGCGCGAGGGCCGAGAGCTCGGCGGTGCGGTCGGCAGCGAGTTCGAGCTGGACCACGTCCGGCATCACGGACTGCGAACGGCCGCGGTCCGCAGAGGCGAGCAGCGTCGGATCCTCGGCGCCCTCGAGCGAGCCGGCCCACGCCTCCAGGGAGGCATCGGCGTCCCGCTCCGACAGCCACTCCAGGAAGTCCCGGTAGGAGCGGACCGGCGGCAGCATCGAGCCGTCGCCGTGCGTCGCGTAGAGCACCACCAGGTCCTTGAGGATCAGCGGCATCGACCAGCCGTCCACCAGGATGTGGTGGGTGGTCATCACGAGGTCGTAGTTGCCGTCCGGCTTCCCGATCAGCGTGAACCGCATCAGCGGCGGCGCCGTCAGGTCGAACCGGGCGACCCGGTCCTGCTCCAGCAGTTCCTGCCTCCGGGCCTGCATCTCGTCGGCGCCGAAGCCAGTCAGGTCGACGCGGCGGAACTGCACCGGCGCGTCCTCCACGACCACCTGCAGGGCATTGCCGTGCTCGTCGTGGACGAAGCCGGCCCGCAGGTTCGGGTACCGGTCCACCAGCGCCTGCGCGGCGGCCCGCATCCGATCTGCGTCCACGACGCCACCGAGCCCGATCGCCAACTGCGAGGTGTACACGTCCAGCGACGTCGAACTCTCCGCCAGCACCGCGTGGAAGAGCATGCCCTGCTGCAACGAGGTCAACGACCAGACGTCTGCCAGCGTCGGGTAGCGCGCCTCCAGCTTGTCGATCTCGCCCTGGCTGATCGAGACCAGCGGCAGGTCGGACGGCGTGAACGCGGGCGTCCGCGGACGGTCGTCCGGCGTTGCCCACTGCGCCAAGGCCTCGAGTGCACGGACCCACAGGTCCGCGAACTCCGAGACCTCGGCCTCGGTGAGCAGGCTCGACGGGTACGCGAACGACGCCGTCAAACGGGTCCCTGCCACCTCGGCGTTGATGTCGACCGCGGCCGCGGCCGGCATGTCGTCGTCCGCCACGGCCGTTGCCGACAGCTCACCCGCGGGTGCGGGCAGCCAACCGATCGGCAGGCCCCCGCCGGTCTCCTCGCCACCCGACATCTTCCCGAGGTAGTTGAAACCGATCTGCGGCAGCTGGTGCACGGACAACTCCGGTGCCGTCCGCGGGTTCAGGTATCGCAGCAGGCCGTATCCCATGCCCTTGTCCGGCACGGCCAGCAACTGCTCCTTGACCGTCTTGAGCGCGGCAGCCACCGAGTCGCCACCGGCGAGCGCGTCGTCGACGTCGACGCCCGCCAGGTCCAGGCGCAGCGGGAACATGCTGGTGAACCACCCGACGGTGCGGGAGAGGTCCGCGCCGGGCAGCAGGTCGTCCTCGCGGCCGTGGCCCTCGAGCTTGATCAACGTGGACGCCACGTCCTCCTGACCGCGAGTCCGACGCCAGGCCGCGGTGGCCAGCGCCAGGGCCGCGAGCAGGCCGTCGTTGACCCCGCCGCGAACGGCCGCGGGCACTGCGGTGAGCAGCGCGTCGGTGGTCCGTTCGGACAGCGTCACCCGAACCTGGGCGACCTCCGAGAACAGGTCGACCGTCGGGTCCAGCGGACGCTGCGTCAGCAGCGGGTCCGCAGTCCCCACCACCGAACGCCAGTAGTCCGCCTCCGCCTCGCGCCGGGGACTGACCGCCTCCTCCGCGAGGCCGTGGGCCCAGCGGCGCATCGAGGTCCCGACGGGGGCCAGTGCGGGCTCCGCGCCGGCCACCACGGACTGCCAGGCCGTGATGAGGTCACCGACCAGGATCCGCCAGGACACGCCGTCCACCACGAGGTGGTGCGCGACGAGCAGCAGTCGGCCGGTTCCCGAAGTGCCGGGCGCCGGATCGAACCAGACGTACCGGATCACCGAACCCGATGTCAGGTCCAGCGCGGCCGCGGCCGCCTCCATGGCAGGCGCGGCGAGGGCGTCGAAGCCCGGGGTGCCGGGCAGCGCGGAGTCGTCGAACTCGACCCGCTCGACCAGTGCGTCGACGTCCACGGACGCGCTCACCCGCGCCACCGGCGGGCCGTCGACAACGGGAATCGACGCACGCAGCATGTCGTGCCGCGCGGTGACCGCGGCCAGCGTGGCAATCAGTCGGGCACGGTCGACACCGTCGGGCAGTGCCAGGTAGGCCGGCATCAGCAGCCGGTCGTGCCGGCCCGACCGCTCGGTCATCCAGCGCATGATCGGGGTCAGCGGCAGGTCGCCGACGCCGCCACCCGGCAGCTCGGCCAGCGTGACGATCTCGGCGCCCTCCGAGACGAGGGTCGCGACCTGCGCGAGGGCCGCCACGTTCTTGCGCTCGAAGACGTCCCGTGTGCGGATCACCAGACCCGCAGCCTTGGCCCGCGCCACCAACTGGATGGACACGATGGAGTCGCCGCCGAGCGCGAAGAAGGAGTCCGCCACGCTGACCCGGTCGACCCCGAGGACCTCGGCGAACAGACCGGCGAGAAGCTCCTCGGCCGGGGTGGAAGGCGCGACATAGGTGGTCACCGAAGAGCCGAAGTCCGGCTCCGGCAACGCCTTCCGGTCGACCTTGCCGTTGACGGTCAGCGGGATCGCGTCGAGTACGACGATCGCCGACGGCACCATGTGCGAGGGCAGCGTCCGCCCCACGAATTCGGTCAGTGCAATCGGATCGACCGTTCGACCGGACACCGGCACCACGTAGGCAGCCAGAACCGTCGCACCGGACGGTCCCGTTCGGCCCACCGTGACGGCGAACTCCACCGACTCGTGTGCCGACAGCGCCGCGTCGATCTCGCCGAGTTCGATACGGAATCCGCGCACCTTCACCTGGAAGTCGCTGCGGCCCACGTACTCGATCTCGAGTCCGGCGGTCGCATCCCCCGTCGCTGCGCTCGCCCCGGCGCCCTCCACCCAGCGCACCACGTCGCCGGTCCGGTACATCCGGTCACCGGGCTCCCCGAACGGGTTGGCCACGAAGCGGTCCGACGTGAGTGACGGACGGTTCAGGTAGCCGCGGGCCATCTGAACTCCGGAGACGTAGAGCTCCCCGGCCACGCCCACCGGCACCGGGTGCAGACGCCGGTCCAGGACCATCGCGGACATGCCGCGGATCGGACCACCGATGGTGAGCCTGCCCGCGGTGGTCAAGGCCCGGCTGATCGCGACCATGATGATCGTCTCGGTGGGGCCGTACCCGTTGTAGAAGTTGCGCCCCGGCGCCCAGACCTCGACCAGGCTGTCGGGGACCGCCTCGCCTCCGGCGACAAGGTGCTGCAGGCAGTCGAGTCCGTCGGGCGAGAGCGATGCCAACGCGCCGGGCGTGATGAACGCGTGGGTCGCGCCGCCTGCGGTGATGACCTCGGCCAGTTCGCCGCCTCCGTACACACCCGGCGGCACGATCACCAGCGCGGCACCCGCGCTCACCGCGAGCAGCAACTCGAGCATGGACGCGTCGAAGCTCGGCGACGAGAAGTGCAGTGCGCGGGACTTCGCGGTCACCGAGTAGCGCTCACGCTGCTCGGTTGCAAAGTTGTTCAGGCCCTCGTGGCTGACCACCACGCCCTTCGGCAGACCGGTCGATCCGGACGTGTAGATGACGTACGCCGCATGGTCCACCGACACCGGAATGCGGCGGTCGGCGTCGGTGACCTCGGCGACGGACTGCCGTCCCCACAGTTCGAGGAAGTCGGGGTCGTCGAGTACCAGCCACTCGGCGGCCGGCAGACCCCGGACGTTCTCGGAGTCGGTCAGACCCAGCACCGCACCCGAGTCGGTGACCATGTGCTCGATCCGCTCCGGCGGGTACGCCGGGTCCATGGGCACGAAGGCCGCCCCGGACTTGACCACCGCCCACAACGCCACCTGCGACTCGATCGAGCGCGGCAACGCCAGCGCGACGAACGACTCGGCACCGACACCCCGCTCGATCAGCAGCCGTGCCAGGGCGTTCGAGCGGTCGTCGAGCTCGCCGTAGCTGAGCGTGCGGTCGCCGAACACCAGGGCGACGGCGTCCCGGTCGACAGCGGCCTCGGCCAGCATCGCGGGCAGCGTCACTGCCGACGTGCCCGCCGGCCCGGAAACAGGCGCCAGTGCCGCCCGCTCCGCCCCGTCGGTGACCTCGACGTCGCCAACCGCGACGACCGGATCCGACGCGATCGCGTCGAGCACTCGGAGCAGGCGTTCGGAGAGCACCCGGACCGCGTCCGCATCGACGAGTTCGGGGGCGTGGATCAGCTTGAGCCGCAACGTCGCACCCAGGCCGGCGGTGAGCGTGACCGGGTAGTGGGCGGCGTCGGCGCCGCCGAACCCGGTCACCCGCATACCGGCGATGTCGGTCTCCGCAGTCGCGCCCGCCATGTCGACGGGGAACGACTCGAACACCGCGAGGGTGTCGAACATCGCGGCCTCGCCCGCGGCGCGCTGGATGTCGGTCAGGCCCACGTAGTGGTGGTCGAGCAGCGACATCTGCTCGCCCTGCAGCCGCACCAGCAGCTCGGCCACGGTCTCCGCCGGGTCGAGGTGCACCCGCACCGGGACCGTGTTGATGAACAGTCCGATCATCGACTCCACGCCGGCGATCTCCGGCGGCCGACCCGACACGGTGGCACCGAAGACCACGTCCTCGCGGCCGGTGAGTGCGCCGAGCAGGATCGCCCACGCGCTCTGCACCACGGTGTTCGGCGTCACGCCCAGCTCACGTGCCCGCTCGACCAGCCGTGCTGTCTTCTCCTCGGACAGTTCGGTGTGGAACTGGCCGGCAATGCTGTCCTGCTGCCGGCCCCGGTCGCCCGAGACCAGCAGGGTCGGACCGTCCACGCCGGACAACGAGTCCGCCCAGGCCTGCCGGGAGCGGCCGAGGTCCTGCTCGTCCAGCCAGGTCAGGAAGTCCCGGTAGCTCCGGACCGACGGCAGCACGGAGCCGTCGCCGTCGGCGGCGTACAGCACCAGCAGTTCCTTGAGCAGCAACGGAGTGGACCATCCGTCGATCACGATGTGGTGATTGGTCATCACCAGCTCGTAGTTCCCCTCACCGAGGGTGAAGAACGTGAACCGGATCAGCGGCGGCTGGGCGAGGTCGAACTTGGCCAGCGCGTCGGCCTCGAGGATCCGGGCCTGTTCGGCCGCACGCTCCGCCGGCGCCAGTGCCGACAGGTCTACGACGGTCATCGGCAGCTCGACCCGGTCGAGCACCACCTGGACCACGGCCCCGGACTCGTCGGCGACGAACGCGGTACGGAAGCTCGCGTGCCGGTCGATCAGTGCCTGGCCGGCACGGCGCATCCGCTCCGCGTCCACCACACCGCCCAGCCGCAGCGACATCTGTGCCGTGTAGACGTCGACGGCCTCCTCGGAAAGCTCCGCATGGAAGAACATGCCGTACTGCAGCGGGGACAGCGACCACACGTCGGAAAGTTCCGGGAAGCGCTGCTCGAACCATTCGATCTGGCGCTGGGTCAGCGAGACCAGCGGCAGGTCGGACGGGGTGAGCCCACCCGCACCGGGTTCGGCGGCACAGGTTGCCACCGCGGTCAGGGCGTCGCGCCAGAGCTCGGCCAACTCGGTGACCTCGGCGGTGCCGAGCACCCCGGTCGGGAACGTGAACCCGGCCGTCAGCCGTTCCTCGTTGTCGACCTGCGCGGCGACGGCGTTGATGTCGAGCGCGGTCGTCTCCATGTCGGCGTCCAGCGCGGAGCCGAGGTGGAAGCCGTCGTCGGCGGGCACCCAGCCCACCGCCCGCAGTTCGTCGGTGATCTCGACTGCGCCGGTGCGGCCCAGGTAGTTGAACCCGATCTGCGGAGCCGCGTATCCGGCCAGCTCCTCGGCGGTTGCCGAGTTGAGGTAGCGCAGCAGCCCGTAGCCGATGCCCTTGTCCGGCACGGCGCGCAACTGCTCCTTGATCAGCTTGACCGCCGCCCCCGTCGCGGGCCCGCCGGCGAACGCCGCGTCGATGTCGACGTCGGCAAGATCCAGGCGTACCGGGAAGAGCGAAGTGAACCAGCCGACGGTGCCGGAGAGGTCGGCACCGGGGACGGCGTCCTCCTCGCGGCCGTGACCCTCGAGCCCGATCAGCGTCGCGGATTCGGTGATGCCGCGACGTGCACGCCACCGGGCCATGGCAAGCGCCAGCGCCGCGAGCAGTCCGTCGTTGACACCACCGCCGAAGACCTCCGGCACCGTGGTCAACAGTGCCGCGGTGGTCTCCGCGGACACCGTCAACCGGACCGTCTCGACGGTCGCGACTACGTCGACCGCGGGGTCGACCGGACGTGCGCCGAGTACCGGGTCCGGCCCGGCGAGCACGCCGCGCCAGTGATCGAGCTCCGCGACCCGCTGCGGGGACGCCGCGGCCTCGACCAGGCCGTGCGCCCAGCGGCGCACCGAGGTGACCGGCCCGGTCAGCTCGGGCTGCTGACCGGAGACCAGCCGGCCCCAGGCAGTGGCGAAGTCCGGCAACAGGATCCGCCAGGAGACACCGTCGACCGCCAGGTGGTGGACCATCATGAGCAGCCGGCCGTTGGCGGTGGCGTCCGCCGGGTCGAACCACACGAACTGGGCAACCACGCCGGCCTCCGGGGCAAGCCGATCCGCGGCGGCGTCGAACTCGGCCCGGACCAGCTCGGCGAAGTCGTCGGACCCGGTGGCCGCGAACTCGACGCGACGGATGAGCCCGGCCGCCTCGACGGAGCCGGGAGCGGCGAACTCGAGAACCGGTGCGCCATCCGTGTCGGCGACCCACCGCATCCGCAGCGCGTCGTGCCGGTCGACCACGGCTTCGACAGTCGCAGCCACCGTGGCCGCGTCGATGCCCACCGGAAGGGTCACGTACGCCGTCTGGGAGAACCGCGAGTGCCCGCCGGCCTGCTCGGCCATGTGATGCATGATCGGCGTCAACGGGGCCTGGCCCATGCCGCCGCCGGGCAGCTCGGCCAGCACCGTCGCGGTGGCCGCGGACGCGGCAACCCGCGCCAGCGCCGCGACGGTCTTGTGCTCGAACACCTGCTTGGCGGTGAGCACCAGCCCCGCTGCCTTGGCACGCGAGACCAACTGGATCGACATGATGCTGTCGCCACCGAGCGCGAAGAACGACTCGTCGGCACCGACCCGGTCCACGCCGAGCACCTCTGCGAACACCCGGGCGAGGGTGTTCTCGGTGGGGTTGGCGGGCGCCACGTACTCGGCCGTCGCGGCGGTGAACTCCGGTTCCGGCAGTGCCCGCCGGTCCAGCTTGCCGTTGACGGTCAGCGGCATCGCCGCGAGCACCACAAGCGCGTCGGGGACCATGTACGCGGGCAGCACTCGAGCGGCCCGGGCGGTCAGCTCGGCGACGTCGACAATCGCTCCGGCGACCGGCACCACGTAGCCTGCCAGCCGCTGGCCTCGATCGGTGTCCACGGCCAGAACGACGGCCTGGTCGACGGCCTCGTCACCGAGCAGGACCGACTCGATCTCCCCGAGCTCGATGCGCAGACCACGCACCTTCACCTGGAAGTCGGTGCGGCCCAGGTACTCCAACTCGCCGGCCGCGTTCCAGCGGGCCAGGTCGCCGGTGCGGTACATGGCCGCACCGGGCGCGCCGAACGGGTTCGCGACGAACCGCTCGGCGGACAGATCGGGGCGCCCGTGGTAACCGCGGGCCAGCTGCGCGCCGGCCAGGTACAGCTCACCGGCGGCACCGCCGACCACCGGACGCAGGCGGGTGTCGAGCACGTAGGCCTGGGTGTTCCAGACCGGACCACCGATCGGGACGGTGCCGGTCTCGGTGCCGTCGGTACGGAAGACGGTAGAGACGACGGTGACCTCGGTCGGGCCGTACTGGTTGTCCAGCACCGCGTCCGAGACCCGGTGGGTGCGTGCGGACAGCTCCGGCGGCAGCGCCTCGCCGCCGACGGAGAGCATCCGCACCGACTCCGGCAGCCCCTGCCCGCCCTCGCCGACCAACAGCGCCAGCATCGACGGCACGAAGTCCAGGGAGGTCACGCCCCAGCGCCGAATCGTCTCGACCAGGTACTCGGGATCACGATGCCCGTCGGGGCGCGCGATCACCAGGCGGGCGCCGGAGATGAAGGGCAGGTACAGCTCCCACACCGAGGCGTCGAAGACCACCGGGGTCTTGTGCAGACCGACGTCGTCGGAACCGAACCCGTACTCCCCCTGCATCCACAGCAGGAAGTTCACGACGGCACGGTGCTCGATGGTCACGCCCTTCGGGGTGCCCGTCGAGCCCGAGGTGAAGATCAGGTAGGCCGCGTTCTCCGGCCGCAGCGGCGCGCGCCGCTCGGCGTCGGTGACCGGCGTACCGGCGTACCCGTCGAGTTCGACCGCGTCCAACTCGAGTACCGGCACGCCCGCGGGCAGACCGGTGGCGTCGGCACGGGTGCTCAGCACACACACCGGCTCGGCGAGGGCAAACACCGCGGCCAGTCGCTCGGCCGGCTGCTCCGGGTCCACGGGCACGTAGGCGCCGCCGGCCTTGAGCACCGCGTACATGCCCACCAGCAGTTCCATCGACCGCCGGGCCGCGAGGACGACCCGCTGCTCCGGGCCGACACCCATCGAGATCAGGTGCCGGGCCAGGCGGTTCGCCCGGTCGTCGAACTCCGCGAAGCTCAGCGTCCGGTCCTCGAAGGTGAACGCCGGCGCCTGCGGGGTGCGGGCGGCCGCCTCGTCGATCAGCTGTGTCAGCGTGACGGCGGGCAGCGGCACGGTGGTGCGGTTCGGTGCGTGCAGCGACCGCTCCAGGTCGGCGGTGTCGAGCACCTCGACGTCACCGATCGCCCGCTGCGGATCCGCCACGACCTCGGCGAGGATCCGGACGTACCACCGCGCCATGGACTCGACGCTCGCGCGGTCGAACAGGTCACTCACGTAACGGAAGACGCCCGCGTAGCCGTCCGGCGTGCCGTCCGCGGTCACCCGCGGCGACAGCGCCAGCTCCAGGTCGTCCTTGGCCTCGCCCAGGTCGGACGCCAGCGCCTCGACCGTCAGGCCCGGCAGCTCGAAGGTCGCGGACTCCATGTTCTCCACGCCGAACGAGACCTGCACCAGCGGCGCGTAGGAGGTCGACCGTGGCGGGTTGAGCACCTCGACCAGCCTCTCGAAGGGCACGTCGGTGTGCGAGAAGGCCTGCAGGTCCGCCTCGCGGGTGGTGGCCAGCACCTCCGCGAACGTGGCCGCCGGGGCGATCGGGGTGCGCAGCACCAGCGTGTTGACGAACATGCCGACGATCGGGTCGAGCGCCTCCTCGCCGCGACCGGCGACCGCGGTGCCCACCGCGATGTCCTCGGCCCCGGTCAGCCGCTGCAGCAGCACCGCGAACACGGCGTGCAGCACCATGAACGGAGTCGCGGCGGCCGACCTGGCCAATGCGTCGACCTGCGTGGCCAGCTCCGCCGGCACCTCGAAGGCCACCCTGCCGCCGGCCGTCGTGCGGGCCGGGCGGGGCCGGTCCAGCGGCAGCTCGAGCAGGTCCGGCAGACCGGCCAGTGCGTCGCGCCAGTGCGCGATCTGCTGGGACAGCACCGACTGCGGGTCCGACTCGGACCCGAACACCTCGCGCTGCCAGAGCGCGAAGTCCGCGTACTGGACCGCGAGCGGCTCCCACTGCGGCGCGGTGCCGGCGGTGCGGGAGAGGTAGGCCATCATCACGTCACGAGCCAGCGGTGCCATCGACGCACCGTCGGCGCTGATGTGGTGCACCACCATCAGCAGCACATGCTGGTCCGGCGCCAGTGCCAACAGCGCGGCCCGTGCCGGCACCTCGGTGGTGACGTCGAAACCGCGGGCGCCGAACTCCAACGCCCGCGCGGTCAGCTCGGCCTCGGTGACCGAGAGCTGTTCCAGCCGCACGCCCGACTCGGCAACCCCCAGAACCACCTGCTGCGGGTGACCGGCGGCGTCGGCGGGGAACACGGTACGCAGGGACTCGTGTCGTTCCACCACGTCCCGCAGCGCCGCCTCCATGGCCACCACGTCCAGCGCGCCGGTCAGCCGGACGCCGAGCGGGATGTTGTAGGTGGCCGCCGCGGTGTCGTACTGGTTGAGGAACCACATCCGCTGCTGCGCGAGCGAGAGCGGGATCCGCTCGCCCCGCGGCCGAGCCGTCAGCTCCGGCCGGTCCGTGGCCCCGGCGAGCACCGACACGCGTGCGGCGAGCGCCACCACGGTGGGGGCGTCGAAGAGCATCCGGACACCGACTCGGACACCGAGCGCGGCTCCGACCCGGGCTGCCACCCGGGTGGCCACCAGCGAGTTGCCACCCAGGTCGAAGAAGTTCTGGTCGACCGAGACCCGATCGACTCCGAGGACGTCCGCGAAGACGGCCGCGATGACCTCCTCGACCGGATTCCGCGGCGCGACGAACTCGCCTGACAGCTCAAATACCGGCTCCGGCAATCCCTTACGGTCGAACTTGCCGTTGGTGGTCATCGGGATCTCGTCGAGTTCGACGAGGGTGGACGGCACCATGTGTGCGGGCAGGTTCCCTGCCGCATGGCCGAGGAGCCGCGTGCGGTCCAGTTCGTGGCCCGCCGTCGGCAGCACGTACGCCACCAGCACCGCGGTACCGCTCGGCAGGGTGTGCGCGATGGTGGCGACGAAGTCCACCTCGGGCAGTTCGCCGAGCACGTTGTCGATCTCGCCGAGCTCGACGCGCAGGCCGCGCACCTTCACCTGGAAGTCACTGCGACCGATGTATTCCAGTTCACCGGCCGGCGTCCAGCGCACCACGTCACCGGTGCGGTACATGCGGTCACCGGTGCCGCCGAACGGGTGGGCGACGAACCGGTCGGCGGTCTGGGCGAACCGGTCGTGGTAGCCACGGGCCAGGTCCGGCCCGGCGAGATACAGCTCGCCGAGCACCCCGACCGGCACCGGCCGTAGCCTCGCGTCGAGCACCAGTGCGGAGACCCCGGCCATCGGCGCGCCGATCGTGACGGGCTCACCGGCCACCAGCGGCTCGGTGCAGGTCACGACCATGGTCGTCTCGGTGGGACCGTACGCGTTGTGGAAGGTCCTCCCCGGCGCCCACCGCGAGGTCAGCTCGGGGGTGCACACGTCACCGCCGACCATGACGGCACGCACGCTCTCGAGACCCGTGGGATCCACGGTGGCCAACGCCGTCGGGGTCATGATCATCCCGGTCACCCGCTCCGCGCGGACCAGTTCGGCAAGTTCCTCACCGCCGAAGACGTCCGCGGGGGCAACAACCAGGGTGGCGCCGACACGGAACGCGGAGAGCAACTCCGCCACGGAGGCGTCGAAGTTCGGCGCGCACACGTGCAGCAACCGCGACTCGTTGGTGGCGCCGTACCGCTGCACGATGTCGGCCAGGAAGGTCGCGAAGCCGCGGTGCGTCACCAGCACGCCCTTCGGCTTACCGGTCGAACCCGACGTGTAGATGACGTATGCAGTGTTGTCGACGTGCACCGGGCCGGCCAGCTCGCCCGCCTCGATACGGCCGGCGGACCGACCTGCCACTGCGGCCGCGGTCAGGGCGTCATCGAGGACCACCGCCTGCACACCGGCCGGCAACCGGTCCGTGTGCTCGCCGACGGTCACCACGGCGACCGCGCGCGAGTCCTGCACCATCTCCGCGATCCGATCGAGCGGGTAGCGCGGGTCGACCGGCATGTAGGCGGCCCCGGTCTTGGCGATCGCCCAGATCGCCAGCACCGACTCGAGCGAACGCCTCAGTACGAAGCCGACGACGGTCTCGGGGCCGGCGCCGCATTCGATCAGTTCGCGGGCCAGTCGGTTCGAGCGTTCATCGAGCTCGCGGTAGGTCCAGACCGTCTCGCCGTAGACCAGCGCATCGGCTTCCGGGTCCAGCTGAACGGCCTCGCCGAACAGCGCGGCCATGGTGTACGGCGCGGTCTCCACAGGCGCGGGCGTGGTCAGCTCGCGACGTTCCTCCGCCGAGAGCACCTCGAGCGCGCCGATCGCGGTGCTCGGGGCCGCCACCACCGCACGCAGGATCCTCACGAATCGATCCACGAACGACTGGGCGGTGGACTCGTCGAACAGGTCGGTGGCGTAGTCGAGCAGGGCGGAGATGCCTGCTGCCCCGCCGTCGACGTCCGGGTCCTCGCCGAGGCTGAGCTGCAGGTCACTCTTGGCAACGGTCAGCGGCGAGTCGACGATGCTGACCTCGAGACCCGGCAGCGCAAAGGTGGCGCGCTCGTTGTTGGCCAGCGACAGCCCGACCTGGAACAGCGGCGTGTGGGCCCTCGAGCGCGGCACGTCGAGCACCTCGACAAGCCGCTCGAACGGGACCTCGGCGTTGCTGAAGGCATCGACGTCTGCAGAGCGGACAGCACCGAGCAGATCGGCGAAGCTCTGATCCGAATCGAGCGTCGTGCGCAGCACCAGCGTGTTGACGAACATGCCGACGAGGTCGTCGAGCGCCTTCTCACCACGGCCGGCAACGGGGGTGCCGATGACAATGTCGTGCTGACCGCTGAGGCGCTCGAGCAGCACCGCGTACGCCGCGTGCAGCACCATGAAGAGGCTCGCCCCGTGGGTACGGGCCAGGTCCCGGAGCTCCCGATGCAGGTCCGCGTCGAGGCGGAATTCGACAGCCTTGCCTCGGTAGGACGGTTCGGCCGGACGAACCCGGTCGGTGGGCAGCTCGAGCACCTCCGGAATACCCTCGAGCCGGTCGCGCCAGTACCCGATCTGACGGGACACCGTCGAGTCCGGATCGGACTCGTCGCCGAGCGCTTCGCGCTGCCAGATGCTGAAGTCCGCGTACTGGATCTCCAGCGGCGCCCACGCCGGCGCCGTACCGGCGGCCCGAGCGAGATAGGCCGTGATGAGATCGCGCGCCATCGGTGCCACCGAGGCGCCGTCGGACGAGATGTGATGCATCGAGACGAGCAGCACATGCTCGGTGTCGGAGATCGCGAAAATTCGCACTCGCCAAGGAATCTCGGCCGCTACGTCGAATCCGAGGGTGGCGAACGCGCGCATCTTGTCCATCACGTCACGCTCGGCGACGGGGACCACCTCGACCCCGAGATCGAGGTCGTCGAGGCCGAGGACCACCTGGTGCGGACCGGACTCGCTGTCCGGGAACACCGTGCGCAGCGACTCGTGACGGTCCAGCACGTCGGTGAGCGCGGTCCGCATCGCGCCGAGGTCGAGCGGCCCCGACAACCGGATCGCCCGGGGAATGTTGTAGGCGGGAGAATCGGTGTCGAACTGATTGATGAACCACATCCTCTGCTGCGCCAACGACAGCGGGATCTGGCTCGGTCGCGGCCGCCGTACCAGCGCGGGACGGTTGCCGATTGCGGCGCCGGACCGTTCCACCCGGCGTGCGAGGCCGGCCACGGTCGGATCCTCGAACAGGTCCCGCAGGTTCACCGTGCCGCCGGAGGCCGCATTCACCCGGGCCACCGCACGGGTCGCCACCAGCGAATCGCCACCGAGTGCGAAGAAGCTGTCGGTGGCGGAGACTCGCGAAACCGACAACAGGTCACCGAAGACCGTCGCCACCATCTCCTCGGCGGCGGTGGCCGGCGCCCGGTAGTCCTCACCGCCCGAACCGAAGTCCGGATCCGGTAGAGCCCGCCGGTCGAGCTTGCCGTTGACCGTCAGCGGCAACTCGTCGAGCACCAGTGCCGCCGCCGGCACCATGTAGTCCGGCAGCGCCCGCGCCGCGATCTCGAGGACCGCGGCCGGATCGAGTGCCGCGTCCGGCTCCGCCACCACGTAGGCGACCAGGCGGTCGACCCCCTGCTCGCTCGTACGCAACAGCACCGCGCACCGACCCACCCGGGGGTCTGCTGCGATCACGCCCTCGATCTCGCCGAGCTCGATGCGGATACCACGCAGCTTGACCTGGAAGTCGCCGCGACCGACGTACTCGAGGGTGCCGTCCGCGCGCCGGGACACCAGGTCCCCGGTCCGGTACACCCGTCCGCCGGACGGACCGAAGGGATCTGCGACGAACCGTTCCGCACTCAGGTCGGGCCGCCCGACGTACCCACGGGCGACCTGTGCGCCGCCCAGATAGAGCTCACCTGTCACCCCGACCGGAACCTGTCGGAGCGCAGCGTCGAGCACGTAGGCAGTGACGTTCGCCTGCGGGGTGCCGATGGACACTCGCTGACCGGACACGTCCGCCGGCCCGGTCCCCCACCGGGTTGCCGTGACCGTCGACTCGGTGGGGCCGTACTCGTTGTGCACCTCCGCGGAGCAGACCGCGGAGAAGTCGGCGAGCAGACGCGGCGGCAGGGACTCGCCACCGCAGAACACCATGCGCAGCGAGTCGCACTCACCGGGCTCGATCGCCGAGACGAACACCTCGAGCATGCTGGGCACGAAGTGCATCGCGGTGATGCCGTGCTCCACCACGGCCTGAGCGAGGTACCGCGGGTCGCGGTGCCCGTCCGGCGTCGCGATCACCAGGCGGGCGCCGGAGGTCAGCGGCCACCAGAACTCACGCACGGAAGCATCGAAGGTGAACGGCGTCTTCTGCATCAGCGTGTCGGCGGCGGTCAATCGGTAGGTGTCCTGCCGCCAACGCAGCATGTTGACCACCGAACTGTGCGCGACCGCAACACCCTTCGGGAGTCCGGTCGAGCCCGAGGTGAAGATGACGTAGGCGGGGTTCTCCGGATGCAGCGGTGCGATCCGCTCTGCATCGGAGATCGGCCCGGCGGCCCGCCCGGACACCTCGACCGTGTCGACATCGATCACCCGGACGCCGGCGGGTGCGGAGACCGCATCCGCGCAGGTGCTCAGCAGCATCTGCAGGCCGGCGGCCGCGACGACGTGCTCGATACGCTCGGCAGGTGCATCCGGGTCGACCGGGACGTAGGCCGCACCGGTCTTGGCGACCGCGTACATGCCGACCATGAGGTGCACGGATCGGCGAATACCCAGACCCACCAACGACTCCGGGCCCACACCCTGCTCGATCAGGTAGCGAGCCAGTCGGTTGACCCGCGCGTCGAATTCGGCGTAGGTCACCGTCTCGGTCTCGGAGACGAGCGCCGGGGCGTCCGGGGTGGCACGGACCTGTGCGTCGAACAGGTCGACCAGCGTCCCCTCGACCGCGTTGCCGACCGTCTCGTTCCACCCGGCCATCTGGACCGACTCCGCCGGGGACAGCAGCGCAAGCGCGCCGAGCTGGGTGTCGGGCCGCGCCGTGAACTCACCGAGCACCCGCAGCACCCGGTCCAGGTGCGCGGCGACAACGTCCTCGTCGAACACCTCACGCTGGAACTTGGCAGCGAAGTGCAGTCGCCCCTGCGACGGTGCCACCGCGATCGAGAGCGGGAAGTGGCTGGCCGCTGCGGATTCCACGCCGAGCAACCGGACCCCGGCGATGTCGACATCGCCACCGGACCCCGCGGTGTCGACCGGATACGACTCGTACAGCAGCGCGGTGTCGAACTGCGCGCCCGGACCCGCCGCCTTGTTGATGTCCGCCAGACCCAGGAAGTGGTGCTCGAGCAGTCCCGCCTGCTCGGCCTGCAGGCCCGTCAGGAACGAGCGCACGGTGGTACCGGGGTCGAGGCGTACCGCGACGGGAATGGTGTTGATGAACAGACCGATCATCGACTCCACCCCGGCCAGCGCCGGCGGCCGGCCAGAGACCGTCGCTCCGAAGACCACCGAGTCCTGCCCGGTCAGTGTGCCCAGCACCACCGCCCAGGCGGCCTGGACGAGGGTGTTCAGGGTGACACCGAGTTCGGCGGCCAGTGCCTCGGCCGCGACCGTCTGCTCGGCGGTCAGCGCTCGTTCGATCTGCGCCGGGACGGACTCGTGCTTGCCGCCCCGGGTAGCCGGCGCGAGCAGGGTCGGATCCTCGAGTCCGGCCAGCGCCTGACGCCAGGTCTGCAGCGACTGCGCCCGGTCCTGGGCAGCGAGCCAGTCCAGGTAGTCCCGGTAGGACCGCGGTCGCGGGAGCGCCGAGTCGTCCCCGTCCAGGGCGTACAGCGTCATCAGCTCGCGGATGGCCATCGGCGTCGACCAACCGTCGACGACCACGTGATGGTTGGTGAACACCAGCTGTGAGCGTCCGGGTGCCAACTCGAGCAGGGTCAGACGCAGCAACGGTGCTGCGGCCATGTCGAATCCGGTGGTCCGATCGGCGTCGAGCACCCGCAGCCGCTCTGCCTCGAGGGCGGCGCCACTGAACCCGCTCAGGTCGACCGTGCCGATCGGGACCGACACGCCGTTCGTCACCAGCTGCAGTGCACCGGCGGTCTCGTCGATCACGAAGGCGGTCCGCAGGTTCGGGTACCGCAGGACAAGCCTGTCGGCGGCCCGGCCGMGCCGGGCCAGGTCCACCTCGCCCGCCAGGTTCATGACGAACTGGGCGGTGTACACGTCGACGTCGTCGGTCGACCCGGCCGCCAGCAGGGCGTGGAAGAGCATCCCCTGCTGCAGCGGGGACAGCGACCAGACGTCCTCGAGCTCCGGGTACCGGGTCTCGAGGCCGTCGATCTGGTCCTGAGTCAGGTCGACCAGCGTCAGGTCGGACGGGGTGAGCCCGCCCGATCCCTCGGTGCGGGCGTGCTCGGCGATCGCCGTCACCGCCTGTCGCCACAGCTCTACCAGCTCGGCGATCTCGGCGCGGGTCAGCAGCGCGCGGGGGAAGCTGAAGGTCGTCGACAGTCCGCCCCCTGCCTGGATGGACGAGTTCACGTCCAGCGCCGCGGCGGCGGCCATCGTCGGGTCGGCGGCGCCGCCGAGTCGGCCGCCGTCGGTGACCGGGATCCAGCCGAGGGCACGGACCTCGTCGGACAACTCGTCGGTGCCGAACCGGCCCAGATAGTTGAAGGTGATCTGCGGCTGGGCACCTTCGCCCAGCTCCGCCGCGGTCTCCGGGTTCAGGTACCGAAGCAGGCCGTAGCCGATCCCGTGGTCGGGGGCGGAGAGCAGCTGCTCCTTGACAGCCTTGACTGCCTGCCCCGCCGCCGGGCCGGCGGCGAGAGCGTCGTCGAGGTTGATCCCGGTGAGGTCGAGACGGGCCGGGTAGACGCTGGTGAACCAGCCGACGGTGTGCGAGAGATCGGCGCCGAGTGCGACCTGTTCCTCACGTCCGTGGCCCTCGAGGGTGATCAGCGTCGAGGCGTCCGTGGTCCCGCGGTCCCGCTTCCAGAGCGCGACCGCGAGCGCCAGTGCTGCCAGCAGTCCGTCCTGCACGCCGCCGCGGAACTTCGCCGGCACCGCGGTCAGCAAGGCGTCCGTGATGTCGGCAGGCAGTTCGGTGGTCACCGACTCGACGGTGGCAATCGTGTCCACCGCCGGGTCCAGCGCTCGGGAGCCGAGCGGCGCCTCGGGTTCGGCGACAAGCCCACGCCAGTATTCGAGCTCGGCAACACGCGCCGGGGCCTGGGCCTGCTCCACCAGTGCGTGCGCCCAGCGTCGGGCGGACGTGACCGTGGGCTCGGCCGTGGGCACCTCATCGGCCTCGAGCTGACCCCATGCGGCGGCCAACGCGGGCACCAGCAGTCGCCACGACACTCCGTCCACCGCGAGGTGGTGCACCACGATCAACAGTCGGCCGTTGACACCGTCGAGCGAGGCGGCCGGCTCGAACCACACCACCTGCACCATCACACCGCCGACCGGGTCCAGCCGGTCCGCGGCCGCGTCGAGGCCTGCCGCAGCGAGGGCCTCGAATCCCGGTGTGCCGGGCAGGGAGTCGGCATCGAACTCGACGCGGACGAGCAGCGGGTCCGCCTCGACCGACCCGGCCGGGCCGGTGCGCAGAACCGCGTCGCCGTCGCCGTCGGCGGGAATCAGCCGGGCACGGAGAACGTCGTGCTGGTCGAGCACGGCCGCGAGGGTCTCGGCGAGCCGGGCGCGGTGCAGGCCGATCGGCGCGGTGAGCAGCACTGCCTGCGAGAAGCGCGAGCCCGCCCCGCGGTCGTGGGCCCAACGGGCCACCGGCAGCAGCGGCATGTCGCCGACACCGCCGCCGGGCAGTTCGGCGAGGACCACCGGTCCGTCGCCGTCGGCGCTGAGGGTGGCGACCTGTGCCAGCCCGCCGACGGTCTTGCGCTCGAAGACGTCCCGGGCCTTGATCAGCACGCCCGCGGCCTTCGCTCGGGACACCAGCTGGATGGACACGATGGAGTCACCGCCGAGCGCGAAGAACGAGTCCGTCACGCCCACCCTGTCGACGCCGAGCACCTCGGCGAACAGACCGGCGAGGATCGTCTCGACCGGCGTGGACGGCGCGACGTACGAATCCACGGCAGAGCCGAAGACCGGCTCCGGCAACGCCTTGCGGTCCAGCTTGCCGTTGACTGTCAGCGGCACCGACTCCAGCACGACGATTGCTGCGGGGACCATGTGCGCCGGCAGTGCCTCCGCCACGTACGCGGTCAGCGCGGCGGGGTCGACGGTCGTGCCGGGCGCCGGCACCACGTAGGCCACCAGGACCGTCGCACCCGACGGCCCGCTGCGGCCGATGGTGGCCGCGAAGTCGACCGACTCGTGTGCGGACAGTGCGGCGTCGATCTCGCCGAGCTCGATCCGGAAACCACGCACCTTCACCTGGAAGTCGCTGCGACCCATGTACTCGACCTCGAGTCGGGAAAGGTCACCCGCCTCGGAGCGGTCCACCCAGCGGACCACGTCGCCGGTCCTGTACATCCGACTTCCGGGCGCACCGAACGGGTCGGCGACGAAGCGGTCCGACGTGAGAGCCGGACGGTCGTGGTAACCGCGCGCGGTCTGGGTCCCCGATACGTAGAGCTCACCGGCGACGCCGAGCGGCACCGGCCGCAGCCGGCCGTCGAGGACCACGGCGGACACACCCTGGATGGGCTCGCCGATGGTCAACGGGTCTCCGGCGGCGATCGCATCGCCGGTGGTCACCATGATCGTCGCCTCGGTGGGGCCGTAGGCGTTGTGCAGCCGGTGCCCGGGTGCCCACCGCTCGACGAGCTCCGTGGTCAACGCCTCGCCACCCATGACGAGGTACCGCAACGAGTCGAGTCCCTGCGGGGAAAGCGCGGACGCAGCGGACGGAGTGATGAAGGCATGCGTGACCCGGTGGCGGGCGATGATCTCGGCGAGCTCACTGCCGCCGAACACCCCGGACGGCACGATCACCAGGACGGCGCTCGAGCCGACCGCCATGAGCAGCTCGAGAAGTGATGCGTCGAAGCTCGGTGACGACGAGTGAAGTACCCGGGCCGAGCTGGACAGCTCGTACCGTCTCACCTGCTCGGCCACGAAGTTCACCAGGCCACGGTGGGTGACCACGACGCCCTTGGGCAGACCCGTCGACCCCGACGTGTAGATGACGTACGCCGTGTTGTCGACCAGGATCGGTGCGTTGCGATGCGCATCGGTGAGCGGCGCGGTCGACGTGCTCTCCCACTCTGCGACAAAGTGGTCGTCGTCGAGCACCAGCCAGGTGGTCTCGGGCAGGTCGCCGACGTGCTCGGCCACCGTCAGGCCGACCGCTGCCCCCGAGTCGGTGACCATGTGCTCGAGCCTGTCGAACGGGTACGCCGGATCCATCGGCACGAACGCGGCTCCGGACTTCGCCACCGCCCACAGAGCGATCTGTGACTCGATCGAGCGGGAGATCGCCAGGGCCACGAAGGACTCGGGGCCGACGCCGCGTGCAATCAGCATGCGAGACAGGGCGTTCGAGCGATCGTCGAGCTCGCCGTAGGACATCGTGCGGTCGCCGAAGACCAGGGCAGTCGCGTCGCGGTCTGCGACGGCTGCACCCAACAGCTCGGGCAGGGTCACCGGCGCGACGGCAGCCGGACCGGTCACCGGCACCAGCGCTGCATGCTCGGCGGGGTCGGTGATCGTCACGTCACCCACCACGACGGACGGATCCACGACCACCTCGCCGAGCAGTCGGACGAACCGCTCGCCGAGAACACGGACGCTGGCCTCGTCGAAAAGGTCGGTGGCGTAGACGAAGGAACCGGTCATGCCCGACCCGTCGGTGTTCTCGCCGATCGAGAGCTGCAGGTCGAACTTGGCGAAGGTGACCCCGGGGTCGACCGCGCTGACTGTCAGCCCCGGCAGTTCCAGGACGGCCGGCTCCGTGTTCTCGAGCGCAATCACAACCTGGAAGATCGGCGCGTGCGCGGTCGACCGCTCCGGCGCGAGAATCTCCACCAGCCGCTCGAAGGGAACCTCCGCGTGCCCCAGCGCCCCCAGGTCGGATTCCCTGGTCGACGTCAGCATGTCCGCGAAGGTCGCGGACGGGTCCACCACGGTTCGCAGGGCCAGGGTGTTGATGAACATGCCGACCATGTCGTCGAGCTCACGCTCGCCACGACCCGCGATCGGGGTGCCGATGACGATGTCGTCCGTACCGGAGATCTTCGAGAGCAGCAGCGCGAACGCGGCGTGGACCGTCGTGAACAGGGTTGCCCCGTACTCGCGCGAGAGTTCCAGCAAACGCCTGTGCAACTCCGCATCGACATCGAACTCGACGCGACCGCCACTCATGGACGTCACGGCGGGCCGCTTCCGGTCCGTCGGCAACGGCAGCACATCGGGGATCCCGGCAAGCTCATCGACCCAGTACCGAACCTGGGCGGCTACCAACGACTCCGAGTCGTCCTCGCTACCCAGCAGTTCGCGCTGCCAGATCGCGTAATCCGCGTACTGCACCGCCAGAGGTTCCCAGTCGGGAGCCTTCCCGTGAGTCCAGCTCGTGTACGCCGCCATCACGTCGCGCGCCAGCGGCGCCATCGAGGCACCGTCCGAGGAGATGTGATGCACCAGGAACAAGAGCACGTGCTCGGTGTCGCCCAGACGGAACAGGCGCGGCCGGACCGGGATCTCGGTGGTCACGTCGAACCCACGCGAGGCCAACTCCGAAACCTGTGCCGCCAGGTCCTGCTCACTCGTCACCGCGACGGGCTCGAGGCCGAGATCGAGGGCGGCCGCGGGCAGGATCACCTGGCTGGGTCCGTGGCCGTCGTCGGGGAACACCGTTCGCAACGACTCGTGCCGCTCGAGCACACTCGCCACCGAGGCGCGCAGTGCGTCGACGTCCAAGTCGCCGACCAGGCGAATACCCAACGGCACGTTGTATGCGGGCGAAGTGGTGTCGAACTGGTTGATGAACCACATCCGGGCCTGCGCGAGGGACAGCGGAAGTCGCTCCGGACGCTCGACAGCACGCAACTCCGGCCGGGCGTGGCCGGTTCCGGCCGTGGATTCCGCCAGTGCCGCAAATCCTGACACGGTGGGGGTGTCGAAGAGGTCACGCAGGGTCGCGTCGGACCCCATCTCGGCGTTGACGCGGGCCACCACCCGGGTTGCCGACAGGGAGTTGCCGCCGCTCTCGAAGAACGAGTCGTCGGCACCGACCCGATCCGCACCGAGGATCTCGGCGAAGATCTGAGCCACCACTGTCTCGGCATGCGTGGCAGGTTCGCGATAGACCTGTGCATTGGCTCCGAAGTCCGGCTTCGGCAGCGCCCTGCGGTCCAACTTGCCGTGCGAAGTGATCGGCAGCTCGTCGAGCACCATCACAGTCGCGGGCACCATGTACTCGGGCAGCACTCCTGCGACCTGCACGCGTGCCTCGCCCGGATCCACCTCGTCACCGTCCGCGGGCACCACGTACGCCACGATCCGGTCGAAGCCGACTCTGTCCGTGTCGACCAGCGCGACCGCGCGGCGTACCCGCCGGTCGCGTAGAAGCGCGGCCTCGATCTCGCCGAGCTCGATTCGGAAGCCCCGGACCTTGACCTGGAAGTCGGTGCGGCCCATGTATTCGAGGTTGTCGTCACTGCGGCGGCGTACCTCGTCGCCGGTGCGGTACATGACCGAACCGGCATCACCGAACGGGTTGGCAACGAACCTGGCGGCCGTCAGATCGGCCCGGCCGACGTAACCGCGGGCAACCTGAGGTCCGGCAAGGTACAGCTCGCCGGCGATTCCGACCGGTACCTCCCTCAGACGCCGGTCCAGGACGTAGCCCTGCAGGCCCTCGTAGGGCGTACCGATCGGAACCCGGACGGACGTCTCGTCCTGCGTGGTGGTGCCGTGTCGAGTACCCGAGACGGTGAACTCGGTCGGGCCGTACTCATTGTTGACGCGGGCAGTCAGTGCAGCGTGCAACTGTGCCAGCAGCTGCGGCGACATCTCCTCGCCACCGCTGAAGATCTCGCGCAGGGAACCGCACTCGCCCGGCCGGAGTGACGCCACAAACAGCTCGAGCATCGAAGGGACAAAATGCATCACAGTGATGCCGTGCCTGTCGATCGCCTCCGCGAGGTACCTGGGATCACGATGACCGTCGTGCGAAGCCAGCACCAGTCGGGCGCCGGTAGCGAGCGGCCACCACAGCTCGCGGACGGATGCGTCGAAGGTGACCGGTGTCTTCTGCAGCACGCGGTCGTCGGTGCCGAGGGAGTACAGGCCCTGGCGACGTGCGATCAGACCAACCACGTTGGAGTGCGGGACTGCCACACCCTTGGGGTGCCCCGTCGAGCCGGAGGTGAAGATGACGTACGCGGGGTTCGCGGCGCGCAAGGGCCGCAACCGCTCGTGGTCGGTGACCGGCCCTGCTGCGTAAGCCGTGGTGTCGAGCGCATCGAGGTCGAGGACGACAGCGTCCTCCGGCCAGGGCATTGCCTCGCTCGAGCGGGTCAGCACACAGACAGCCCCCGCTGTGGCAAGCACGTCCTTGATGCGCTCCGCCGGGTGATCCGGATCGATCGGGACGTAGGCGCCACCAGCCTTGACGACGGCGTACATCGCCACCATCATCTGGAGCGAACGACGGAAGCCCAGCGCGACCAGGGACTCGGGACCCACCCCCTCCGCAATCAGCAGCCGTGCCAACCGGTTGACATGCGCGGCGAACTCCGCGTAGGTCCAGACCACACCGTCACTCTCGATCGCGACGGCGTCCGGGGTGCGTGCGACCTGCGCCTCGAACGCATCCACCAGCGTTGCCGGGGCAGACTCCTCACCCACGTCCTCGGCGGGGGCGAGCGACGTCGCGTCCTGTGCGATCCGGTCGAGGACCGCACCGATCCCGCCCTCTGCCGCGACGATCGTGGGGACCAGCCCGGTCAGCACCACCGACACGATGGCGTCTGCGTCCATGCCCCTCTCGGCAAGCGGCCCGGCCAGCATCTGCAGCCGCTCGTCGAGCTCTCGGTACGTCACCGACATTCCATCGACGGACACCACGATCACGTCCGGACGGTCCGAGGCGAGGCTAGAGATCGATCGAGTCAGATCCGCAGCAGACAACAGGTCCTCCAAAGCTCGCGAGCCAAATCTATTCGTTTACGTATCGACAGTTGCACGACGCACAATCACGCATCGCACGACAATGTGTCGCGAGCAGCCCATGCCGGCACCGCTCGCGACTGGATCAAAGATACGGGACCGTCCCGGACCGACCCGCCGGCAAATCGGATCAGCCGCCGGCGACCAGTCCGCTCGAGTCGGCCGACTGCGACGTGGCGCGGGCGCGGGCATGGGCATCCGCGACCAGCTTGTCGACCACGTCGGCGAATCCGTCGCCGGCCCCACTGCCGCCCGCGGCCAGCAGAATCGTAGGAACCAGGCTGGTCAGAGCCGTGGTGACGATCGCCTCGACCGCCATCCCGCGGTCAGCCAGCGAGGCCGTCAACAGCTTCAGCCGCTCGTCCATCTGACCGTAGGTGACCGTGATGCCGTCGTGCTCGAGCGCGATCGTGTCCGAGCTGGACTCGGCAACCGTGGCAACGAGTCGCGGCAGGTCGTCGACGGTCGGCGCGGCGGCGGAGCGCCCGACGACCTCAGGGGCGTTCCAGATGTCGATGTCGCCGACCACGGCGTCCGCGTCGGTCACGACGGTCCGCACGAGGTGCAGGAACCTGTCCGCGAACCCGATCACGGTCGCCTCGTCGAACAGGTCGGCCGCGTAGAAGAGCGAGGCAGACAGGCTCGACACCGCACCGGTCGCGTCCCGGTTCTCGACCAGGGTGAGCTTCAGGTCCGTCTTGGCCATCACGAGTCCACTGTCGAACTCGGTGGCGGTCAGTTCGGGCAGTTCCAGCGTCGGCCTGCCGAGGTTCTCGAAGGAGAGCATGACCTGGGCCAGCGGCGAGTACGACTGCGACCGCACCGGGTTCAGCCGCTCCACCACGCTGTCGAAGGGGACATCGGCGTGCGCGTACGCCTCCAGGTCCGTCTTCTTGGCCTGCTGGACGATCTCGGCGAAACCGCGCCCACCGTCCACAGCGGTGCGCAGCACCAGGGTGTTGACGAACATGCCGACCATCTCGTCGAGTTCGGCCTCACCACGACCGGCCACCGCGGTCGAGATCGCGATGTCCTCGTTGGCGGTCAGCCTGGACAGCAACGTGGCGAGCGCTGCGTGCATCACCATGAACAGCGTGGCACCGCCGCGGCGCGCAATCTCGTGCAGACCGGCCACCAGGTCGGCGTCGATCTCGAAATCGACCTTCCCGCCGCGCATCGACTGCCGGGCCGGACGCGGGCGGTCGGTGGGCAATTCGATCAGCCCGGGCATGCCCGCAAGGGTGCCCTCCCAGAAGTCGAGCTGACGCCACGCCAGCGACTCGGAATCGTCCTCGGCGCCGAGCACCTCACGCTGCCACAGCGCGTAGTCTGCGTACTGCACGACCAGCGGTGCCCACTCGGGGGCCGCGCCGGTGACCCGCCGGCCGTACGCCAGCATCACGTCGCGGGCCAACGGACCCATCGACGCACCGTCCGCACTGATGTGGTGGACGACGAGCGCCAGCACGTACTCCTGGTCGTCGGCCTGGAACAGCCGGGTGCGCAGCGGCGGCGTCGTGGTGACGTCGAAGCCCTGCGAGGCGAACTCCACCAGCGCGGCAGGGACCGCGTCCCCGTCGACCCGCACCGGGGACAGGTCGATCTGGACCGAGGAGACCGGCAGCACGACCTGTCGCGGCACCCCCTCGTCGTCCGGGTACACCGTCCGGACGGACTCGTGGCGGCCGAGCACGTCGGCCACCGCCAACTCGAGCGCGTCGAAGTCGAGGCGTCCGTAGAGCCGGACGGCGATCGCGATGTTGTAGGCGGGCGACGCGGGGTCGAGCCGGTTGATCAGCCACATACGCTGCTGCGCAAGCGAGAGCGGCACCTGCTCCGGGCGCTCCGCGGCGACCAGCGCGGGCCGCGGGGCGCGCCCCTCGGCGCTGACCGCGCGGGCGGCCAACTCGGCGACCGTCGACGCCTCGAACAAGTCCCGCACGCCGAGCGCAGAACCGACCGCCGAGTTGACCCGGGCGACCACCCGAGTCGCCGAGAGCGAGTTGCCACCCAATGTGAAGAACGACTCCGTTGCCGAGACCCGCTCGATCCCGAGCACGTCGGCGAAGACTCCGGCGACGGCCACCTCGACCGGCGAGCCGGGCTCGACGTACTCGCCCGAGTCCGCACCGAAGTCCGGGTCCGGCAATGCCTTTCGGTCGAGCTTGCCGTTGACCGTGAGCGGCAACGCATCGAGCAACACGATCGCCGACGGCACCATGTGGGCGGGCAGAGTCCGGCTGACGAGCTCCTTGAGCTCGGTGACCACCACCGACTGGCCGGCCACCGGCACGACGTACGACGCGAGCAGGACGTCGCCGGTCGGACCGGTACGGCCGACGGTCACCGCGAAGTCCACCGCATCGTGTGCGTCGAGAGCGGCGTCGATCTCGCCGAGCTCGATCCGGAATCCGCGGACCTTCACCTGGAAATCGCTGCGGCCCACGTACTCGACCTCGAGACCGGCGGGGGCCTCCACCCAGCGCACCACATCTCCGGTCCGGTACATCCGCGCGCCGGGTGCGCCGTACGGGTCGGCGACGAAACGTTCCGACGTGAGCGCTGGCCGACCGTGGTAGCCACGGGCCACCGCCGGACCGGACACGTACAGCTCACCGGCGACACCGACCGGCACCGGCCGCAGCCGAGAGTCCAGGATCACCGCGGCGACACCGCGGATCGGGCCGCCGATGGTCACTGCGCCGCCCGGCACCAGCGCGCTGCTGATGTTGGTCGCGACGGTGCCCTCGGAGGGACCGTAGGCGTTGAACATGGCCCTGCCGACGGCCCACCGCGAGACCAGTTCCGGTCCACAGGCGTCGCCACCGACGATCACGGCGGTGACTTCGTCCAGACCCGCCGGGTCCACCGTGGACAGTGCCGCGGGGGTCACGAACGCATGCGTCACCCGCTGCGACTCCAGCAGGACACGCAGTTCGTCGCCACCGTAGATCTCGGTCGGCGCGATCACCATGGTCGCGCCCGCACCGACAGCGAGCAGCAGTTCGAGCACCGATGCGTCAAAGCTCGGCGACGAGAAGTGCAGGGTACGAGACGAACTCGTCACCGAGTAGCGCTCGCGCTGCTCGATCGCGAAGTTCTCCAGGCCGGCGTGGGTCACCACGACGCCCTTCGGCAGACCTGTCGAGCCAGAGGTGTAGATGACGTACGCGGTGTGCTCGGGGCGCAGCGGCGCGAGCCGATCCGCGTCGACGATCGCGTCCGCGCGCAACTGCGCGCACCGCACCTCGAAGGCCGGGTCGTCGAGGACCACCCAGTCCACCGAGTCGGGCAGCGCTTCGCGATGTGCGGCGAGCGTCAGACCGAATCGGACCCCGGAGTCGGAGACCATGTGCTCGATGCGGTCGGCCGGGTACGCCGGGTCGATCGGCAGGAAGGCACCTCCGGCCTTGGTCACCGCCCACACGCCGAGCACCGACTCCACCGACCGCGGCAGTGCCAGCGCCACGAAGGCCTCCGGACCGACGCCCGCGGCGATCAGCGCCCGCGCCACCCGGTTCGACCGCTCGTCGAGTTCGGCGTAGCTCAGTTCCCGGGCACCGGCGACCAGCGCGGGTGCGGCCGGGTTCACGGCGACGGCTGCGGCCATCAACTCCGGCAGCGGGGTGCCCGCCGCGGCGGCCTCGCCGCGGACCGGGACCAGTCGCTCGTGCTCGGCGGCGTCGAGCAGGTCGATCGCGCCGACCGTCGCCTCGCTGTCGGAGGCGAAGGCCTCCAGCACCGTCAGCAGCCGGTGCGCGAAGCCCTCGACATCCTCGCGGGAGAACGCGGTCGACATGTACTTGAAGTTCAGTTCCAGTGTGGCGCCGAGGATTCCGACGACAGCCAGCGGGTAGTGCGAGCCGTCCTTCACGTCGACGTCGAGCAGTCGCAGGCCGGCGATGTCCGACTCGTCGGTGACGCCCTGTCGGTCCACCGGGTACGACTCGAGCACCAACAGGGTGTCGAACAGGTTGCCCTTGCCCTCGGCGGTGATGATCTCACTCAGGCCCACGTACTGGTGGCCGAGCAGCTGCGTCTGTTCCTGCTGTACCCGGGTCAGCAACTGCGCCACCGACTCGTCGGGGTCCACGCTCACCCGGACAGGCACGGTGTTGATGAACAGACCGACCATGGACTCGACGTCGGCCAGCTCCGCCGGCCGACCCGAGACGGTGGCGCCGAAGAGCACGTCCTCACGCGCGGTGAGCCGTGCGAGCACCAGACCCCACGCGGCCTGCAGCAGCGTGTTGGTGGTGACCTCGAGCCTCCGGGCGAGCTGCTTCAGCCGACCGTCGAGGTCGTCGTCGAGCACCACGGAGACGTCGTCAGCCGCGGCAACCGCCGGCTCCGCGCCGGTCCGGGCGGCCAACATGGTCGGCTCCTCCACGTCGGCGAGGAGGCGGTGCCACTGCGCGCGGCTGGCCTCGGCGTCCTGCGCCGCGAGCCACGCCAGGAAGTCCTTGTAGGTCCGCACCCGCGGCAGCATGTCCGACGAGCCGCCCGCGGCGTACAGGGTGAGCAGGTCACGCACGATCAGCGGCGTCGACCAGCCGTCGGCCAGGATGTGGTGGTTGGTGACCGTGAGGATCCACCGGTCCGCGTCCGTGCGGATCAGGTGGAACCGGGTCAGCGGAGCGGCAGTGAGGTCGAACCGGGAAGCCCGATCCGCCTGCATCAGCCGGGTCAGCTCGGCGGACCGGACGTCGACGTCGAGCACCGACAGGTCGGTCTGCGTCCACGGCAGCGTCACGTCGTCGAGCAGCACCTGCAGGACCTCGCCGCTGTCCTCCTCCTGCACGAAAACGGTGCGGAAGACCTCGTTCCGGGTGATCAGGGCCTGCCCCGCCGTGCGCATCCGGTCCGGATCGACCTCGCCGCCGAGTTCGAGCACGATCTGCGCGGTGTAGACGTCGACGTCCTCGGCAAGCAGCGAGTGGAAGTACATGCCGTGCTGCAGCGGCGCGGGCGGCCACACGTCGACCAGCGCCGGGTAGCGCTGCTCGAACCGCTCGATCTGCTTCTGCGACAGCGTCACCAGGTCCAGGTCCGACGGGGTGAGGCCGCCGGCCGACTCGTCGGAGGCATAGGCCGCGACGGCCTCGAGTGCCCGGACCCACCAGTGCGCGAGGTGCTCGGCCTCGTCCGCGGAGAGCAGCTCGGACGCGTAGGTGAACGACGCCGCGAGGTGCGCGCCCGCGCCCTCGCCTTCGATACCGGCGTTGATCTCGACAGTGGCCGAGAGTGCCGCGCCGGCGTCGTGTGCCGACAGGAAGCCGCCGATGCCGACGGAGTCGTCCGGCGTCCACGGCGCACCCGCAAGGTCCTCGCCCAACGCCGCCGACGTCCGCCCGAGGTAGTTGAACATGATCTGCGGCGACGCGAACTCGGCGAGCGTGCCGCCGGTGTCCTTGCGCAGGTGCCGCAGCAGCCCGAAGCCGAGGCCGCCGTCCGGCACCGCCAGCAACTGCTCCTTGACGGCCTTGACCACGGCGCCTGCCGCGGCCCCGCCGTCAAGGGCATCGTCGACATCGAGCCCACCGTGGTCCAACCGCACCGGGAAGATGTTGGTGAACCAGCCGACCGTCCGGGACAGGTCCGCCCCGACGATCACGTCGTCGTCGCGGCCGTGGCTCTCGAGCGCCACCAGGACCGAGGACTCGTCGACCCCACGGTCGCGACGCCAGCGGGTCACCGCGAGCAGCAGCGCCGCGAGCAAACCGTCGACCCGAGCGTCGGGTCCGGACCCTCGAGTGCGCGCTGCCAGTGGTCGAATTCGCTTGCCCGAGAATCGCTCAGGGCCTCGTCACGCAGCGCGTGTGCCCACCGCCGCACAGAGGTGCCGACCGGCTCGAGCCGCGCGGGCTGACCCACCGCGAGCCCGGTTGCCGCGATGGCCAGGTCCGGCAGCACGACCCGCCAGGACACACCGTCGATTGCGAGGTGGTGGATCACCAGAAGCAGCCGGGCGGCGCCCGACGGTGCGCGCAGCCACACGGCCGCGACCAGCAGGCCGGCGGCCAGGTCGAGGCGGTCGGCGGCCGCGTCGAGCTGCTCCGCCACTACCGACTCGAACTCTTCGGTGCCAGGTTCGGCGGTGACGTCCTGTCGGGAGATCACGTCGACGGCCCGCACCGAGCCGACCTCGCGAACCTCGAGGGCCCAGTCGCCGCCGTCGGTCCGGGAGAGCCGCGAGCGCAGTGCGTCGTGGTGGTCCAGGACCGACTGCAGCGCGCCGCCGAGGACGTCCTCGGTCAGGTCTGCTCCCAGGTTGAGCAGGATCCCCTGGGACCGGCGGGCAAAGGGGCCCTGGTCCAGCATCCAGCGTCCGACGGGCAGCAGCGGCACCTCTCCGACACCGCCACCGGGCAGCTCCTCGAGCACCGACGCGATCTCGTTGCTGAGGGCGCGCTGCGCGACGAGTTCGGCGAGCCGGGCGACAGTCTTGCAGTCGAACACGTCGCGGGTGGTGAAGGCGACGCCGGCCTCCTTCGACCGGGACACCAGCTGGATCGACATGATGCTGTCGCCGCCGAGCGCGAAGAAGCTGTCCTCGATGCTGACCTCGGCGAGCCCGAGCACGTCGCCGAACACCGTCGCGATGGTCTTCTCGAGCTCCGTGACCGGGGCGACGTACTCCACCGTCCGAGCCTTGAAGTCGGGTTCCGGCAACGACTTCCGGTCGATCTTGCCGTTCGCGTTGAGCGGCAGGTCGTCGAGCGTGACGACCGCCGACGGCACCATGTAGCTCGGCAGGTGCAGCCCGGCGTACTCGATGAGTGCGGGGACGTCCAGCTCGGCACCGGGTGCGGGGACCGCGTACGCGATCAGACGTTGACCGAGCTCGCCCTCGTGCACCAGCACCGCGACCCGGACCACGTCGGGGTGGCCGAGCAGCACGGCCTCGATCTCGCCGAGCTCGACACGGAGCCCGCGGATCTGGACCTGGAAGTCACTGCGGCCCTGGTACTCGAGCTCACCGTCGGCGTTCCACCACACCACGTCGCCGGTGCGGTACATGCGCCCGCCGTCGGCGGCGAACGGGTCGGCCACGAACATCGACGAGGTCAGGGCGAACCGGCTGCCGTAGCCGCGCGCCACGCCCTCGCCGCCGACGTACAGTTCGCCGGTGACGCCGGGCGCCACCAGCCGCAGCTGCGAGTCCAGGACGTACACGCCGAGGTTGCCGATCGGCCCGCCGATCGGGATCCGGCCCTCCCGGTACGCGGTGTCGACGGCGGCGATCCGATGCGAGGTGACCATGTCGGTCGCCTCGGTGGGACCGTAGTTGTTGTACAGCCGTACCCCGCCGGCCTCGAGCTGGTGCAGGCGGTGCGGACGCACTGCCTCGCCGCCGAGCAACACCGCGCGCAGGCGCGGCAGCGCGGCCCGGGTGTCGTGGTCGAGCAGCACGTTGAACGCGCTCGGGGACATGTTCGCGATGGCGACGTCGCCGCGCTCGACGATCCCCAGGATCTCCACGGGATCGAAGCCCTCGTCGGGCAGGTGCAGCACCGCCCCCTCGGTCAGCGCGACCCACACGTTCTTCTGCGTCTGGTCGAACACCGGGGCGTTGCCCACCAGAACGCCGTCGCCCTCGGTCAGACCGAGTTCGCCGCGGTACCACTCGACGATGTTCGCGAATCCGCGCATCGGGACCAGGGTCGGCTTGGGGCGCCCGGTCGAGCCGGAGGTCGAGATGACGTACGCGAGCCGGGCGTCGGCCTCGCTTCCCCAGGAGTTCGGTACGGGCAAGTCGTCGAGGTCCGCGATGCGGGCCTGCGCGATCGGGTCGTCGAGCAGGATCATCGGGCCGTCGTAGCCGGCGGCGCCGGCCCAGGCGCTGGTCGCGACGAGACATCGCACGTCGCAGTCCTCGAGGAGTGCCTGCGCCCGCTCGACGGGAGCAACGACGTCGACGGGCGCGTACGCGGCGCCGACCTTCCACACCGCCAGCATGCTGACGAGCCAGTCGATCGACCGAGGCACGATCAGCGCGACGACGTCGTCGACACCCACACCACGACCGGCCAGTTCACGGGCCAGCCGGTTCGCACGACGGTCGAGTTCGCCACGGGTGACGGTCAGCTCGCCCGCCACCGCGGCCACCGCGGCCGGGTCCGCCGCGACCGAGCGGTCCCAACGGTCGGTGATGTCGACGCCGAAGGACACCGGAGCCCCGGTGCCGGCAGCCAGCAGCTGCTGAGCCTCGCCTGCCTCGAGCAGGTCGAGCCGGTTGACCGCACTGCCGCGGTCGGCCGAGAGAAAGGTCCGCAGGTAGTTCAGGAACCGGTGGTGGTAGCCACCGAGCTCGCCCTCGGAGTACAGGTTCGGGTTGCCCTCGAAGTCGATCTGGACACTCTTGCCCGCGACACTCGGGTAGAGGTTGACCGCGAGATCCTCGACCGGGCCCGTGCTGAGCACCTTGAACCGGCCGGTGAAGTCGCCGAACCGGAGCTCACGGTGAAACATCATGATGTTGATCGACGGGCCGAAGAAACCCCGCTCGCCGGTGACGGCACCTGCATCGCGACGCATGTCCTCGTGCCGGTACATCTGCCGACGCAGTGCCCCGGTCAGCTCGAGGTTCGCCGCGGCGATCAATTCGTCCACGGTGGTGTCCGAGTCGATCCGCAGCCGCAGCGGGACGACGTTGGAGACCATGCCTCCGGAACGGCGCAGCACCGCGGTGGCACGCGCGGAGACCGGCAGGCTGAGCACCACGTCATTGCTACCGGTCATGCCGGCCAGGTAGGCGGCGAAGGCCGCCACGATGGCGGGGGTCTCGCCGGCGACACTGCTGTCCGCGGTGGCCGCGAGCAGCTCCGAGGTTGCGTCCGGAACCAGCTCGCCCGCAACCGTGGCATGCGAGTCCACCGGCGCGGTGCGGCCACTCAGGCTCAACGGGGCGGGTAGGTCCGCAACCCGCCCGGACCAGTACTCCCGGTCTCGCTGGAATCGGGGCGAACTGCGGTACGCCAGTTCGTTGTTGTAGATCTTGACGAGCTCTTCGGCGTGGCCGGCCTCGATGTCGCGGCCCTGCACGACGGCCGTGTACAGCTCGGCGGCACGGTTGAGGATCGCCATTGCGCCGAAGCCGTCGAGCGCGATGTGGTGGATCCGGCAGTACCAGTAGCTGTGGGTCTCGCTGAGCTTGAGCACGGTGGAGACGATCAGCCGGTCCTCGAACAGGTCGAGGGGCGACCCGTAGTCCTGGCGCATCCAGGCCTGCGCCGCGGCGACCGGGTCGTCCCGGTCGGAGAAGTCGAGGAACCGGACGTGGTCGTCGATCGAGCGGTCGACGACCTGCTCGGGGATCCCGTCCGCGGGGACCAGGCGGAGGTATGCGGAACCGAATTCCTTGCCGGCGATCCGGTTCGTCATGGTCAGGATGTCGACGTCGAGGAGTCCGTCGACCTCGATGTACTGGGCGATGGTGAGCGGGACATCCCCGGCGGCCTGCTGAGCGAACCACATACCCCGCTGAGCGGACGACAGTGGAAACTGCCCGGAGGTGTGCGCTGCCGGTGCCTGCGACGCCTCCTCCGGGGCTCCACCAGATCCGACTGCACCCAGGGTGTCCAAGGTTTCGCTCCCCCATCTCGACGAAGTTCCGTCGCTGTGTCTCGTCGTGGTCTCGCTCATGGCACGACAGTTCCCTGCCGATCCACAGTTGTCATCGCTCCGGCATCACCCTTTGTTAGCTCACGCCTCCTCAGGAAACCACCACGACCACGTCAGCAGCCTCACGTTGCCGACATTATGTCGGCAATCACAGACGAACGCCGGTCGATCGGCCACCCACTCGTGGCGAGCGGCCATCGTCCGGCGTGCGAGACAACCGCCCGGAATCATGTCACATGCAAACGGGACGACAGCACACCACACCGCGGCGGAGCACCCGTAGTTGTTATCAGTTCCCCCGCCGCACGACAAATTCTGTGCGCAGCGTCTCCCCCACTCTCCCACAGGGTTACTCGACGGTAAGTTGACGTTCGGTTCCGGATGATCGGGACCCGCGCCGAGGCGCCGATCGACGTGGTCACGGGCAACTCGCACCGCCGCTACACCAACTTCGCCCCGGCGCGCATTCGCCGGCGGACATCCCGCAACAACACATGGTTGGCACCGTGCCTGACGAACCGCGGCAGGAACCTGTTGACGAACGAGACGAACACGAACAGGTTCTCGAACCGTCGGCGATCGGTCTCGGTCCACTCGATGTCGAGCAGGTCCCGGAACAGGGGCGGCAGGAATCCTGCGGTCAGGAACCGAAGCAGGTTCCCGAAGACGGCCCGCAGCGGCCAGGCGATCATCCTCAGGTTCACCAGGTCGTCCAGGTACCGACGGGTCCGCTCGTCGATGGTCACCTGCTCGCAGGCCAGGTTCCAGTACCGGTCGAAGTCGGCGCGGGTGGGCGGCCACATGTCCTCGGTGACCTGCAGGGTGGTGCCGAGCGTGGACGACGACTGGTAGAACGCCTCGGCCTGCTCCTCGGTCAGCTTGCCGTGCAGCAGCTGGTGACTGTCCTCGAACCCGACGTAGAGGCACGCCGCCACGTACATCTGCAGGTCACGGTCGAAGGCGTTGTACTCGACGGGGCTGTTCTCGTCCGAGCGCACGTGCCGGTGCACGCCGTTGACCGCCTGCCGGTAGGCGAGGCGTTCCTCCTCGCTTCCCAGGATGGCGACCGCGAGGTACTGGAAGGTGGTGCGGGCGCGTTTCCAGGGATGCCGGACCAGGCTGCCGGACTCGACCCTGCTCTCCATCACGCCGTACGCGACCCCGGGCCACCCCAACTGCATGATGACGTTGGCGGCGCCGCCCGCGAACGCCCAGAAGTCGAGGGCGTCGGTGATCAGCACCTCCCGGCGGTTCCGGCGCCGCACCTGCGAGCCGATCGCGATCCGGGTGTACGCGGTGGTGAGCGTCGGCTCGGTGTCCATGGTTGCTGTCCTTACGTTCGTATCGACTGTCTGGTGTCGACTACTTGGTGTCGACGTTGTCGACCACCCACCGGTCGCCGTCGCGTACGAGGCTGACCACCATTCGGTACTTCTGGGAGTTGCCCTCCGGCGAGAGGACGTTCTTCGCCTGCTGGTCCACGAACACCAGCACCACCGCCGACGAGTCGTCGAGGCTCTCGATGCCGACGTGGTCCGCGGTCGCGGTCGCCTGCCCCTTGCCCTCGGTGACGATCTGGCGCAGCGCGTCGACCATCTCGTTGTACTTGCCCGCGAAGGCCGGGGTGGACATGCCGACCACCCTGTCCCGGTTGGCGTCCAGGCTCTGGAAGTCGAACGAGGACAACGCCACCGAGTAGTCACGGGCGATGTCGACCGCCTCGCCGCGCAAGGCGTCGGTGTGGCGGGCCGCCAGCGCCTGAATCACCAACGCGACCGAGACGGCGACCAGCGCGCACACCAGCAGCAGGGCCACCAGCATTCGGGGCCGCCGCATCGCCGCCGCCCTGGGCCCCGCGACGCCGGCCTCGTCGGGGGTGGTCGCCATCGGGTCGTCGTCGGCCGGGATCGCCTCCATCACGCTGGTCGTGGCGGGGTCGGTGTGCTCACTTGCCATTTCCGAGATCCTCCAAGAGCTGTTTCCAGTAATTCAGTGCCTCGACCCCGGTCGGGACGAGAATCGGGTCGTCGACCACCGGCGGACCGATCTCGGTGCCCGGCGTGGTCGCATTCTGCAGGCCGAGACCGTTGGGGCGGGGCGCATTTCGGGCGCCGCGGGTCGACAGGTTCTCACCTGGCGGGCAGTAGTAGGTGAGGTTCGGTTCCACGGGCGTCATGTCGCCGAGCGCCCGGCGCGTCGTGTCGTAGTTGCACACCGGGCCCTGGGTGGCGACGAGGGAGAAGTCCGCACGGTTGCCCTTGACGATCGACTCGAGCTTGCCGAGGCCGTCGGGCAACGCGACGAGGCCGGCGGCCAGGGAGTCACTGCGGTCGGAGATCACCGGGGCCACCGTGACCAGATTCGCCAGCACCGACCCGAAGGTGTCGTGGTAGCGGTCGAAGAGTTGCCGCGCGTTGCGCAGCGCCGGTGGCGCGGTGTCGGTGAGGTACACCAGCACCGGCGCGTTGGAGTCGAGTTGCTCGGTGAAGTTCCGGGCCGCACCCATGCCGCGCACCAACGAGTCCGACTGTCCGGCCATCGAATCCACCAGGTCCGCGGTCCGTTCGACCAGCGACCGCAGCATCGGGGCCTGGTCGTCGAGCTGCGCGGACAGTGCGTCGCCGTTGGCGATCAAGCTCGCCATGCTGGGCCCGAGTCCGTCGAACGACGCCCCGAGTTCGGTCCCGATGTCGCTGATCGCCTGCGGGTCGATGCCCTCGAGCAGTCGGTTCGCCTGCAGCATCAGCTCACCCATCTGCACCGGCTGCCGGTCCTGCGGCACCGCGAGTTCGTCACCGGTGGCGAGGAAGGGCCCGTCACCGGTGTTGGGGAAGATGTCCACGTTCTGAATGCCGGCGGCGGTCCCCATCCCGATCTTCGCGATGCTGTCGCGCGGGATCTCGGTGCCCGGGTCCAGGTCGAACTCGACTCGGGCCCCGCGGCTCTCCGGGTCCAGCGAGACGCCCGCCACCCGGCCGACCATGACGCCGCGATAGGTGACGCTGGTGCCGGCCGTCACGCCGAGGGCGTCCGCCATCCGGGCGTGCACCCGGATCGGGGTGCCGAATGCCTGCGGACCGAGCACGTAGTTGATGCCGAACGGGATCACGATCGCCGAGGTGATCGCGAACAGGATCAACTGGACCAGCGTCAGGCGCCTCATCGCGGGCCTCCGGAGAGCAGGGCCTGCAGGGTGCCCGGAGGCTGCGTGGCCGGGCCCGCCGGCAGCGCTCCCCCGGTCAGGAGCGTGTCGATCACGCCGGGGACGTCGAGCGCGCCGTTGAACACCAGGTAGTCGCCCTTCACCGCGCGGCCGAAGTTGCCCAGGAAGGTGTTCATGTTGGTCAGCGTCGAGCCGATCTCGGAGTTGAACGAGGCGAGCGAGCCGAGGACGGTGGACGCGTCCTGCAGGAGCCCGTCCAGGCCCTGCGGCGAGTCCGCCAGGATCGCGTTGGCACTGGCCGACAGCTTTGCGCTCGAGTCGAGCAGCGCGGCGATCGTGTCCCGCTGCTCGCCGAGCACCCGTACTGCCCCCGGCAGCGCGTCGAGGTAACCGTCGATGACGCCCTGCTGCGCGGCCAGCTGCCCTGACACCCGCGCCGCGAGGTCGAGTGCGTCCTCGAAGTCCTGCTGGTTCGCCGTGGCCGTCCCGAGCAGGGCGCTCATCGTGGCCGTCAGCCCGCGCACCTCACCGGAGCGGCCGCCGAACGCCTTGTCGAGTTCGACCACGACGGTCCGCATCTGGCTGATCCCGCTGCCGTTCAGGACGGTGCCCATCGTCGCCAGCGCGCTCTCGATCTGGGGCCCGATCTCGGCGTGGGACACGGAGATCACGTCCCCGTCCCGCAGGGTCCGCGAGGACGGCCGGTCGGGGACGACGAGCCGGACGAAGGGGCTGCCCAGCGCGGACGGCAGCTCCACCGACGCGTCGACGTTGTCGGGCAGCTCGGCGGCGGCCGCCAGGCTCAGGCGGACGTTCGCGCCGACGGTGTCGGTCGCCAGGTTGGCCACCCGGCCGATCACCTGCTGGCCGTTGCGCACGTCCGCGCCCCGCCACCGGGCCCGGGGGGCGGCCAGGCGCCGCCACCGGTGGCCACGGGCGGGCGCGGGCGATTGCCGACTCATCGGTTCCCCTCAGTCGGGAGGGCGCCGCCGGTGATCGCCGAGACGATGCCGAGCGGGTCGGATGCGCTGACCGGGAACGAGATCGGGTTGGTCAGCCCGGCGCCGGTGCACAACGGCATCGGGTACCGCCTGCACAGCGGCTCGGCGACCGCGAACTGGGTCAACGCGGTGGAGACGTTGAGCCGGATCCGGCCCCGGTCGTCGTCGCCGACGGACCGGGACAGGTTCTGCATCAGCAGCGGGACGACGTCCATGAACTCCGCGAGGCCCGACTGGTTGGCCGCCAGCACGTCGCCGAGCGCCGCGGCGTTGCCTGCGATCGCCCCGACGTCGTCGCCGTGGCCGGCCACGAACGTGTTCATCTGGTCCAGGACGACGCGCAGGTCCCGCAGCGGGGCGCCGATGTCGATCTGCTGGGCCGACCACTCGTCACCGAGCTCGCCGAGGCCCCTGACGAGGCTGTCCAGGCTCACCTGACGGGCGTCGAGCGCGGTCATCAGAGTGTTCAGGTTCTCGACGAGGGCACCGATGTCCTCGGCGCGCGCGCCGACCACACCCGTTGCGGTACTGAGGTTCGTGATCGCCGTGTTGAACTGCTCGCCCCGGCCCCTCCAGCCGTTCGCCGCGTCGGTGACCAGGTCCCCTGTCTGCCCGTCCTTGCCACCGAGCGCGTCGGTGAGGGTGCTGATGCTGCCCATCAGCCCGTCGAAGTCGATCGGTGCGTGGGTGCGCTCGACCGGGATCTGCGCGCCGTCCTCGAGCAGCGGGCCACCCCGGTAGGTGGGGCCGAGTTCGACGTGCCGATCGCTGATGACTGACGGGTTGAGCACGTACGCATTGGCGTCGGCGGGCAGTTGGACGTCGTCGGGCATGGACAGCGTCACACGCACCGTGGTGCCGCGGGGCGCCACCTCGGTCACCGTCCCGACCGGGACCCCGAGGACGGTGACCGTGCTGCCGGCGAAGATCCCGTTGACGTAACCGAAATCCGCGGTGACGGTCTTCTCATTGTCTGTACGGCCGAAGACGAACCAGCCGGCGGCCGCCACGGCCGCGACGAGCAGGAGCGAGGTCGCGACCTTCGGCCACCGCCGGCCGCCGGACCCGGTCTGGGTGGAGTCGGTCTGGGCAGCCGTGTTCATTTGCACCCCTGCATCACTCCGATGGCGCACAGCATGTTGTCCGGGATGACCGCAGACGGCGCGGTGACGTCGGTCCACGGCCCGTTGCCGGTCGCGTCCGTAGCCGAGCGCAACGCCGGCGGCAGCCGCTTCATGATCTGGTCGATGTTGCCGGCGTTGGCCTTCAGCGTGCCGGTGACCTCGGTCAGGTTCACCACCAGCTGGTCGAACTCGGTGTCGTGCTCGGCGAAGGAGGTCGACGCGGTGGCGAGGATGTAGCTGAGGTTGTCCACCAGCTCCGTCAGGGCCTGCTTGCGCACGGCCAGGATCTCGACCAGAGTCTGCGCGTTCGACAGTGTCGTTGTCAGCGAGTCACCTTGGCGGACAACGAGGTCCGAGATCGACCGCGACACGGTGAGCAGATGGTCCACCTGCTCGCCGTTGCGAGCGAAGGCGGCGGACGCCCCGCTCAGGCCCGCCAGCGTCTCGCCGAGTTGGTCCGAGTCACGCGGGATCACCTGCTGCAGTGACGACAACATCGCCCTCATCGCCTCGGCGTCGACACCCTGGGCCGCCGCGGTCACGTCGCGGCCGACGTCGTCCAGGCTGTAGGGCACGGTGGTCCGGGCGAGCGGGACGAGATTCGCGCCGTCGTCGACGCCGCCGGGGACCACCTCCAGGTAGCGCTTGCCGAGCACCGTCTTCAGTCGGACGGTGGCGGTGGTCTGGTTGCCGAGCGGCTGCCGGTTGTCGAGCCGGAAGTCGACGCGCACGCGGTCGTCGGCCAGCACGACGGCTTCGACGCGGCCGGCGGGCACCCCCGCGACGTACACCGGGTCACCGCCGGAAAGGCCACTCGCATTGTCGAGTTCGGCCACGTAGGGGCTGGTTCGCATCTGGTACCAGACCTTCGGGACCCCGATGGCCACCGCGAGGCCGGTGACCAGCAGCACTATGCCCAGCGTGCCCAGTGCCAGCGGCGTACCGCTGTTGGCGCGTCGCTCGCCCCGGAACAGGAACAGGTAGATCCCGACGCCGATGTCGATCAGCTTGACCAGGAACATCTCAGCCCCTCACCCCCGCGACCCGAACCACCCGGCACCTCACGAGCACACCGGAGAATGCGTGGGGCCGAAGATGTTCGCTTCCAGATCGCCCGCCTTCAGGGTGAAGTTGCAGAGGTAGAGATTGACGAATCCGCCGTAGCTGCCGATCCGGTTGATCGAGTTGGCGAACTCCGGCATCTTGGCGACGAAGGCGTCGAACTCGTCGGTGCTGGCGACCCAGCTGTCGGTGACCGACTTCAGGTCGCTCACCGACCGGCCGAATGCCCCGTTGGACCGGGCCATCGCCGCCGCCAGCGACGCCAGGGCCTGGTTGCCGTCGCCCAGCAGCGCGACGAACTGGTCGTTGCTCCCGACGATCGAGGTGCTGAGCCCGCTCAGGCCGGCCATCAGCTCCTCGAGCTGAGGCTGCCGGGCGTCGACGGAGCCGAGCAGCGACCCCAGGTTGGTGACGAGCTGCGCCATCACGTCCTTCCGGTCGTCCAGGCTCGAACTCACCGCACCGATCTGGGTCAGCAGGGTCGCGACGGCCTCGCCCTGACCGTCGAAGGTCAGGGCGAAAGTCCGGGTGAGCGCGTTGACCTGGACCGGGTCCAGCGCGTCGAAGAGCGGCCTGAAGCCGTTCATGAGCGCGGTCAGGTCCACCGGGGGCGTGGTCCGGGCGAGCGGGACGACCTCCCCGGGCCGCAGTGTCCGTGCCGGGTCGCCGGCCGCGTTGTCGTTGGCGGCGCCGAGCGGGGGCGTGAGCGCGATGTACCGCGCGCCGAGCATGTCGCCGTACCGGACCGCGGCGGTCACCTCGCGCGAGAGCGCGTAGCCGGACTCGACCTCGATGTCGACCACCGCCTTGCTGGTACCGCCGCCGGCGTCGGCGAACGCGATGGAGTCGACCCGGCCGACACGGACGCCGGCCAGTGTCACCGCGTTGCCGGGGCCCAGACCCTCGACGTCGGTGAACTCCACCGTGTACCTCTCCGTGTCGCCGCGCACCGGGACCGACAACGTGTTCGCGACGAGCACGGCACACACCCCGCCCACCACGCAGAACCCCACCGCCTTCACGATCGGCACCCACCCGAGCTTCACCGGACCGTCACCTCGTTCCCCCGTACCAGCGGACCGAGCATGACGACGGTGGCCGGGTTCGGGGCCGCGTCCGGATCTGCCGTCGCACCGAGCATCTGGTCCTGCAGGTACTCGAGCACCGACGCCTCCCGTACCCCGTCGACCACGTCGCTCGGGCCCGGTGCGGCGGGCGCCGCCGCGCTGCCCACGCACCCCGTGCTGGTCTCGGCGCCGTACCGCGGGCAGTCCGACGCGTCGTAGGGCAGCGGGTCGGAGAAGGTCGCGACCGTGGTGATGTCGAACTTCCCCGTGGAGAACACCCGGGCGCCGGCCGCCCCGAACGAGTTCGCCTTGGCCAACGTGTTTACCAGCCCCGCGGGGTTGGCCGCGGTTGTCGCCAGGATCGTTCCCGTCGAGTTCAGCACGGTGGTGATCCGCTCACGCTGCTCACCGACGAACGCGGTTGCCACGGAGGCGAACCCGGCGGCGGACCCGAACGTGGCCGCCACGCCGTCGCGGTGGGTGACCAGGTTCTGCGACACCGAGGTCGCCGCGGACAGCGTCGCGATCACATCGGGGGTGGCGGCCTCGAGAGCCTGCATCACCGACCTGAACTCCGGTGTGGCGTCGAGAAACCGCTGCGCCGCCGGCGTCAGGGTCCGGGACGCGGAGTCGAGCCGGTCGACGATCCGGCCGATCGTCTCGCCGCGCCCGTCGAGAGCCTTGCCGAGCTCGGTGAGCGCGGTCTGCATCTTCTGTGGCTTCATGTGGTCGAGCACGTCGATGACCTTGGTGTAGACGCCGTAGAGCGCCACCGCCTCGGGGCCGGCGTCCACCCTGATCTCGGCACCGTCCGACAGGCTCGACGAGCCGGTCGCGGTCGGGTCGTCGACGAGCTGGATGTAGATGTCCCCGAAGAACGTTCGCGGAACCACCCGGGCCAGCACCGTGGCGGGGATCAGCGAGATCGAATCCGAGTCGATCTGCAGGCGCACCGTGGACGAAGTGGTGCCCGAGTCGATCCCGGAGATCCGTCCGACGTTGACGCCGGAGTAGCGCACGGGCGCCTCGCCGCTGATCAGTCCGGCGGTCGCGGGAATGGCCACGAAGACCTCAGGGTCGCGGTGCAGCGAACCCGATCCGCGCATCACCATCGCCGCCGCGATCGCCGTGACGGCGATCGCCGCGAGCAACCCCCGCAGCGCGAGGGCGCCCCGGCTGCGCCCGGTGAACTGGTCCATCAGAATCCCGTTCCCGGGATCTGCGGGACCAGGCCCCACAACGCAAAGGTCATCAGCACGTCCAGCACACCGATCGCCAGGATCGCCGTCCGCAGCGCCCGGCCTGCGGCCTGGCCCACCCCGGCGGGCCCACCGGCGGCGAAGTAGCCGTAGGAGCAGTGCACGAGGGACACCACCGCCGCGAAGACGACGGCCTTGAGCGCGGAGTACAGCAGGTCCTGCGGGGCGAGTGCCAGGTGGAAGAAGTAGTCGTAGGTGCCGGCCGAGGCGCCGCCGAAGAACACGATCACCAGCCGCGTCGACAGGTAGCTGGCGAGCAGACCGATCATGAAGATCGGCAGCACGCACACCATGGCCGCGAGGACGCGGGTGCCGGCCAGGAACGGAATGGACCGGATTGCCATCGCATCGAGCGCGTCGATCTCGTCCGAGATCCGCATGGCGCCGATCTGGGCGGTGAATCCGGTGCCGACCTTGGCGGCCAGCGCGATTGCGACGACGACGGGGGCGAGCTCGCGGGTGTTCGCGATCGCCGACAGCATGCCGGACATGGTGGTCATCCCGACCAGTTCCAGGCCGCGCTGGGTCTCGACGCCGAGCATCATCGCCGCGGCCAGTGACATCGCGAACACGATGCCGATGGTGCCGCCGCCCGAGAGCAGTGAGTTGGTCCCGAAGCTGATCTCGCTGATCTGTGCGAGCACGTGCTTGCGGTACTTGAGCAGGGCGAAGGGGACGGACGCCAGCGTCCGGTAGAAGAAGGTGACGTGGCGGCCGACGTCCACCAGGCCGCCGTAGGCCGACCGGACCGGGCGCGCGGCGCGCTGCAGCCGGTGTACGGCGTCGACCACCGCCATCAGTACGACCCCACGGCCGGCACGATGACCGTGTACAGCGCCGAGAGCGCGGCGTTGACGACGAACACCAACGCGAAGGCGATCACCACCGCCTCGTTGACCGAGTCCGCGACGCCCCGCGGGCCGCCCTTGGTGTGCAGGCCCTTGAAGGTGGCCACGAGCGTGGAGGTGAGACCGAAGACCGCGGCCTTCACGAGGGCCATGACGAAGTCCGACATCCTGCCGTACTGACTGAACGTGGCCATGAACGTTCCGGCCGGAAGATGTTGGACGTAGATGTGATAGAGGTAGCAGGCCAGGACGCCGCCGAAGGTCACCATCGAGCACAGCGCCAGCGAGACCACCACGGCGGCGACCAGTCTCGGGGCCACCAGGCGCTCGACGACGTCGATGCCCATCACCTCGAGTGCGTCCACCTCCTCGCGGATCTTCCTCGACCCCAGGTCGGTGCAGATCGCCGAACCGGCCACACCGGCCATCATCAGCGCACAGACCAACGCGGCGGCCTGCCCGACGACGATGAACGCGACCACCGCCCCCGAATACCCACCGGCCCCGATGCGGCCGGCGAGCTCGCCCACCGAGACCGCGATGAACACCCCGATCGGGATCATCAGCAGCAGGGACGGACCGGTGCTGACCCGGCCGATGAACAGGATCTGGGTCACCGTCTCGCTCAACGAGAGTCGGCGTCGCAGCAGCGCGCGGAGCAGCGCGACCAGGGCCTGGACCGAGAACCCGATCAGGTAGCCCCCCTGGGTCGCGACGTCGCGCGCGGGCCCCTTGGCCGTGGGCAGTTCGTAGGTCATCTCCGCGATCCCCTTCGCATCTCCCACCCCTCCCCTGTCGGTGAAGCGTGTCACAACGGGTGTCACGGATCAACAGTTATGTGAACCGCTATTCTCATCGTGACTCACCGCCGATGCCGCCGGCCGAGCCGCGGGTGCGACCCGGCCGGCATCACGATCGGGCAACCAGGTCGCGTCAGCTCGCGTTGGCCGCGAGTGCCCCCTGGTTCTTGCGCAGCTCCCCCTTGACCACCTTGCCGCTGGCATTGCGCGGCAGCGCGTCCACGATCACCAGTTCCTTGGGATGCTTGTACCGGGCGAGCCGGTCCTCCAGGAACGCCACGAGTTCGTCGAGGGTGAGGTCCCCCTCGCGCAGCGCCACGACGGCCACCGGGACCTCACCCCACTTCTGATCCGGCCGTCCGATCACCGCCGCCTCCAACACCTTCGGGTGACCGAAGAGCACGTTCTCCACCTCGGCGCAGTAGATGTTCTCACCGCCCGAGATGATCATGTCCTTCTTCCGGTCGACGACGAAGACGAAACCCTCCTCGTCCTGGCGGACCAGGTCGCCGGAGTGGAACCACCCGCCGGCGAAGGAATCGGCGGTGGCGGCGTCGTTACCCCAGTACCCACGCATCATCGTCGGGCCCCGGTAGACGATCTCACCGACCTGCCCGACCGGGACGTCGTTCATCTCGTCGTCGACGACCCGCGCCTGGATCGTCGGGATCACCTTGCCGACCGAGCCCAGCTTGCGCAGCGCATCCTCACCGTCGAGCACACAGGTGATCGGCGACATCTCCGTCTGCCCGAACACCGCCACGTTCATCGCGTCGGGAAAGGTCTCCGACATCGCGCGCAGCACCACGTCGGAGGCGGGCGCGGCGCCCCAACTGATCACCCGGAGGGCGAGATCCCGCTGACGCACGGTCGGTTCCGCACAGACCGCCTGCCACTGGACGGGGACCAGGAACGCGGTGGTGACGCGCTCGGCCTCCCACACGTCGAGCAGCTCGACCGGGTTGAACGCGCCGAGCGGGTGGATGACCGTGCGGACACCGAGCACGATCGACGGCGCCATGCTGCCGAGGGCGGCGATGTGGAACATCGGAGACGCACAGAACCCGACGTCGTCGCCGCGATCCATGCGCAGGGCCCGGATGCAGGTCAACGCCTGCGCCTGCAGGTTCGCATGCGAGAGCACCGCCCCCTTGGGCCTGCCGGTGGTACCGGAGGTGTACATGATCAGCGCCGCGAGGTCGTCCGGCAGGTCCACCGGACGGTGCGCCTCGCCCGGTTCGGCGAGCAGCTCCTCGTAGCCGAGCGTGCCGCCGTCCCCCGGTTGCCCGACCACCACACAGGTGGCCAGCTCCGGCACCTGCTGACGGACCGCGGAAACCAGCGGGGCGAGCGGGACGTCGGTGACCACCGCGGTGGCGCCGCTGTCACCGACGATGAAGGCCATCTCCGGCGGCGTCAGACGGAAGTTCACGGGCACCGCGATCGCACCGAGCGCGTTGACCGCGAGCACCGCCTCCAGGAACTCCGGGCGGTTGAGCATGACCAGCAGCACCCGGTCCCCGAATCCGACACCCCGCCGGGCCAGCGCGTCGGCGAAGGCCTCCGACCTCGCGTGCAGCCCGGACCAGGTGGTACTCGCCCCCTGGAAGCGGAGTGCGACCTCCTCCGGTCGCATGAGGGCATGGGTCGCGACCTGGTTGTTCCAATTGTTCCGACGGGCCCGGAGCGGTTGCGCGAGAAGATTGTCGCTAGATGACATCCTGTAGGTCCTTCCCTGTCACGATGATGTGGTCGGCACGGCGGGCGCACCTCGTGGGGCGCGCCCAGTATGGCAATTCCGAAGGCGCCGCGGGGCCAATTTTGTTAACAGTTATTCGCATCTGATCCCGTCCGACACCATGGAACATGGGCGAGCCCCCGAGCAGCCCGGAGACTCCGCCGGGTTCCGGCCTCGCGACCGAGCGGACGGCGGCGAATTCCGTTGCACCGCTGACCGAATTGATGTCGCCCGGTCCGCCCGGCAACACTGGACGCACACGGGCGCCCGGGCAGCGCACGCCGGATCCACCCAGGAAAACCGACCGAACAGCCCGGCAGCGAGCCGCCCACACCGCCGGGACCGCGCTCGGTGCGGGTGAATTACTGTTAACTTGCAGGCCGGATCCGCCGGGCGACCGAGAGCGAACACTGTTGCAGATCAACAGTTTGCGTGTACTCGCCGACACAGACAAATGGCCGCACCTGCCGACGGCCCGATTCGCATTCGTCCGGAGCGCCGCGGACACTCGGATATGGTTTGCGGCATCGAAGTCAGGAGGCGGCCATGGCCCAGACAACCCGGAGCCGGCCGGTTCCGACCGACGCACCGGTGCGGCGGCGACCGAAGGACCGCAAGGCGCAGATCGCCCTGACGGCCGCCCAGGCCTTCAGCGAACGCGGTTACCACGCGGTCGGCGTCGACGAGATTGCCGCGGCCCTGGGGATTTCCGGACCCGCGCTCTATCGCCACTTTCCCAACAAGTACGCACTGCTGCTGCAGGCGGCACTGAGCACGGTGGGCTCGTTGCGGGCGGCCGCGGATGCCGCGGACGCCCCGGATGCAAGTCCCGAGGACCAGCTGGACCGGGTCCTTCGCGCCCTGATCGCGACCACCGTCGAGCACCGCCGGACCGGCGGCCTCTACCGCTGGGAGGGCCGGTACCTGCAGCCGGCCGACCGGGAGCTGATGCGCGCGGACTTCCGCGCGCTGAACGAGCGTCTCGCGAAGCCGCTCGGCAGACTCCGCCCGGACCTGGGCCGACGCGACGCCACGATCCTGGCCGCCGCCGCCCTGAGCGTCGTCGGCAGCATCACCGCCCACCGCAGTGCGCTGGCGAACCGTCGGATCGAGAAGCTGCTGCTCGCGACGGCGTGGGGCGTGCTGCGCTGCGACCTCGCGGCGGCCCCGCCTGCCGAATCCACCATCGAGGACCCGGCCGCCCGGGGGCTCGCGGTGACCTCCAAGCGCGAACTCCTGCTCGGCGAGGCGATGAAGATCTTCCACGCGCAGGGCTACCACGAGTCGAGCATCGAGGAGATCGGCGCCGCCGCCGGGATCAACGCGTCGAGCGTCTACCGGCACTTCCCGAGCAAGGCAGACCTGCTCGCGGCCGGTTTCCACCGTGCGGCCGACCGGCTGGCCGTGGCGACGGACGATGCTCTCGGCGCCTCCGCCGATCCGGAGGAGGCGCTGCGCCGACTCTCCGCCGCCTACATCGACCTGGCGTTCGCCCGCCCGGAGGTGCTCTCGGTGTACTTCGCCGAGATCGGCAACCTGCCCAGTGGCGAGCGGACGAATCTGCGCAACGTGCAGCGACTGCACGTCGAGGAATGGGTCCACCTGCTCGGCGCGGTCCGCCCCGAACTGTCCCCCGTCGAGGCCCGGTTCGTGGTGCATGCGGCACTCGGCCAGGCACTCGACGTCGGCCGGCTGATGCGTTTCGACACCGACGCGCGGGCCCGCGGGCAGATGCAGGCCGTGATGCTCGCGGTGCTGCTCGGCTGACGATCGACGCGAAGCCAACCGAGGACATGCAGGAACTGTGCGTCGTGCTGGGTCAACTGAATCATGCTTGCACTCCCAGATATCGGGCCGAGTGCCACACCTGCTGCCCGACTGGCGAGACTGGGACTCAGTAGTAGAAGTCGCGGCGAACAACCAGTGACAAGCGGTTCATCTCCCGCTCGAGCCATGACCGCCAGACGTCGTGCTTCCAGCCGACAAGCGGAAGGTCGTAAGCACCGATGTGGTCGGTGATCTCCTTGTTGAAACTCTGCTTGAACTCGGTGATGCCCCGGTACTCGTGGGTGGGATCGTCGGCCGACGCGGCGGGCGTGGTGCCGCACATGTCGTAACGCACGCAGCCGTGCTCCTTGGCCCAACGGATGATCTCCCACTGCACGGCGTGGCCCACACCGTGAGCGCCGAGACCGTTCTCCTTCGACGACTCGGCGCTCTTGCGCACGGACGCACCGTCCTTGTACAGGCTGTGGGTCCCGAGCTTCATCGCGAATGCGCCGGCGACCACCTCGCCCTCGAACCGCGCGAAGAAAAGCTGGCCGCTGCCGGAGGCGTCGTAGCGTTTCCAGATCGCGGACATGTACCGAAAGCTCCGGACCCCGAAGCGGCCGTCCGCAGTCTTGGAGAGCAGGTCGTACATGAGGGTGCAGTTCTCGTCCGTTGCCGGGACCCGCTCGACCGTGACCCCGTCGCGGGCGGCGCGCTTGATCCAGCGGCGGGCACGGGTGCTGAAGCGCGCCATCACCTGCTCCGGTTCACCCTCGATGTCGACGACGACGGTGTAGTTGTTGGGGAGCATCTCGTGGGGTACCCGTCGCAGCCCCGCCTCGGTCAGCGTCCGCATGGTCGCCTCGCCGGCCACCAGCGTGGGCTCGATTCTGATCATGAACACGCCCTGCCCGCGTGCGAAGTCCGCGATCGCCCGTAGCGTTCGGAGCAGCTCCTCCGCATCGGCGGCCGGCGGACCCGCCGGTAGATACCAGAGCTTGCCGAGCAACGGAACCCGCTTCTCGTGGACGGTGACGGCGATGCCGTCGACCATGAGGTACACGCTGTGGTAGCGCACATGCTCCCGCTTGTGCTCCGCGAAATCGTAACTTCGCCACACGTCGCCGCCGTCGGGGTTCGCCCCGATCAGATCGTTCCAGCCCTCGACCTCGAGCGGTGTCGCGCGGCGGACCCGCTCCGACATCCTGAGATCGCCACCCCACTGCCCCTGCCCTGATTCGGCCATCGGATCCCCCATCCATCCAGTTCAGGTGTTTCGGAAAGAGAGTAACCGGCGGGATGCGGCGCCGGTCACAGCTAGCCAATTACGTGACGACGGGCATATCAGTTCAGCGCCGGGGGCATCCACCGTCCTGGTCCGCGCCCAGGTCACTGGGCCGGTAGCCGGCCGGGTAGCCCGGGTAGGTGCGGTTACGGGGATCGCGGGCGGCTTTCGACCTACGGCGCGGCGGCAGCAGTCGCACCAGCCGGGCCCGCCCGCGCAGCGCACCCTGCCCCACCGACGTCATCCAGGCAGGTGCGGTCCGGAAACCGAAGGCGGAAAGCATCATCGGGTCGAGCATTGCATTGACGCCCACCTTCACCGCGGGCCGCAGCGGGCGGGGGAACCACGCACAGAACAGGTCTCGGGTGTACACGCCGATCGCGTGATTGTCGTCGGTGTAGTGGAAGTGCTCGCGCTCGAAGTCCATCTTGAACCGGTGCAGAACCTGGAAGTCCTCCGGGATGTCCCGGATCCCCATTCGGATGCCCACCTGCCGGTAGAAGTGGAAGCAGGCGAGCCGTTCGTGCGGGTGCAACGGCCGCCAGCCGTACCGGTCGATCCAGTCCAGCGGGTCGTAGATGAACGTGCACAGCACGTACAGCATGTCCGCGTTGTCGATGTCGTACTTGCCGTGCATGCGGTTGACGGTGCGCAGCGACTCGCGACCGCGGGGCGAGTCGTAGCCGTGCTCGAGCAGCTCCGCCATCAACAGTGCAGTGTCGTCGTAGCGCTTCTGCGGCCGCTTCTCGAACTCGCCGGTCTTGCGGAGCAGCCCCGAGATGGTCGGGACGCAGTAGGTACGGAAGAGCGCAAGCTCGAGCGAACGCTGGTAGTCCCAAGGGAATTCGTAGCCGGCTGTGATCCGGTGGATCTCCTGGCAGTCCGCCTCCGGATCCAGTTGCTCGATCCGGCGGAGCCAGCCGCGGCGGCCGCGGGGCGCCGAGTCGGTGTCCTTCACAAGTAGCATGGTGTGCTCCTCAGCCTCGTCCATGCCGGGTCTTGAGCAACCAGGCCGCGATCTTCATGTCACGGGCCTTGCGTTCCATGGTCAGCAGGTTCATCGGCGCTCGGTACTTCTGCCGGGTCACCGACTTCGCACGGCTGAACTCGCGCAGTCCGTCGGCGCCGTGGATCCGCCCGAAGCCGGACTCCCCCACCCCACCGAAGGGCAGCGAGGGCACGGCCGCGAAGCCGAGCACGGAGTTGACGGTCACCACGCCGGAGCGCAGGCGCTCCGCGGCGTCGAGCGCCCGACGCTGGTCACGGGTGAAGATCGAGGCGCCCAACCCGTAGCCGACGGCATTGGCCTTGGCGACCCCGTCGTCGAGGTCGGCCATCCGGTTGATCACCACGGTGGGGCCGAAGGTCTCCTCGCACGTCGCGCTGCTGTCCTCGGGCACGTCGGTGAGGACGACCGGCTCGATGTACGGCTCTCGGATCGAGTCCGGGCCGCCGAGCGCCGCGGTGGCGCCGCGGCCGAGCGCGTCGGCGATCTGCCCGCGTACCACCTCGGTCTGCCGCTCCATGGTCATCGGGCCGTACGACGCGTCCGCCCCGCCGCCCGGACGCAGTCGTCGGGTCTTGGCCACGACCTTCTGCACGAAGGTGTCGAACACCGTGTCCGCCACGTAGATTCGCTCGACACCGACGCAGGTCTGGCCGGCGTTGCCGAACGCCCCGAAGACCGCGAAGTCGGCCGCCTGGTCGAGGTCGGCGTCGGCGCACACCAGCATCGCGTCCTTGCCGCCGCACTCCGCGACCAGCGGGGTCAGCGTCTCGGCGCAGGTGGCCATCACCTTCTTCGCCGTCGGGGTGGAACCGGTGAACGCGATCTTGTCGACGCCGGAACGGACCAGGGCGGTGCCGGTGTCGCCGAAGCCGGTGACCACCTGCAGCACCGGCTGGTTCGGCACCAGCGAGTTCCACTTCTCGGCGATCCACACCGCCACCCCCGGCGTCAGCTCGCTCGGCTTGAACACCACCGCATTGCCGGCCGCGAGCGCGTAGGAGATCGAACCCATCGGCGTGTACAGCGGATAGTTCCACGGACCGATCACCCCGACCACACCGAGCGGCTGGTACCGGACGGTGGCCTCCTGGTTCGCACTGACCAGGCCGGACGGCACCTTCCTCCGGCCCAGCACCTTGCCTGCGTTGCGGGCCGCCCAGTCCAGGTGTTCGACGGCGAGCATCACCTCGAGCAGCGCGTCGCCGGCGGGCTTTCCGGTCTCGGCGGCGATCACCTCGGCCAGCGACTGGGCGTCGGCGGCGATGGCACTCTTCCAGCTCAGCAGCCAGCGCTTGCGGCCGTCGAAGCCGAGCCCCTCCCACCACTGCGCGGCGCCCCGCGCCCGCTCGACCGCCCGGTTCACCTCGGCGACGCCGTCGACCCGGTACTCGGCGAGCACGGCCGCGTTCCGCGGATCTCGGGACGCGAACACCGCGGTCGCGCCAACCTCGTCGCCCGTGACGCCGCTCGGTTCCTGGTCGACCTGCTGGGGCATGGCTGCTTCCCTCCGTTGGCGTGGCAGATCCGTCGCATGAACCTTGGCGCAGTCGCCGCGATTCCGACGCAGATCACATCAAATATATTTGATGTGAAGTACTGTCGTGTGCATCACACTAGGCGGACCCGTCCGGTCGGACAAGGACCCGGCAACGCGCGTGAGCAGTCCCCACCACGATGAGGGAGATTCGAAGATGAGCGTCGAGTTCAGCACCGAGCAGAAGGCATTCGCCCAGGCAGTGGCCGATTTCTGCAAGCGGGAGGCCGGCACCCGCGAGAAGCGCGACCAGCTGACCGGGCATGGCCGGCACAACCACAACCAGGCGCTCTACGAGAAGATGGCCGACCTGGGCTGGCTCGGCCTGACCGTGCCCGAGGAGTACGGCGGTTCCGACGCCACGATGGTCGACATGTGCATCCTGCTCGAGCAGTCGCATCTCGGGATGGCGCCGATCGGCGCGATCGGACCGACCCTGATCACCGGCGGTGCCTACGCCAGGTTCGGCACCGAGGCACAGAAGGAGAACGTGCTGCGCGGCATCGTCCGCGGTGTGTCGCAGTCGATCTCGATGTCCGAGCCGGAGGCCGGCTCCGACGTCGCCAACCTCAGCACCAAGGCCGAGCGGGCCGACGACGGCTGGCTGGTCAACGGCCAGAAGACGTGGTGCTCGAACGCGCACATCTCCGAGAACATCCTGCTCGTCGCCCGCACCGGACGCGGCGAGAGCAAGCACGAGGGCCTGACCATGTTCCACGTGCCTGCAGACACCCCAGGACTGAAGATCAACCCGATCGAGCTGATGGGCGGGCAGAAGGAGACCAACGACCTCTACTTCACGGACTGCCTGCTGCCGGCGGACGCGGTGGTCGGCGAGGTCGGCAACGGCTGGCGTCAGCTGATGACCGGGCTGAACTTCGAGCGGCTGATCCTCGCGGCGATGATCCTCGGCACCGCCGAGCGCGCGTTCGCCGACACCCTCGAGTTCATCACCACGCGCAAGCAGTTCGGCCGGCCGATCGGCAGCTTCCAGTCCCTGCGGCACCGGATGGCCGACCTGGCCACCGAGATCGAATGCACCCGACTGCTGGTCTACTCGGTGGCGCGGGAGGCCGATGCCAACCCGGACAAGATGCTGGCCCGTGAGGCCTCGATGGCCAAGCTGAAGGCCACCGAGACCGCCAAGCGGGTGGCGCTCGAGGGCATGCAGATGATGGGCGGGTACGGATACGCGACCGAGTTCGACATGGAACGCCATGTGCGGGCGACGCTGGTGTCGACCATTTTCGGCGGGACCAGCGAGATCCAGCGCGACATCATCGGCAAGACGTACGGGCTGTGACCGCGCGCTGAGTGTCTATGCTGACGGTCTTGCCCGAAGGAGCCCCGATGACCTCGTCCGCCACGTCTCGTAACACTGCCGGTCCCGCGCTTCGCCGCAGGCCGCAGCTGTCCGACGACGTCGCGGCGCACGTGCGTGGACTGATCATGTCCGGGGGTGTGCGGCCGGGAGAGTTCATCCGGCTCGACGAGACCGCCGCCGAGCTCGGGGTCAGCGTGACCCCGGTGCGGGAGGCCCTGCTGACCCTGCGCGGCGAGGGTCTCGTCGAGCTGGTTCCGCATCGCGGGTACGTGGTCGCGCCGTTGACCCGCGGCGACATCAACGACGTGTTCTGGCTGCAGGGTCAGATCGCCGAGCAGCTCGCGGTCCGCGCCACCGCCGCGGTGACCCCGGATACGCTCGACGAACTGCGCGCGATCAACACCGACCTCGCCGCGGCCGTCGTGGCGGGCGACGCCACCCGGATCGAGGACCTCGAGTTCGGCTTCCACCGGGAGGTCAACCGCCTCGCCGGCGCCACCAAGCTGTCGTGGTTCCTGTTCAACGCCATCCGCTACACGCCCGTGCATTTCTACTCCGGCGACAGGGAGTGGGGCGAGTCCGCGACCGCCAGCCACGACCGGCTGATCGCGGCGATGGCGTCCGGTGACGCCGACGAGGCGGGACGCGAGACCCGTCGGCACTTCACCGACGGCGCCAAGCGGCTGCTCGCACACCTCGAGCAGACCGGAATCTGGGACCGAGAGTAAGGCGCGCTGTCAGGGACGCCGGTTGCGTTACATCTCCTCGACTCGGCCCCGGAACAGCGATTCCGGGGCCGAGCGGTGCGTCCAGGACTATTCCGTGACGTCTGCGGCCATCGCCTCGATCAGGCTCTTGGGCCGCATGTCGGTCCAGTTGGCCTCGACGTAGGCGACGCAGTCCGGGCGCGAGGTAGGTCCGTGCACCTCGGCCCAGCCCGCCGGGACCTGCGCAAACATGGGCCACAGCGAATGCTGCCCCTCGCTGTTCACCAGAACCAGGAACTGGCCGTCCTCGTCATCGAATGGATTGCTCATTGATCTACCTTTCTCGACATTTGTCTTGTCCCACAATTGTTTTCACGTTTCGAACAGGGAAACTACTTGTCAACCCCGGCTTCTTCGACGGTCCACGCCTCGTTCAGCACCTCCCCGATCCGGGCGAGAGCGGCCGACGAGGCCATCCCCCAGTGGGTTTCCTCGATGCCGTGGGTGATGACCCGGCCGTCCACGAAGTCCTGCCAGGTGTCGGCACCGGCGTTGCCACTGGGGTCGTCCGCGAGGGCGGCGAAGTAGAAGACGTCACCCTTGAACTTGGACGGCACGTGACCATCGGTCATCGCGCCGGCCTCACCCACTGCCGCAATGGCCGCCGAGATCCGATCAGCGCCCATCGCATTGAACGGAGCGGGCAGGTGCGCCATGATGCCTTCCACCAGGTCGTCGGACAGCTCCTCCGCGGCAAGCGAATCCAGCGACAGTCCGGCCGCAGCGCCGTTTTCGGAAACCAACGCCGGCAAGAGTCCGCCAAGCAGGTCGCCAGCGGTCATCGCACGCTCCGGGAGCGAACCGTCGGTCACCTGGTACGCGTAGCTGTCCATCAGGCCGACCAGTGCGACCTCTTGGCCCATCGCCTGCAACTGCGCCGCCATCGCGTGCGCAATCACGCCGCCGAGCGACCAGCCGATCAGGTGGTACGGGCCTTCCGGCTGCACGGCCCGAATCTTCTCGACGTACAGCCGGGCCCACGCCTCGATCGTCGACGGCACCTCGGCGCCCGACAACGCAGGCGACTGAAGTCCGTAGATCCCCCGCTCTCGGTTGACGAACTGCCCCAGCCCCGCGAAGGCCCACGACACTCCGAGCACCGGATGGACGCAGAACACCGGGGGCTTCGTCCCACCCTCCCGCAACGGGATCAGGACATCGAAGACGGCGTCTTCGCTGAGGTTCTCCAGCCCGGAACGAGCCGAGTCGATCCGACCGGCCAATGAGTCGACCGACGAGTTGGTGAACAGCCACAACACCGGAATCGCCAGGCCGAGTTCGACGCCCAGACGGACGGCGACCCGGGTGGCCATCAGCGAGTTGCCGCCCAGAGCGAAGAAATCATCGTCCAGACCCACCCGCTCGACCCCGAGCAACTCCTCGAACACCGACGCCACCGCCCGCTCGACCCCGGTCACCGGAGCACGGAACTCCGCCACCTCGAACACCGGAGCCGGCAACG
>NZ_JBFUHZ010000026.1:75582-90122 GCF_056402135.1 Rhodococcus sp. P4_C10 | reverse complement strand
GCGCCGCCCCGCGAGCCCGGCACACCGCCGACCCCACCCGGCGAGCCCGGCCCGCCGCCCGGTCCGCCGAAATAACCGCCTGGTCCCGCGCCTCCGGCCGGCGCGCCCCCGCCGACGGCCCCTCCCGACGGGTGCGGGGTCCCGACCCCGACCCCCGTCCCTGTCCCTGACCCGACGCCGGGGCCGGGGCCGGGGCCGCCGACCGCAGCATCGGCGGCACCCGAGGTGGCCGGTGCGGTCCACACCGAGGACGGATCGGTCTCCGGAACAGCCGAATTCGGGTCCTCGGCGCCGTTGTCGGCGCCCGTCGCCGACGAGTCACCACCCGTGGTCGGGCCGGTCGGGTCCGTCCAGTCGCCAGGGTCGGTCTGGCCGCCCCGGCCGGCCGGGCCGTCGTCCTCGCCGCCGGTCGGCGCCTCGCTCCCGAGCCGCTGCGGCGACGGATCGCCCGGCGTCGGCGCGCCCGGAGAAGTGCCGGTGCGGCCGCCGTCCGGCCGACCGGTGTCGGCAGTGCCGGCGGCCGGGTCGACCGCGTGTCGGTGCGGCGCCGGCGGGCGGACCGTCGGGTCGAGCGGCCGCGGCAGGACCGGGACGTTGGCATCGGCCTGCTGCATGACCGGCGTGTAGACGGTCTTCATGATCTGGATCGCCTGTTGACGTGCCTCGTCGGAGCCGTGCACCACGTTCTTCAGCATCCCGGCCGACGGCACGACCACGTCGAACACCTGCTCCAACAACGACGTGGTCGGGGCCGCGGGCATGGTGGCCTTCACCTGGGCGATCCCGAGGGAGGCCTCCTCGATCTTGGTCCCGACCAGCCTTCCTGCCCGGGCCAACTCCGCCGATGCGGACCCGTAGTTCTCGGTCGCCGCGGACGCGGACGCCGCGGCGACTCCGCGCCAGCCGTCGGCGATCTCGCGCTCGATCGCCTGCTGGAATCCGGTGAGAGCGTCGGCGAGCGCAGTCCCGATCCTCGCCCAGCCCTCGGCGCTGGCGCGGATGGGTTCCGCGTTCATCGCATCCACCGCGTCCCTGATCTGCTCGTGCGACATCGAATCGAAACTCTCGACGGCGGAGAGGGACGGCGGGTCGTAGTTTCCCGCGAACCGGGAGCGGAGATCGTCCTGCACCCCGTACAGGTCTGACCGAGCCGAGTTGCCCGCCGCCTGCTCGGCTCGGACCCGGCTGAGCTCGTCGAGATCGAATCCCGACACCACGTCGACGATCCAGTTGCCGGGGTCGCGGGTCAGCGCGGTCAGGTCGTCGACGGCGCGCGATGCCAGCTTCCCGAGCGAACTGGTCAGGTCCTCCAGGCTGGGTAACGACATTTCAAATCCCCCTCGTCACGGACCGAGATCTCTCCGAGCCCCCGTGAGGCAGCTGCCCCCTGCGCAGCTGCCTCACCGGCCACCGTCACCGAGCCCGAGCGGGTGTCGACGCGCCGCGGACGCTTCCCCACGTCCGCTCCCCCGTACGCACACGCCCACTCCCACGTCAGGCTCGGTTCAGACGGCTCACCATGGATAGACGCGGACCGGTCCGTCACGGTTCCACGTTCCGGCGAGCCGATCCGGCGGGCACGGTGGCTCGGCCGTCACACCCCGGTCGACCCTCACCGCGACGGGCCGCGTCGATGCTGTCGTGGGTGCCGCCGATCGCGCCGTCGACCGCGCCCGAGGTGACGTCCTGCCAGGACACCCCGTCTCCCGCGACGACGGCGCTCGAGGCGGAGCCGGCCGCGCCCGCGACCGCCTCGGCGGCGACACTGCCCAGCGGCGACTCGGACCCGAACCGGCCCATCCCGCCGGACACCGCGCCATCGACGAACCCCTCGACCGACCCGGACACCAGCGCGCCGGTGGCGAGGCGGTCGCGGTCATCCCGCAGGATCTGCAGGACCTGAATGGCCCCGTCCGACAACAGGTTCTGCGCGGCGCTCGTCGCGGCCTCCCGGAGCAGCTTCATCACCGGCTCGCGTACCACCATCCGCACCGCGACCTGGGTGGCCAACCGGGCCGTGCGCCCCGGTCACCCCCGAAAGTCCCGTCGCCCTCGAAATTCCCCAGTACTCACGCATGGCCGTCGCGACGTCCCCGAGCACGGCATCGAGGGCGACGGCCATCGTGGCGTCGCCGTCACGGGCGATCAGACCCACCGCCGCTTCGACCCCTCATCGGCCTTGACGCGAGGCAACCCCGTTCGGTTCCGCCCAGCCGGCCCGGCCGGKCGGGCGGCCGGGTCAGCTGATCGGAGCCGTCGTGGGTGCGACGGCGGGAGCAGCCGCGGCGGCCGCACCCCCCGCGGGCAACGCCGACATCGACTGCCAGGTCGACCAGTCGATCGCCCAGTCGTAGATGTCGCCGTCCGCGGCGGACAGGTCGATACGGGTACCGGTCACCTCCACCGGGTCGCCGTACATGGCGGTGCCGAAGTAGGCCTGCGCGTCGGACAGGGAGAGGTTGATGCAGCCGTTGGTGACGTTCGCCGAGCCCTGCACGCCCGTGGTCTGCGGGTTGGCGTGGATGAACTCGCCGTTGTTGGAGATCCGCACCGCCCAGTGCTCGCGGACGTTCTCGTAGAACGGCGGATTAGACATCAGGAAGTCCTCGTACTTCTCGGTCACCATGTGGATCCCGCTTCGGGTCACGTTGCGGTCCTCGTCGCCCTCGCCGTAGCTGACCGGGATGTCCATCACCGTCGCACCGTCGCGGACCACCTGCATCCGGTGGCTCGGGGCGTCGGCCTTCACGATCTGGCTGCGGCCGATCGTGAAGTCCGCGCTGAGGTCGTCGGCGCCGTACGCGCCGTCGCCGTAGTCGACGCCGTACAGCTTGGCCACCATGGTCACGGTGGTGCCGGGCGCCCAGTAGTTCTGCGGACGCCAGTGCACGCGGGAGCCGTTGTCGTCCGGCAGCCAGGCCCAGGCGCCGGGGGTCGGGGGGTTGGTGGTGACGGTGAGGGCCTTCTCCACCGCGGCCTTGTCAGCGACGTGGTCGCTGAACTTGAGGATGATCGGCGCCGCGATGCCGACCTCCTGGCCGTCCCCGATGTTGATGTTCGCCGAGGTGGTGGACGCCGGGGCGAGGGTCCGGAAGGTGCCCTGCACGGGCACCACCTTGCCGTCCGTCCCGGTGGCGGTGCCGGACCAGGTGTACGCCACGCCGTAGCCCAGCGGTTCGGTGGCGTGGAAGGCGGTCCGGTCCGGTGTCAGCGCGCCCTGTACCGGCGTGCCTGCGGCGTTGACCAGCGCCACGTCCGCCAGGGTGCCGCGGGCGACGGTCACCGAGACCGGGGCCGTGGGACTCACGTCCTGCGCGTCCGCCGCGGGTGCCTGCGTCACCTCCGCGACCGGCTGCGGCGCCGCGGCCGGATTCGAGGTTCCGGAGCCGTCGCCCCCGATCGTGCATCCCGCCAGCAGCGCGACGACAGCCGCCAGCAGCAGCACGATCAACGGACCCTTGCGGGTCCGACTTGTCCAAATACCCAGGTTGCGCACGAAATCCACGGTACCTGCGACCGCGGAGTGCCCAGCCGGACCGAACTCCCGCTCCCGGCTCAGACCGTGCAGCCCACCGCCACCGGCTCCGGTTCGAGCCGCATCCCGAACGCGTCCTGCACGCCGTCCCGGACATCTCGGGCGAGGGCCAGCAGGTCCTGCGTGGACGCGCCGCCGCGGTTGGTCAGGGCCAATGTGTGCTTGGTCGACAGCCGCGCCGCGGCCTCCCCCCCGGGGTAGCCCTTGCCGTAGCCGGCCCGCTCGATGAGCCAACCCGCCGACAGCTTGGTCCCGCCGTCGCCCGGGAACTGAGGTATCCGCACCCCGTCGCCGACCCGGGCCTCGATCGCCGCCAGCACCGGCGCCAGCCGGTCGGCCGGGACCACCGGGTTGGTGAAGAACGAGCCGGCACTCCAGGTGTCGTGGTCGGCGGCGTCGAGAACCATGCCCTTGCCCGCCCGCAACCCGAGGACCACCTCGCGGACCTTCGTGGCCGGTCGGCGTTCGCCCTCGTCGGCGCCCAGTGCGGTCGCCAGCTCGCGGTAGCGCAGCGGCTCGCTCAGCCCGTCGGGCCGGGCGGCGAACTCCACCGCGAGCACCAACGCGGCGTCCGAGTGCTTGAGGACGCTGGTCCGGTAGCCGAGGCCGAGTTCGTCGGGGCTCACCCAGCGCACCTCACCGGTGGCCCGGTCCAGCAGCTGGACCCGGCGCAGCAGCGTCCCGACCTCGACGCCGTACGCGCCGACGTTCTGCACCGGCGTCGCACCCGCGGACCCGGGGATCCCGGACAGGCACTCGAGACCGCCGAGTCCCGCGCCGACCGCCTCGGCGACCACGTCGTCCCACACCGCGCCGGCCTCGGCGTACACGTGGTCGGCGCCGAGCCGGGTGGTCGCGTTGGCCACCCGCACCACCACCGCGTCCACCCCCTCGTCGGCGATCAGCAGGTTCGAGCCACCGCCGAGGATCAGCACCGGGGTGCCCGACGCGTCGAGGGCACGCACCACCGCGACCAGCGTGTCGGTGCTGCGGCAGGTGAGCATCGCGCGCGCCGGACCACCCAGCCGCAGCGTGGTGAACCGCGACAGCGGCACGTCCGTCTCGAGCTCGGCACCGAATTCCGTCACCATGTCCTGTAATGCCTGCACGGGGTGAAACGGTAGCGTGCCGGGCATGGCCCGCCGCATCCTGCATTCGTGCTCGTACCGCCAGTCCGTGGACCAGGTCCACCGGGCCCTCACCGGCGAGCAGTACTGGCGTGACCGTCTCGTCGAGGTCGGTGGCGATGGCGCCAGCTTCGGCCACCTGACCGTGGGCGACGGCACGGTGGACGTGGAGCTGACCCAGGCGATCCCCGCCGAGCACCTGCCGTCGATCGTCACGACGGTCCGTCCCGGCGACCTGGTGATAACCCGGACCGAGACCTGGGGTCCGCTCGCGGGCGGCCGCGCCACCGGCACCTTCACGGCACGTGTCGACGGCGTCCCGGCCGCGCTGTCCGGCACGCTGACCCTGTCCGCCGACGGCGACGGGTCGACGGTCGGGCTCGACGGGCAGGTCGAGGTGAAGATGCCCCTGATCGGCGGAAAGATCGAGTCGGTCATCGCCGAGCAGGTCACCGAACTGTTCGAGAACGAGGACCGTTTCACCGCCGGGTGGCTTGCCTCGCACACCTGAGAACGAATCGTCTCGGAACCCGCGACAAGGTATGCGGCACACCGCGACCGCCCGTCGGCGCGACCGGGTAGCCTCCGTGCAATGTCGCGCAAAATCGAATTGACCACCACCTACTCTCTGCCCGTCGAGACCGTCCACCGGACGCTCACCGACGAGAACTTCTGGCTTCACCGCGTCGAGCAGGGCGCCGAGAACGGCCTGAAGATCGATCACCTCACCGCAGGCGACGGCACCATCGACGTGGGCATCGCCCAGGAGATCGACAAGGACAAGCTGCCCAGCATGGTCAGCAAGGTCATCAAGGGCGACCTGTCCATCGTCCGCGGCGAGGTGTGGGGCCCCCTGACCGACGGCCGCGCCGACGGCACCTTCACCGCGGTGACCACCGGTATGCCTGTGACGGTGGGCGGCACCGCAGTGCTCACCGGGTCCGCGGACGGCTGCACGCTGACCGTCGAGGGCGAGGTCGAGGTCAGCATCAAGCTGATCGGCGGCACCATCGAGGGCATGGTTGCCGAGCAGATCCTCGGGATCCTCGGACGCGACCAGGAAGTCGTCGAGGAGTGGGCCGCGGCCAACGCCTGACCGAGCAACCGTCAACCGCAGGTACACCCGCTCGGCCGGGCGGGTGTACCTGCCTTCGAGGCCGAGCCGGTACCCTGCCGGTCATGGCTCGTCGCATCGACTACTCCGCCCGCTACACCCACTCCACGGAGCAGGTGTACGCCGCGCTGACCAACCGGGACTACTGGGAGGCGCGCATCGAGGAACTGCGCAAGTACTCGGACAACCGCGTCGAGAGCCTCGAGATCGGCGACGACGGCATCGACCTGGTGCTGCACCACATCATCCCGCGCGACGGTCTGCCCGACATCGCGCAGACCGTGATGAAGAAGGACATGGTGATCACCCGCAAGGAGCACTACAGCCCCTTCGGGGAGCCGGTCACCGGCACCTACCACGCGTCCATCCCCGCGGGCCCGGGCAGCCTCACCGGCACGATGTCGCTGTTTCGCACCGACACCGGTTGCACCCTGCGCACCTCCTCCGAGGCCAAGGTGTTCATCCCGTTCGTCGGCGGCAAGCTCGAACAGGTGATGCTGGTCAACCTCGTCGACCTGTTCCGCACCGAGGCCCAGGTCACCGCCGACTGGCTCGCCAAGCAGTAGATCCGGCAGCAGACCCCCAGCAGCAGACCCCCGAGCGGTAGACCTATGCCCCGCGCCGCGTCCGGCCGGCCCAAACCGGACGGCGTCATCACCCGCGGTACCACCGGGATCAACCGACTCCGGCGCAGCGACCGCTGGCTGAGGCACCGCCACGAGGTGGCCCGCGCACTGCGCGAGGCCGCGGACCCGCTCGTCGTCGACCTCGGCTACGGGGCCCGGCCGGACACCACCTTCGAGCTGGCGTCGCGGCTGCGCACGGTCCGCTCCGACCTTCGCGTCGTCGGCCTGGAGATCGACCCGGACCGGGTGGTCGAGAGCCGCGACGGGGTCAGCTTCGCGCGCGGCGGATTCGAACTCGCCGGTCTGCGCCCGACCCTGGTCCGCTCGTTCAACGTGCTGCGCCAGTACCCGGAGGAAGCCGTTTCCGGCGCCTGGTCGAAGCTGCAGTCCGGGCTGGCCCCCGGCGGTTTGCTGGTCGACGGCACCTGCGACGAACTGGGCAGACGCTGCGCCTGGGTGCTGCTCGATGCGCACCGCCCGTTGACGCTGACTCTGGCCTGGGACCCCTTCGACGTCGCACGCCCCAGCGACGTTGCCGAACGGTTGCCGAAGGCGCTGATCCACCGCAACGTCCCGGGCGAGGGCATCCACGACCTGCTGGTCGCCGCGGACCGGGCGTGGGCGAACGCGGCACCGCACGCCCCGTTCGGGCCTCGGGTGCGCTGGCGGGTGGCGCTGGAGTCGTTGCGTGGGCAGGGCCTGCCGGTGGCGGTGCCGAGGCGGCGAATGCGGGACTGCGTGCTCACCGTGCCGTGGTCGCTGGTCGCGCCACGCGGCTGACCCGGCTGACCCGGCGGCGCGGGGTCGCGGGGTCGCGGGGTCGCGGACGAGCGGTCCCGGTCAGGAGGTCGCGGCGAGCGCCCGGCCGATCCGCTGCTCGACGCGCTCCGAACGACCGGCCATCGCGGCCTCGAGGTCGCTCCGGCGGAGCCTGCCGATGGCGAACGCGTCGCCGACCACCTCGTCGAGGACCCACTGCGACACGCCGCCCTCGGCGAGGTCGAGCACCGTCCGCAACGGGGTGGTGATCCGGAAGCCTCCGGTGTGCTCGCAGTCGTCGGCACCGAGGGTGCTGCGGTGCACGGCCACCCGGTCCATCCGGTGGTAGATCTCGGTGGGCGCCGTGACGTGCAGGAACTGGGGGTGCAGGCTGCCGAGTCCGTGCAGTTCGGCCGCGCTCTGGTGCGAGACCACCGCGTCGTCGAACCACACGCAGCAGCGGGCCACCTCCTCCAGATCGGTCGAACGCCACTGCGTCAAGCGGTACAGGCCCGGCTCCACCGGCACCCACGACCCGGCGACGATCGCGGCCCCGATGTCGGCCCGTGAGAACCCGACGGCCCGCGCCTGGGCGGCCGTGAAGTAGCCGTCCTGCTCCCGGGCCTGCGCGTAGAGATCGCGGTCCTGTTGCCGGTGATGCCGATGCGCTCGGTCGTCCATGTCGACACAGTACGTCCAACTGTGTTCCACGTCACATCCTGTGGGCCTCGACTCGTCGAATTCGGGGCGTGTTCTCAGAGCCCACACAGATTTTTCGGGAAGAATCCATGCCATGACGACCACCGCAAACGCCCAGTACCGTCCCCCGACGTCGGGCCCGAAGCGAAACATGGCCCTGACGATCGCCCTCGTCGTGATCGTCGCACTGGTCGCGGCTCTGGTCGGCGCCGAGTTCTACATTCGGCACAACGTGAAGCAGTGCATGGCGGACCAGTTCCAGAGTGAACTGGGCTCCCAGGTCGACGTCGGGCTCAGCGCCAAGCCGATGCTGCTGCAGGCGATCGACAAGAAGGTCCCGTACATCACGATCAGCAGCGCCGGCTCCAGCTTCGGACCGGCCCAGGGCATGGACGTCACCGCACGGGTCAACGACGTCGACCTGACCGCCACCGACACCTCAGGCGGCAGCATCGGCAGCTCCACCGCCGACATCGACTGGTCCACCGCCGGCATCCTGGCCACCATCCAGGCCCAGCCCTTCGGCAACCTGGTCACCGACGTCGCCTCCGACGCGGCCGCTGGGACCCTGCAGTTCCAGGTCCTGGGCCTGGCCGAGCTGACCGTCAAGCCGCAGGTCGACGCGGGCGCCGTGAATGTGGAGACCGTCGGCGCCGAACTGCTCGGACTCGGGATCCCCACCGACCTGGTCAGTGGCATCGTCGACGTCCTGACCAGCAGCCTGCAGATCTACCCGCTCGGGATGACCCCGGACTCGCTGACCGTCACCGACAGCGGCCTGCAGATGTCGCTGGCCGGCGGCGCGTACACCATGCCGAAGGGCGACGCGAGCGCTCAGGCGCCGAGCAGCTGCTCGCTGCTCACCTAGAACGAGGCGCGCGGGCCCGGACTTCCGCGGCTCGCCGGCCCGCGCCGCCCCGAGGCCGCGCGGGCCGGTGCGTCAGGCCGCGGGAAACCCGTCCAGCACCGCGCGGGTCCCGGACAGGCCGAGCCGGGTGGCGCCGGCCTCGATCATGGCCCGCGCGGTCTCCGCGTCCCGGATGCCGCCGCTGGCCTTGACCCCGAGCCTGCCGCCGACCGTCTCGGCCATCAACCGGACCGCCGCCACCGACGCACCGCCCGCGGGGTGGAAACCGGTGGAGGTCTTCACGAAGTGGGCCCCCGCGCGCTCGGCCGACCGGCAGCACTCGACGATCGCCTCGTCGGTCAGCGCGGCGGTCTCGAGGATCACCTTCAGCACCGTGTCGCCGTCGATGCCCTCGCGCACCGTGAGGATGTCCGCGAGGACCGCATTGTAGTCGCCGGCCGCAGCCGCGCCGATGTCGATCACCATGTCGATCTCGTGTGCACCCTGCTGCACGGCGAGCCGAGCCTCGGCCGCCTTGACCAGCGAGTGGTGCTTGCCCGACGGGAACCCCGCGACCGCGGCCACGTGCAGGCCCTCGGCGCGCACCGGCAGCATCGACGGCGACACGCACACCGAGTACACCCCCAGCTCGCGCCCCTCCGCGATCAGCGCGGCGACGTCGGCCGTGGTCGCCTCCGGCTTGAGCAGGGTGTGGTCGACCATCGCGGCGACGCGGGCGCGGGTGAGGGCTGCAGACATACCGAAGAGCTTGGCACAGCACCGAACCCGTCCGCGTCACCTCGCGCGGTGCCGAAATCCGGTTGCACCGGCCCCGCGCGGGACGACACCATGGCCTCATGTTGATCCGACGCGAGCACCCGTCCGACGTCGCCGCGATCGCGGCGGTTCACCGGGCGGCCTTCGCCGAGCAGGCCCCCGACGGCGGCGAACCGATGGAGGGTCCCCTGGTCGCCGCGCTGCGCGCCTCGGACGCCTGGGTGCCCGCGCTGTCCCTGGTCGCCGATGTCGACGGCGAGGTACTCGGACACATCTGCCTTACCCGGGCCACCCTCGACGGCCGGCCGGTCCTGTCGCTCGGTCCGATCGGGGTGCTGCCCGCGCATCAGCGCGACGGCGTCGGCGCCGCGCTGATGCATGCGAGCCTCGGCGCCGCCGACGCCCTCGGCGAACCGCTGGTCGCGCTGGTCGGCCACCTGGACTACTACCCGAGGTTCGGCTTCGTCCCCGGCTCGACGCTGTCCATCGACCCCGGGGTCCCGGACTGGGTCTCGCACTTCCAGGTACGCACCCTCGACGCGTACACACCCGAGATGACCGGCGAGTTCCGGTACGCACCCGCGTTCTACGAGGGCTGACCGCCCCTCCGCGACTACCGTGGCAGGCATGAGCGCCGAGCAGCTGGCGGCAGTGTTCAACGCCGGCATCCGTGAGTTCACCCGCCTCACCCCTCAGGTCTGGGGCCCGGCCGGCCAGTCGCTGATCGCCCAGCTGCGGCTGCGCCCCGGCGACGCCGTGCTGGACGTGTGCAGCGGCGCCGGGGCCTCGGCGCTACCGGCCGCCGCGGCCGTCGGCCCGGCCGGGCTGGTGCATGCCGTCGATCTCGCCGACGACCTGCTCGAGGAGGGTCGGCTGGTGGCCTCGGACCGGGCCCTGCACAACCTCGACTTCGTCCGCGCCGACGCCACCGAGTGGGAGCCGCCGAGCACCGTGCCCGACGCCGGCTACGACGCCCTGGCCTGCTCGTACGGGGTGTTCTTCCTCCCCCACGTGGACCAGTCGGTGAACCGGCTCGTCCAGTTGCTGCGCCCGGGCGGCAAGGTCGGCGTCACGGTGTGGCGGCGCGGCGCCCTCACGGACCTCGGGCGGGCGTACACCGATGTGCTGGCCCGGCACCTGCCCGGGGCCGCGCCGAGCGGGGCCGACCCGTCGCCGCTGTCCCGGTTCGACACCGCCGACGCCCTGACCGACTGGCTGACCGGATTCGGCGCGCACACCGTCGAGGTCACCGAGCTGTCCAACCTGCTGCCCGCGACACCCCAGTTGGTCTGGGACCTGGTCCTCGGCGGTGCACTGCGCGCGCCGCTGCTCGGCTGCGACGACGCCGTCGTCGAGAAGATCCGGCTCGACCTGCTGGCGCTGCTCACCGAGCGGGACGTCGAGACGATCGACGCCACCACCCTGATCGGCACCGCCGTTCTCGACCGCTGACAGGTCCGCGGCCGTACCGTTCCGCCGTGAGTGAATCGCGTGCCCCTGCCGACAGCGCACCTGAGAGACTGGGCGCATGAGTAGCCCCGCTGCCCCCGACGACGACCGTCGCTACGTCCTCGCCCTCGGCACGCCGGACCGCACCGGCATCGTCGCCCGCATCTCGACGTTCCTCGCCGAGGTCGGCGGTTCCATCGTCGAGGCGGCCTACCACGCAGACCCCGACACCGGCTGGTTCTTCACCCGGCAGGCCGTCCGGGCGTCGTCGCTGGAGATCGGCGTCGACGAGCTGCGCGAACGGTTCGAGGCGGTGGCCGCCGAGTTGGGTCCGGAAACCGAATGGACGCTTCAGGACTCGGGCGAACGCAAGCGGGTGGTGCTGCTGGTGAGCAAGGAGGGGCACTGCCTGCACGACCTGCTCGGCCGGGCGGCCGGCGGCGAGCTGCCCGCCGACATCTGCGCCGTCATCGGCAACCATCCCGACCTGGCCGAGGTCGTCGAGGCACACGGGTTGACCTTCCACCACGTGCCGTTCCCGAAGGATCCGGCCGAGCGCGGCCCCGCCTTCGACCGGGTCCGTGAACTGGTCGACGCCCACGACCCGCACGCCGTCGTGCTGGCCCGGTTCATGCAGGTGCTGCCGGAGGAACTGTGCGCGCACTGGGCCGGCCGCGCCATCAACATCCACCACAGCTTCCTGCCGTCGTTCGTCGGCGCGCGCCCGTACCACCAGGCCTTCGCCCGCGGCGTCAAGCTGATCGGCGCGACCTGCCACTACGTGACCGCCGAACTGGACGCCGGGCCGATCATCGAGCAGGACGTGATCCGGGTGGACCACTCCGACGAGGTCCGGGACATGGTCCGGCAGGGACGCGACATCGAGAAGCTGGTGCTCTCGCGCGGGCTGCGCTGGCACCTCGAGGACCGGATCCTCGTGCACGGCCGCAAGACCGTCGTCTTCAGCTGAACCGAACAGCGCCACCCGTGTGAACGGTTCCGTTCACACGGGTGGCGAGGTCGGACGGGCGACGGGCCGAACGGGCGCTCAGGCAGTGATACGCGTGGCCAGCCGACGGATCTCCGCGTTCACCTCGTCCGGGGCCTCGACCGTGGCCATGTGACCGATGCCGGGCAACCGGATCAGCCGCTCGAGGTGACCGAGGCTGTCGAGGGCATCTGCGATCCGCACCGAGTGCCCCGGCGGAGTGAGCCGGTCCGCGGTGCCGACGAGCACCGTCGTGGGCACGGTCAGGTTGGCCAGGCCGATCCGGAGGTCGAGCCCGTGCATGGCCGCGCCCCACCCGCCCCGGGTGCGGCCGGAACACTCGGCGACGATGCGGGTGCAGAACTCGACCTCGTCGGCCGTCGACCCGGGCGCCAGCGCCGCGTACTGGATCATCCGCCGGGTGGCGACGGTACCGGCCAGTGGCCGGGCCATCGGCACGGTGGACCCGAGGATTGCGCGGCCGACCGGGTCCGGGACCGTCTTCAGCCGGCGCAGCAGCGGGACCAGCGTGGACTCGTCGAGGAGATGGTCGGTGGCGGTGCTGGCCAACATCACCGCGCCGACCCGCTCCCCCACCTGCTCCGGGTACCGGGCCGCCCAGGCGTTGATGCTCATGCCCCCCATGCTGTGGCCCACCAGCACCGCCTTGCGGCCGGCGGGCACCGTCGCCGCCAGCACGGCGGACAGGTCGTCGGCCAGTACGTCGACGGTCAGCGGATGCGCGCCGCGCGCGCTGCGGCCATGGCCGCGCTGGTCGTATGTGATCACCCGGAAGTCCCCGGCCAGCGCGTTCACCTGCGGATGCCAGAACACCGTCGAGCACGTCCAGCCGTGACTGAGCACGATCGGCTGCGCCGACGGGTCCCCGTAGGCGTGCACGTTGATCGGGGTGCCGTCCGCCGAGATCACCTCGAACACCTCCGGCACGGCGACCGGATCGCCGAGATAGGGGTTCGGCTCCGCCCGGACAACTCGCGACGCGGCGGAGCGCCGCGAACGCCATGCCGCGCCCGCGCCGATCAGCGCCGCTCCTGCCGCGACGCCGACGAGGATCCGTCGCGCCGTGCCGCGTGACTGTGCCGCCACCTGTCTACCTCCGTGTGCTGTGGGTGAACTACTCGTGTGAACCGCCGGGTGGAACCCGGGCCGGCCCGCGCCGTGGGGTCGCGGTCAGATGATGTGCGCGCGCCGCAGCAACAGGGTCGACGGGCCGCCGACCAGCCCTGCCTCGGAGAGGAACTCGACGGTCTTGGCGCTGCCCTCGCGGATCTTGTCGTGGTAGTGGCGGTTCGCCTTGACCGCGGCCCGGGCCTGCCGGGGGTCGAGCCCCGCGGCGACGTAGACCTTGGGGTTGACCAGGCTGGTGACCACGAAGTACGCGGTGATGCCGAGCAGCAGACGGATGCGCGCCCTCGTGGACCGGGAGATGTGTGCGGAGCGGCGCAGGGTCTCCTCACGGGCGAACTTGATGTGCCGCGCCTCTTCGAGGACGTGGATCCGACTGACCGTCCGGGTGATCGGCTGCACCCGCTCGTCCTTCATGAAGTCGCGCTGCATCATGTCGAGGATCTCCTCGGCGAACAACGTCCCGCCGTAGGCGAGCGAACCGGACGCGGTGGCCTTGAACAGCCTCGCGGACTGACGAATCCAGTTCTTCGGCTGGTACGACGGGACGCCGAAGCGCTGTGCGGACCGGGCGAACATGGTGGAGTGCCGGCACTCGTCCGCGATCTCGGTGAGCGCGAACTGCACGTGCGGCGTCGCCGGGTCGTGCAGGTAGATGTCGCGCAGCAGCATCTGCATCAGGATCATCTCGAACCAGATGCCGGTGCCCGCCACGCTCGCGGCCTCGTGCCTTGTGAGGGTGACGCGTTGCTGCTGCGTCATCGTCTCCCACAGGTCCGTGCCGTACAGGCTGCACCACTCTGGGGTCATGCCGTAGAGGTCCTCGGGCACGGGCGCCGCCCAGTCCACCTCGACCAGCGGGTCGTAGGACTTGCGAGCCGCCGACGCGAGCAGCCTGCTCGCCGTCTCCTGACGATCTCCGGCCCGGGGCCGCCGCGATCCGGACCGTCCCGAGGACACCTCGTGGTCATGGATTGTCGACATTGCCGCTCCTCGTTGGAGGTCCCGTAGGACGCAGCAGCGTCCTACCTGCCTCCACCATGCGACGCCACGACACCCCCTGTCAATGGTGTCTGTGACTCAAGTTCGCATTTATTTTTCGGAGCGGCGACGACCGCGGTCTACCAGCGGGGACCGCGCTGGATCTCGTCCACCCGCGGACGGACATCGACGAGGTAGACGCAGATCGCGACGACCGCGATCACCCAGATGAACATGCCGAGCGGCAGCAGCAGCACCAGCAGCGAGGCGACGAGGATGCCCAGCCAGATCGGCTTGCTGAGCTTCTCCACCGCGGTGAAGGCGTCGGTCCGCTGACGAAGCGCATGGAAGACCGCGAAGACTCCGGCGCCGAGCGCGATCAACTGGAGCGCGAGCATGATGATGCCCTGGAGGCCGTAAACGGTGTACACGACACCCATTCTACGGGCGAGACCCCCGCGCAGCGTGTGCACGGGGGTCTCGGCGGGTCCG
>NZ_JBFUHZ010000026.1:0-75560 GCF_056402135.1 Rhodococcus sp. P4_C10 | reverse complement strand
GTCGACGACTACGCGTCGGTCGCCTTCTTGGCCGGAGCCTTCTTGGCCGGAGCCTTGGAGGCGGCGACGGCCGCGGCCGTGGGCTTGGCAACCGGCGCAGCGGCCGGCTTGGCGGCGGCGGGCTTCGCGGCGGCGGGCTTCGCGGCGGCGGGCTTGGCGGCGGCGGCAGGCTTGGCGGCGGCGGGCTTGGCGGCCGCGGCAACCTTGGCCGGGGCGGCCTTGGCGGCGGCGCTCACCTTGCTGGCGGCGGACTCGGTGGTCGACTCCGCCTTCTCGCCGGCACCGACGAAGCGGCTCGCGACGTTCTCGCCCGCGTCGGACACGGCATCGCTGACCTCGTCGGCGACGTCGCTGATCTTCTCGGCGGCGCGACCGGCGAACTTGGCGGCCTGCTCGCCGACGGCGCGGGTCTGGCGGGCCACGGTGCCGAGGGCCTCCTCGGTCAGGGTGGCGGCGTCGCCGAGCACGGACTCGGCGCGCTCGATGCCCTCTTCGACGGCCGGCTGGTTGCGCAGCCGCTCGACGGTCTCCTCGCCGCGCTCGGCGAGCGAGGTGTAGATGTCGGACGCGACCTTCAGGTACGCCTCGGCGACCTTGCGCAGCTCCTCGGCGGTGAACTTCTCGCGCAGCTCGGCAAGCTCCTCGGGCAGCTCGGACGGCAGCCCGGCGAGGCGCTCGCGTAGCGCCTCGACACCCTCGTTGAGGTCGTCGGCGAGGCTGGCGAAGCGCTCACGGGCACCGTCCACGGTGGCACTGGCGTCGACACCCTCGTCGGCACGCTGGCGCACCTGGGCGACGACGTCCGCGACGGCCTGGACGACCAGGTCGCCCGCGCCGACGGCGGCGTACAGGGGGGTCTTCACACTGTCGAAGCTGAGGTCAGTCATTGGTGTTCTCCTGTTCAACGGATGAGGAATCGAGACGGGGGTTGTTCTCACGACAGAACGACTCGTAGATCTCGAGAAGCACCTGCTTCTGACGTTCCGTGATGGCCACGTCGGTGAGCAGGGCGTCGCGCACCGGACTGGCCGCGCGCTGTTCGAGAAATCCGGCCTGCATGTACAGCACCTCCGACGACATCCGGAGGCCCTTCGCGATCTGGCCGAGCACCTCGGCCGAGGGCTTGCGCAACCCACGTTCGATCTGGCTCAGGTAGGGATTGCTCACGCCGGCCAACTTCGACAGCTGACGCAGCGAGACCTGGGCGGCCTCACGCTGCGACTTGATGAAGCTGCCGATGTCCTGCGCCGCCGAGCTGACCACCCGCGCCGCCACGTCTCCGGCACTGTCGCCGTTCGGCTTGGGCTCGTCGGTCATCGCACTCCCTCACTGGTGGGTGAAATCCACGCTACGGGAGGGTGCTAACTATTGCAAGCACTCTTGTTAGCAGTCGGTGACGATCAGGCAAACATCAGCTGCGAGAGCGCGTAGATCCCCAGTCCGGCGAGGGCGCCGACCACGGTGCCGTTGATCCGGATGAACTGCAGGTCGCGTCCCACCTGCAGCTCGATCTTGCGACTGGCCTCGTCCGCATCCCACCGGGCCACCGTGTCGGTGATGATGCCGGTGATCTCGGCGGTGTAGTTGGCGCTGACGTAGCGCGCCCCGCTGTCCAGCCAGCCCTCCACCTTGGCGGCGAGGTCCGGCTCGTCGCGCAGCCGCTCCCCCAGCCGCATCACGGTGTCGCGGGTCTTCGCGCGCAGCGCGCTCTCCGGGTCGTCCACCGACTCCAGGATCATCCGCTTGGCGACCTTCCACGCCGCCTCCGCGGCACTGGTCACCTCCTCCCGGCCCATGATCTCGGCCTTGACCTTCTCCGCCTTCGCCATGGTGGCGGGGTCGTGCTGCAGGTCATCCGCGAAGTCGACCAGGAACCGGTTCGCCGCCTGGCGGACCTCGTGCTCGGGGTTGGACCGGACCTTCCAGGTGAACTCGACGAGTTCGCGGTAGATCTTCTCGCCGAGCATGGCGTCGACGAACTTCGGCGACCAGGACGGGCTGTCCCGGTCGATCACCCGGTCGATCGTCGGCTGGCTTGCCAGCGCCCACTGGTGGGCCCGCTCGGCGAGCAGGTCGAGCAGGGGCAGCTGCCGGTTCTCCTTGATCAGCTCGGCGAGGACCTTCCCGATCGGCGGCCCCCACGCCGGCTCGGCGAGCCGCCGCACGATGGTGTGGTCGATGATCTGCTGGACGTCCTCGTCGCGGAGGACGCTGACGAAGCCGCGCAGGATCGTCGCCGTCTCGGCCGCGACCCGGGCGGCGTGCGCGGGTTCTGCCATCCAGGTCCCGACGCGCACGGGGATCTGCGCCGCCCGCACCTTCTCCGACACCACGTCGGGGGCCAGGAAGTTCTCCCCGACGAAGCTGCTCAGGCTCGTGCCGAGCTGGTCCTTCTTCTTCCGGATGATCGCGGTGTGCGGGATCGGCAGGCCCAGCGGGTGTCGGAAGAGCGCGGTCACGGCGAACCAGTCGGCGAGCGCACCGACCATGCCCGCCTCCGAGGCCGCGCGCACATAGCCGACCCACTCGCCGGCGCCACGCGTCTCCTGCCAGCGACAGAACAGGTAGACGACACTGGCGAACACCAGAAACGAGGTCGCGAGCAGCTTCATACGGCGAAGGTCGCGTCGTTTGGCGGAGTCGTCCGTCACCGTCGTTTGCGTCACGTCGCCATTGTGCCGAATCCCGGCGCCGGCGGGATTTCTCCGCGACACCGCGGGGGACGCAGGCCCACACGGAAAACACACCTCTAAGCTGGTCGGAAGATCGAATCTGAACGGATGTGGCAAACCCAGTGCCGAAGAAGACAGCGCCGACAACAGAGGACCCCGGCCACGCCGAGGCCACGCAGGCCGACCCCGGGGACGACGGGGTGGCCACGGATGCCACGACGACGGACGCCACGACAGACAAGCCCGACGGCCGCAAGCGCCGGTGGCGCAACCACAAGATCGCGCGGCGCGAGGAACTCGTCGACGGGACCATCGCCGCGATCCGCGCCCGTGGCCGGGACATCGGCATGGACGACATCGCCTCGGAGATCGGCGTCTCCAAGACCGTGCTGTACCGGTACTTCAACGACAAGAACGACCTGACCAGCGCGACCATGATGCGGTACGTCGAGACGATCCTGGCGCCCCGGATGTACGCGGCCATCGGCGGCGACATGGACGAGTACGAACTGACCCGCGGGGCGATCACCGCCTACGTGGAGACGGTGGCCTCGGACCCCGAGGTGTACCTCTACGTGATGGCGAACAGCGCCGGCCCCAACCGCGACGTGGTCGCCGAGTCGGAACGGATGATCGCCGAACTGCTCTCCGCCGTGCTGGGCGAGCGGTTGCGGCTGATGGAGATGGACTCGGGCGGCGCCGTGCCGTGGGCCTACGGGATCGTCGGGGCGGTCCAGTTGGCCACCCACTGGTGGATCTCCAACAAGTCGATGACCGCCGAGGACCTCATCGACTACCTGACCATGATGACCTGGGGCGGGGTCACGGGAATCGCCGCCGTCGCCGGATCGCCGGCCCGTTTCAAGACCATCCCGCACCCGCTGGTGCCCGATGCCACCGAGGACCGCTGACCTCCCCGCCACCCTTGTGTAACTCGCGGTGACAGATACCCTGTGGGGGTGAGCGAGGCGGACGCCGGCACCGGCGTGGAACACAACCGGCCCGACGGCTACTCCGGACGGGCGCTGGTCACGGTCGGCCATCGCCCCGCCCTCACACTGGATGTCCAGCTGTCCGGGCACTTCGAGCCGATCAGCGGCCGTTACCTCTGGCAGGGTCGGGTCCGTGGGCTGACCGACGCACTCGGCCCGGCCGACTCGCCGTGCCCCGGCGCCGAACTGGAGATCGAGACACCCCAGGGCGTCGGCGTCGCGCGAGTCACGGCCGTCGACCTGTGGGGCAGCCACCTGGTCGAGGCGGTCTCCGGACGCCCCTTCACCGCCCTGTCCGAGGACCGGCTGGGCGAACCCGGCGACTAGATGTGTCCGACCGGCACCGCCGCGATCCCGGACCGCAAGAAGTCGACCAGTGGCTGGGTGAGGTCGTGGCCCGAGCGGCCGTCCTCGTCGAGCGACCCGGTCGCCGCGAGCAGCAACGTGGCCGCCATCGCCTCGCCGGCCACCGCGAAGTCCAGGCCGGCCCGCAGGTCTCCGCTGCGCACCACCTCGGCGAATGCGTCCGCGGCGAGTTCACCGAACTGTGCCAGCAGCGCGAGCAGTCGATCCATCACCGCCGGGGCCACGGCGGGTGCCTCGAACACCACGAAACGCACCAGCGCCGACTCGTGCTCGACCAACGCGTGCAGGCGGTCCGCCACCGCCCGGAACACGTCGAAGAACTCGTCCAATGTGCGGGCCTCGCGCAGCCGGTCCTCGACGATCCGCTCCCGGATCAGCTCGAGTCCACGGTCGATCACGGCGTCGAAGACCTCACGTTTGCCGTCGAAGTAGTTGTAGAAGGTGCCGTGTGCCAGCCCCACGGCCTCGACGATGTCGGCCACCGAGCAGTTCGCGTAGCCGCGCGAGACAAACAGGTCGGACGCCGTGCGCACCAGTTGGTCGCGGCGCACCGGGCCGGTCACCGCGCGGACCCCGCTGCGTGCACCGACCCCGGAACGGCGCCCTGCCCGCGAAGCCCGAACGAGACCATCGCGACGATCGCCTGGTTCTGACGCGTCCGATCCACGCCGCGGGGGCCGCACCGCAGGCCCCGCAACAGCGCGGGCCAGAGCAGGCCGAGGATCGCCCGCGACACCGCGTCGGCGTCGAGGTCCGACCGCAGCCAGCCGCGGGCAACACCGTCGTCGAGCGCAACGGCCACCAGTCGGGCCAACTCCTGCTCACCGCGCACCCACCGTCGACTCCCGTGGCCCTTGACCGCGTTGGCCTCGACCAGGACCAACCGGAGCAGGTGGGGCGAGTCCTCGAGCACCCCGAAGAGTCGGTCGCAGAACCCGCAGATCCGCTCGACCAGGCAGTCGACCGAGTCGACGGGCAACAGCAGCGCACGTCCGTCGACCATGTCCACCAGTTCACGGAGGCACCTGTCCATCACGTGGTCGAGAATCTCCCGCTTGCTGTCGAAGTAGCGGTACACGGTGCCCAGGCCCACCCCGGCCCGCGCCGCCAGGTGCGCCGCGGTGGTGGCCTCGTAACCGCGTTCGGCGAACGACTGCGCGGCCGACGAGAGGATCTGCTCGCGACGGGCCGCGGCCAGGCCCGCCTGCGGCGGACGGCCGCGCCGCACCGGCGCGCGCTCCTCGAGCGCGGTCACCTGCACAAGCCCAGTCGGCGTCGCGGCAACTCAACTCCCATCCATGCCATGGTCGAGTAAGTATGTGGCAAAAGGACTTTAACAAGAGGCCTCGGCTTCGACACTTCACGACCTCGCGCCGACAGCGTCGACCGGGGAGGCTGCGCGGCCACCGATCAGGTCGAAATCCGCCGGGTCGACTGTGCGGGTGCGTAGCCAGTACTGCCACGTGAACCCCGGCCAGATGGTCCGGTTGACACCCTTAAGGTCCAGATACCAACTGACACAACCGCCGTTTGTCCACACCCCCTTCGACAGTTTGCGCTGGATGTCGACATTGAACCGATCCTGCACCCCAGGGCGCACCGAGATCGCCTCTGCCCCACTGTCATTGACCAGGCGCATCGCGTCCAGCGCGTAGCGGATCTGTTGCTCGATCATGAACACCACGGAGTTGTGGCCGAGCCCGGTGTTCGGCCCCAGCAGGAAGAAGGCGTTGGGGTAGCCCGCCGCGGTGATGCCCAGGTGCGTCGCGATGCCGTCCTCGTTCCACCGCGCGAGAAGTCCGCGGCCGCCGACGCCCACCAGGTTGACACTGCCGAATCCATCCGTCACGTGAAACCCGGTGGCGTAGATGATCGCATCCACCTCACGCTCGGTGCCGTCCGCCGTGACGATGCCGGTCGCGGTGACCCGCTCGATCCGGTCGGTCACGACTTCGGCATTCGGCCGGGCCAGTGCCGGGTAGTAGTCGTCGGACCCGACAATTCGCTTGCAGCCGATCCGGTAGTCGGGCGTCAGCCGACGTCGCAGGCCGGGGTCGTCGATCGACCTGGCGATGTTGCGCTTGGCGACCCGCTCGAGCGGCGCCAGCAGATTCGAGTGCCCGTTGAGCCCGAGCGCCAACGCCTCGGACGTCCAGTAGATACCCAGGCGGAAGATCCTGCGCAGCAGGGGGATCCGACGAAAGGCCCGGCGCAGCCGCGGATCCACGTCGAAGTTCTTACGGGGCACCACCCAGGCCGGCGTGCGCTGGTAGAGCTGCAACTGTTCGACCTTGCCGACAATCTCCGGCACGATCTGCACGGCGCTGGCGCCGGTGCCGATCACGGCGACCCGCCTGCCGGTCAGGTCGTAGTCGTGATTCCACCGCGCCGAGTGGAAGGCGGTGCCACGAAAGGTCCCCGCACCGGGCAGCGCCGGGAGGCTCGGTACGTGCAACGCACCGATGCCGGACACCAGGAACTGCGCGATGTACTCGGTGCCGTCGGTGGTGCGGACATGCCAACGGTTCTCCGCCTCGTCCCACCGCCCGCCGGTGCTCGTACGACCGAAGTGGATGTTGCGGTACAGGTCGTACTTGTCGGCCAGCGCCCGCAGGTACCGGAGGATCTCCGGCTGTCCGGACCACATCTGCGACCAGTCCGGATTCGGCTCGAACGAGAACGAGTACATGTGCGAGGGCACGTCGCAGGCGCAGCCCGGGTAGGTGTTCTCGCGCCAGGTGCCGCCGACCTCGTCGGCCTTCTCCAGCACCACGAAGTCGCGTCGGCCCGACTTGACCAGCTGGATGGCCATGCCGAGCCCGGAGAACCCGGTCCCGATGATCAGCACCCGGGTCCGATGCACCCGCCGACCGTTGCCGACCTCGGCGGACTGGGCCGACGCACTCACCGGGCACCCCCGACCACGTCGTCGTCATTCGCCACTCGCATGCCCGCTCCCATGCAACCGCCACGGGCTGACCACCCGGCGTCCGATACCTGACGGAACAGGCATCGTGTGCGGGGCGGCCCACCTGCACTGTCAACACTAGCCGGACTCGCCCGGCCTGGTTTCGGTGCGAATCCCGGCGGACATGACACCCTGAACCCATGGCCAAGAACTCCAGTCAGGGCTGGGACGTCCCCGCCATCGAGGCGGTCCGAGTCACCCCGGACACCCGGGTGTCCGGACTCGACACCAGGGGCACGCCGGGGTTCGTCGGCGACAAGGAACTGGGCGAGAAGCTCCTAGAGGAACGCGGCGCCTACCTGTCGTCGCTGCAGGAGAAGTTGTACGCCAACGGCCGGTCCGAGCAAGAGCACAGGTCAGTACTCCTGGTGCTGCAGGGCATGGACACCGCGGGCAAGGGCGGAATGGTCCGGCACGTGATCGGCCACGTCGACCCGCAGGGCGTCGACCACGCCTCGTTCGGGGTGCCGACGGCGGAGGAGAAGCGGCACCACTACCTGTGGCGAATCCGCAAGGCACTCCCCCGGAACGGCCAGATCGGAGTCTTCGACCGGTCCCACTACGAGGACGTCCTGGTGGTGCGGGTGCACAACCTGGTGCCGCCGGCGGAGTGGGAACCCCGCTACGACGAGATCAACCACTTCGAACGCGAACTCGTCGACGCCGGCACCACGCTGGTGAAGGTCGCGATGTTCGTCTCGCTCGACGAGCAGAAGGAGCGCCTCGCCGAACGGCTGGACCGCACCGACAAGCACTGGAAGTACAACCCCGGCGACGTCACCGAACGCGGGCACTGGCCGAAGTACCAGGAGGCCTACCAGGCCATGCTGGACCGCACCTCGACCGACTACGCGCCGTGGCACGTGGTGCCGTGCGACCGCAAGTGGTACAGCCGGCTCGCGGTCACCGAACTGCTCATCGACGCGCTCGAGCGGCTCGACCTGGACTGGCCGCCCGCCAACTTCGACATCGAGGTGGAGAAGGCGCGACTGGCGCAGTCCTGAGCCACCGCCCCGGATCGTAGGAGTGCACGGTCAGGGGAAGTGCGGCGTCTCCAGGTGCAGTTTGTGGTCGTGATGGATGGTGCCGCCGACCACACCGATGGCGGTGCCGATCGCGACCAGGCAGACCATCCCCGCCATGACCGCCCAACCGCCGTACCCGGACCCGGCCGCAACGATGAACGACCCGGCGGCCGCCACGGCGATCAGGGTGAGCGTGAAGCCCATCCAGGATGCGAACAAGTTCAGTTTCATCGTTGACCCCTCACCTGACGGACCTGTGGTCAACTCGACGGTACGCCCGGCTCCCACGATTCGACAGGGCTCGAGCCCCGGCGGGCCGGGGATGCCTCAGGCGCCGGCGGGCTGGGGATGCTGGGTCAGCTTGCCGACCGTGGCGGCACAGAAGTGATGCAGGTCCCCGCTGCCGCGGCTGGTCACCAGGCTCCGGTCCACCACCACCGCCTCGTCGACGTAGTGGCCGCCGGCGTTGACGACGTCCACCCGCAGACTCGGCGAACCGGTGAGGGTGCGCCCCTCGACCGCACCCGCCTGGATCAGCAGCCACGGGGCGTGACCGATCGCGGCAACCGCCTTGCCGACGCGCATGAAATGCCGGACGAACGCCATCGCATGCTCGTCGAGCCGAAGCCTGTCGGCGTTCAGCATTCCGCCGGGCAGGATCAGCCCGTCGTAGTCGTCGACACTCGACCGCGAGACCAGCGCGTCCACCGGGAACCGGTCCGCGGTGATCACGTCCGCGCGATACGCCTGGATGTCACCCGGCCCGACGGAGAGCAGTTCGGTGGTCCCGCCCGCGTACTCCACCGCGCGGCGCGGCTCCTCGAGCTCGTCCTGCTCCACACCGTCCACGGCCAGTACCGCCACGCGGCGGCCTTCGAGTTGCCTGGTCATCCCCGACTCCTTCGCAACGCCTGACCCAGTATGGCCCGACCGACGCACCCGCGACCAGGGGCAGCAGCCCGGAGTCCCGGGGTCTAGAGGGTCGCGGTGTCGATCACGAAGCGGTAGCGCACGTCGCTGCGCACCACCCGGTCGAAGGCCTCGTTGATCTGGTCCGCGGCGATCACCTCGATCTCCGCACCGATCCCGTGGGCGGCACAGAAGTCCAGCATCTCCTGGGTCTGCGCGATCCCACCGACCATCGACCCGGCCAGGCTGCGCCGGTTGGCCGCCAGCGAGAATCCGCGCACCTCGATCGGCTTCTCCGGCAGCCCGAGCTCGACGAGTGCACCGTTGACTGCGAGCAGCGACATGTAGGCGTCCATGTCGAGGTTCACCGACACGGTGTTGAGGATCAGGTCGAACCGCGAGCGGAGTTCCTTGAACGTCGCCGGGTCGCTGGTCGCGTAGTAGTGACTGGCCCCGAACCTCAGGCCGTCGTCCTGCTTGCTCAGCGTCTGACTGAGCACCGTCACCTCGGCGCCGAGCGCGTGTGCGATCTTGACCCCGACGTGCCCCAGTCCGCCCATCCCGATGATCGCGACACGTTTGCCGGGACCGGCTCCCCAGTGCCGCAGCGGCGAGTAGAGCGTGATTCCCGCGCACAACAGCGGCGCCGCGACGTCGAGGGCCAGGCTGTCCGGCACGGACAGCACGAAGGACTCGGTGACGACGATGTGGGAGGAGTAGCCGCCCATCGTGTACTCGCCGTCCGGGGTCCGGGAGTTGTAGGTCTGGACCACCCGCGAGACGCAGTACTGCTCGTCGCCCGAGGCACACGCCTCGCAGGTGCCGCAGGAGTCCACGAAACAACCCACCCCGACGCGGTCACCGACGTCGTGCCTGGTCACCTCGTCTCCGACGGCCGCCACGATCCCGGCGATCTCGTGCCCCGGCACGACGGGATAGTGCGTGCCGCCCCACTCATTGCGCGCGGTGTGGATGTCGGAGTGGCAGATGCCGGCGTACTTGATCTCGATGAGCACGTCGAGCGGGCCGAGGTCACGACGCTCCACGGCGGTCTTCTCGAGCGGAGCATCGGCCGAGGTCGCCGCGTAGGCGGAAGCGGTAAGCATGGGTAAATACCTACCCCTTGACCGGGCCGACCGCACAATCGCGCAACTAATTAGTTGTGATCAAGATCTCAACACGTGATCAATGAGATTTGCATCACACAATTTGCCAGCTACGCTGTCGCGAACTAGACAACCGTCCAACTCAGTCGACCGTAACCCGATGCCCTCCACTGGCCGAACCCGAGGAGACAGATGCGCAGGCTACTTTCGCTAGGAATCGCAACCGCGGTGATCGGCGGCCTCATGTTCGCGGCGCCGCTCGTCGCGGGCGCCCAGGGCCTCGCCCCGGCGCCCGCGGGCAAACTCCACTCCCAGGGCAGCGCGCTGGTCGACGAGTTCGGCCGCACCGTCCTGCTGCACGGCGTCAACAACGTCGACAAGGAGGCGCCCTACCTCAATGCCGGCGACGGTCTCACGGTCACGCCTCAGGATGCCGACCTGCTCGCCCAGCACGGGTTCAACACCGTCCGGCTCGGGGTCTCGTTCGACGCGATCATGCCGGAGCGGGGCCAGATCGACGACGCCTACCTCGGCCGGGTCGCCGACACCGTCGACGTGCTCGCCGCCCGCGGCATCCACGTCCTGCTCGACAACCACCAGGACGGGCTCTCGAAGCCCTGGACCGGCAACGGCTTCCCCGCGTGGGCGATCGAGGCCCGGCCGACCGCAGGCGAGCCGAACCCCGGCTTCCCGCTGTACAACCTGATGCCCAGCATGAACAGGGGCTGGGACGAGGTCTGGAACAACACCCACGGCGCCCTCGACTACCTCGGCGACGCGCTCGCCGCGCTCGCCACCGAGGTGAAGGGCAAGCCCGGCGTGATGGGCATCGAACTGCTGAACGAGCCGTGGCCCGGGTCGCCCTTCCTCACCTGTTTCCCCGGGGGCTGCCCGGACTTCGACCGCAAGTACCAGGCGGCGATGCAGAAGCTCACCGACGCGGTCCGTGCCGCCGACCCAGCGATCCCGGTCTACTGGGAGCCGAACGTCACCTGGAACCAGCTGATGCCGTCCAACCTGGCCAACCCGCCGAAGACGCCGGCCATCACCGACCCGAACATCGTCTTCGCCCCTCACGACTACTGCATTCCCAGCCAGCTCGCGATCTACCTGGGCCTGCCGGAGGGACTGAAGGCCCTGTGCACCACGACGCAGGACAACACCTGGGCCAACATCGACGCGGTCACCGAGCGCGCCGACATCCCGTCCGTGATCACCGAGTTCGGTGACGGGGACCCGACCGTGCTGGCCAACACTCTCGAGCGTGCCGACGAACGCTTCGTCGGCTGGCAGTACTGGCACTACAGCAGCATCTTCGGCCCCAGGGGCGGCACCGACCCGTTCCTCGGAGCGATCGGCCCGCAGCTGGTGCGCACCTACCCGCAGGCCACCGCCGGCGCTCCCGGGAAGATGAAGTTCGACGCCGACAACGGCGACTTCATCTACCGGTACACCCCGAAGGCCTCGACCAAGCCCACCGAGATCTACGTCTCCGACCTGCACTACCCCGACGGCTACGTGGCCGCGGCGGAAGGCGGCACGATCACCTCGGCGCCGGGTGCCCGTCTGGTCACCGTGCAGGCCAGCGGGACCGGCCCGGTCACCGTCAAGGTCCACCGTCCCCACTCTGCGTTGCTCTACCTACCGGTGCGTCCGCCTACGACGCGTTGCTCGCCAGCTCGTCCCGGCGACGCAGCCGCCGGGCCGCCGCCACCATGTTGCGCAGCGCCGGCTCGAGCTGCCAGTAGTGCCGGGTCTTGAGGCCACCGTCCGGGTTCGCCCAGAGCCGGTCCAGGTCCACCGACTTCGCGGCCTCGCTGAGCAACTCGTCGAGCTCGTCGATGTCCGGGATCCGCGCCGAACGGCTCTCGTACACACCGGGTCCCACGCCGTGGGTGAGCTTGCGCTCCTTGATGGCCTCGAGCACCCAGGAGATCGAACGGGTTGCCACGATCGCCGTGACATCGCAGTCCATCCGCTCGATGGCGTCGACCACCGACGCCTGACTGGTGTAGGCCAGGTGGGTGTGGATCTGCGTCTCCGGCTTCGCGCCGCCGGTCGCCAGGCGGAAGGCGTCGACGGCCCAGCCCAGGTACTCGGTCCGCCCACCCGCCCGCAGCGGCAGCAGCTCGCGGATCGCCGGCTCGTCGACCTGGATGATCGCGATGCCGGCGGCCTCGAGGTCCGCGACCTCGTCCCGGATCGCCAGCGCCAGCTGGTCGGCCGTCTCGTGCAGCGGCTGGTCCTGCCGGACGAACGAGCGGGCCAGCATGGTGACCGGGCCGGTGAGCATGCCCTTGACCGGCTTGTCGGTCAGCGACTGCGCGTAGGTGGCCCACTCGACGGTCATCGGTCCGCGCCGGCGCACGTCACCGAACAGGACCGGCGGACGCACGCAGCGGCTGCCGTAGGCCTGCACCCAGCCGTTGTGCGTGAACGCGAATCCGTCCATCAGCTCGGCGAAGTACTGGATCATGTCGTTGCGCTCGTGCTCACCGTGCACCAGGACGTCGAGGCCGATGTCCTCCTGCAGCCGGATCGTCCGCTCGATCTCGGTCTGGATGAGCTTGACGTACTCGTCCCGGCCGAGCCGGCCCTCGACGAGTTCGTACCGCGCGGTGCGGGCCGCGTCGGTCTGCGGGAACGAACCGAGCGTGGTGGCGGGCACCTTAGGCAGGCTCAGCTTCTGCTGCTGCGCGACCCGGCGCTCCTCGTACGGCGCGCGGACCCGGTCCGAGTCCTTGATGTTGTTGACCCGTTGGCGCACCTCGTGCTTCTGCTTGAAGTGCACCGACGTCGGCTTCTTGCGCCAGCGCTCCGACGGTCCCTCGCTGAGCGCCTTGGCCAGCGAGACCACCTCGCCGACCTTCTGCTTGGCGAAGGCCAGCCGGTCCGCGACGTCGCCGTCGAGGTCCCACTCGGCCAGCACGTCGTACGGGACGTGCATCAGCGAGCAGGACGTGGAGACGACCAGGTCCGGGATCACGTCCCTGAGGGCCGCGAGATAGGTCAGCTTGCTGACGTTGTCGCTGCGCCAGACGTTGCGGCCGTTGACGACACCGGCGTAGACGCGCTTGCGCTTGAGCCCGGGGATCTTCGCCAGTTCCTCGGGGCCGACCTTGCCGTAGACCAGGTCGAGACCGAGCGCCTCGACCTGGGTGGCGGCCAGGATCGGCAGGGCCTCACCGAGGTTGCCGTACGGGCCGGTGACCAGGATCCGCGGGCGCAGCGGCGCATGCGAGAGCGTCGCGTAGGCGCGTCGCAGGGCGTCCAGCTCGTCGGCGGTGCGGTCCTGGGTGAACGCCGGCTCGTCGAGCTGGATGCAGGTGGCGCCGGCCTTCGCGAGCTTCTCGAACAGCGCCTCGTACTGCACCAGCAGCGGCTCGAGCAGGTCGAGGGTCGAGAACCCTTCCGCCGCACCGGGACCGACCTTGGAGAGCAGCAGCAGCGAGACCGGGCCGAGCACGACGGGACGCAGTTCGATGCCGCGCGCCTTGGCCCGCGCGAACTCGTCCATGAGGGCGTCGGAGTGCAGCGAGAACTCGGTGTCCTCGTCCAGCTCGGGCTGACGGTAGTAGTAGTTCGTGTCGATGTACCGGACCAGCTCGAGCGGCGGGAAGTCGGGCCGGCCGCGGGCCATGGTGAAGTAGAAGTCCAGCTCGTCGAGCTCGCCCTGCAGCGGCGCGAACCGGGTCGGCACCGCGCCGAAGAGCATCGCGTTGTCGAGAACGTGGTCGTAGTAGGAGAACGTGTTGCCGGGCACCTGCGTCAGGCCGGTCGCGGCGAGCTCGCTCCAGGTCTGCTCCTGCAGCTCGCGGCCGACCGCGACGAGCTCCGACTGGGTGCTCTTGCCGTGCCAGTACGCCTCGAGTGCGCGCTTGAGTTCGCGTCGGGGTCCGATCCGCGGGTATCCCAGGATGCTGGAGCCGTAGGTGGCTGCGCTGCTGGTCATCGTGTCGACCTCTCCATGATGTGTCGCTGCCGTCTAGATGTTCACTGCCGCCGAAATGTCACTCCCCGTGATGCGCTACGCGCCCGTGCACCATTTTCACTGTGACAGCTGTGAAAAGGCGCACGGGCGCGGGACGCATACCAGTGTGTGTCTCTGGCTAGCTGGCTTGCTTGCTGGCGCGGCCGTTCTCGCCGTACTCGTAGAAGCCGGCACCCGACTTCTTTCCGGTCAGTCCGGCCTCGACCATGCGCAGGAGCAGCGGGGGCGCCGAGTAGAGCGGCTCCTTGAACTCCTCGTACATCGAGTCGGCGATGGACTTGACGGTGTCCAGGCCCACCAGGTCGGTCAGCGCGAGCGGACCCATCGGGTGAGCGAGGCCGAGGACCGTCGCCTTGTCGATGTCTTCCTTGGTGGCGAAACCGGACTCCACCATGCGGATCGCGGAGAGCAGGTACGGAACCAGCAGCGCGTTGACGACGAAGCCCGAACGGTCGGCCGACCGGACGACCTGCTTGCCGAGGATGTCGCTGGCAAAGGCCTCCGCGCGCTCGGCGACGGCGGCGCTGGTCTTGAGCGTCGTCACCAACTCGACGAGCGGGAGGACCGGAACCGGGTTGAAGAAGTGCATGCCGATGACGCGCTCGGGACGCTTGGTGGTGATGCCGAGCTTCATGATCGGGATCGACGACGTGTTGGACGCCAGCACCGCGTTCGGGTCCGTGACGATGGAGTCGAGTTCGGCGAAGATCTCACTCTTGATCTTCTCGTCCTCGAGGACGGCCTCCACGACGAGCTGTCGGTCCGCGAAGTCACCGAGATCGGAGGTGAAGCGCAGGCGCCAGGCGGCCTGCTCACGCTCACGCTCGGTGATCTTGCCGCTGCTCACGCCGCGGTCGAGCGAGCGCAGGATGCGTGAACGTCCGGCGGCTGCGAGCTCGCGAGTCTGCTCGAACACCAGAACGTCGACATGGGCGCGGGCGCACACCTCGGCGATTCCGGAACCCATGATCCCGGCGCCGATCACGCCGACGCGCTGAATCTTTTCGCTGGTCACGTCGTATCTCCTCAACCTTGACTGCGCTTCGGTGACAACAGATTTGGCGAGTACATGGGTAACTCACCGGGTACTTCCAAAAGCCTCGGACTCCGGCACGGGCGGCCCGCAACGCGAATTGCGGACCGCCCGACTGGTGCGTTGAAGTCCCGGAGCGGCGGCTCGGGTCTAGTGGAACTGGCCCTCTTCGGTGGAGCCCTTCAGCGCCGCCGTGGAGGTGTTCGGGTCGACCGTGGTGGCGATGCTGTCGAAGTAGCCGGCGCCGACCTCACGCTGGTGCTTGATGGCGGTGAAGCCACGCTCCTCGGCGGCCTTGAACTCGCGCTCCTGCAGGTCGACGAAGGCGGTCATGCCCTCGCGGGCGTAGCCGTGCGCCAGGTCGAACATGCCGTAGTTCAGCGAGTGGAAGCCGGCCAGGGTGATGAACTGGAACTTGAAGCCCATCGCGCCGAGCTCCTTCTGGAACTTCGCGATGGTCGCGTCGTCCAGGTGCTGCTTCCAGTTGAAGGACGGGGAGCAGTTGTAGGCCAGCAGCTGGTCCGGGAACTCGCTGCGGACGGCCTCGGCGAACTTCTTGGCGACCTCGAGGTCCGGCACGCCGGTCTCCATCCAGATGAGGTCGGAGTACGGCGCGTAGGCCTTGGCGCGAGCGATGCAGGGCTCGATGCCGTTCTTGATGCCGTAGAAGCCCTCGGCCGTGCGGGTGCCGTCGAGGAACGGGCGGTCGCGCTCGTCCACGTCGGAGGTGATCAGGGTGGCGGCCTCGGCGTCGGTACGCGCGATGACGACCGTCGGGACGTCCGCGACGTCGGCCGCGAGACGCGCCGAGGTCAGGGTGCGGATGTGCTGCTGGGTCGGGATGAGCACCTTGCCACCGAGGTGGCCGCACTTCTTCTCCGACGCGAGCTGGTCCTCCCAGTGCGAACCGGCGACGCCGGCCGCGATCATGGCCTTCTGCAGCTCGTAGACGTTCAGCGCGCCGCCGAAGCCGGCCTCGCCGTCCGCGACGATCGGGGCGAGCCAGTTCTCGACCGAGGTGTCACCCTCGACCTTGGCGATCTCGTCGGCGCGCAGCAGCGCGTTGTTGATGCGACGGACGACCTGCGGCACCGAGTTGGCCGGGTAGAGGCTCTGGTCCGGGTAGGTGTGACCCGAGAGGTTCGCGTCGCCGGCGACCTGCCAGCCGGAGAGGTAGATGGCCTTGAGGCCGGCGCGCACCTGCTGCACGGCCTGGTTGCCGGTGAGGGCACCGAGGGAGTTGATGTAGTCCTCGTTGTTCACGAGGTCCCACAGGATCTCCGAGCCACGGCGAGCGAGGGTGGCCTCCTCCACGACGGTGCCCTGGAGCTTGACGACCTGCTCGGCCGTGTAGTTACGGGTGACGCCCTTCCAGCGAGGATTGGTGTCCCAATCCTGCTGGATCTCAGCTGCGGTCTTCGGGGTGCCGGTGGTCGACATCGAGGCTCCACTCTCTTGTATCTGCTGGTCCGGTACGGATGTACTGCTTCACATCCTTGCCAGGCCCTTCTTGTGTACTTATCGAGAGTGGCACAACCAAAAACAGCCGTCTACCTGTTGCTAATGCCAATATTAGCTAGGTTTTCACCCCCCGTTGCTAACTTAGCTAAGTTCTGGCACGGGTTTCAGCGGCCCCGCCGGTCGGAAAGTTACCGGCAAGTAGGGGAAACCGGCAGGCAGCGGCGGTGGCGAGCCGGGGACGTCGATTCACACGAAGCGGCGGCCGCTGCGCGGAACCTGGCACCTCGACCGGGCCGGCTGTGATCGCAATCACGGACGCGGCGGGCCGACGAGCCGGTCCGGCCGCGGCGGGTTCTGACGGAGTCGATGACCCGCACATCCCTTTTGCCCATTTCACACACCCGTTGGGCGTGCATTCAGTGTGTGATCCGGTGAAAAGGTGTGTGATCCGGTGAAGGGGTGGGCGACGCGAACGACTGCCCGGCCAACGCGAACAGCGCGGCCCACCGAGCCCGCTCACCTGCCGAGAGTGCTGCACCCGGGCGCGACCGGGACGCCCGCGAGTCGGGCGTCGAGCCACGCGGCGGCCACCGGCGCACCGGACAGTGCGACCGTCTGGTGCTCGCCCTGGTACTCCTCGAGGCGCACCCTGGCACCGCGCGCGCACCAGTCGTCGTAGAGGTGCTCCGAGCTCTCCCGCGGAATCCAGACGTCCTGCTGCCCCTGGTAGAGGAACACCGGGGCGGTCGGCGCCGCCCCGCCCAACCGGTTCGCCGCCAATACCTCCCGCGCAATCGGGGTGTCGACGACGTGCGGGACGTCGGACAGCGCCTGCACCGGGACCGGCAGCAGGGCTCCGGCGGCTCCCAGCGCGGGCAGGCAGAAGTCCCGGGCGGCCTCGGCGAGACGCCAGCCGTTCTCGTTGAACAGGGACAGCAGTTCCGGGTACTCCCTGGCCACCCCGAGCGTCGCCCCCAGCAGCACCCCGGACGCCAGGTTCTTCCCGTTCATCGACTCCAGCAGGACCCGGCAGTCGGCGGGTGTGCCGCCGAACGCCGCACCGACGATGTTCAGCTCGGGCGCATAGGTCGGCGCCAGCTCCGCCGCCCAACCGCTGGCGATGGCGCCGCCCGAGTACCCGGTGATCGCGATCGGCGCGTCGGTCACCAGTCCGAGCGCGGGTGTGCGCACGGCGCCGCGCACCGCGTCCAGCACCGCGTGACCGGCCATCCGGCCCGCCGCGTACGCCTGCCTCGGCCCCTCGTGGTCGGTCACCACGACTGCGTCACCTCGGGACAGGAAGTACTGCACGGCAATAATTTCCAGCGTGCCACCATGGGTGAGCGTCCAGGACGGCGCACAGGCCTGTCCGAGCGAGTCGATGGCCATGTTGTAGGCCAGCACCGGCCTCGGCCCCGCCCCGGACCACGGCGCGGACGGCACGATGACGGTGGTCGCGACCGGCACCGGCCGGCCCTTCGCGTCGGTCGAACGGACCAGGAGCTGGGTGGAGACGACCGGGGCGGGGAGGGGCGACACCACCACCGGGCGGGTGTGCAGGACGGTGCCGGCGGCCGCGGACCCGAAGCCGGCCGGCGGGTCGAACCACCGGTCGCCGAGCGGCGTCGCGGCCACCGCGGGTGTCGTGCCGCGGCGGCGACGGGCCGGGATCCGGGTCCGCGACCGCGCCGGGCGCCAGCAGCGCGCACACCAGCAACGCCGCCCCGGCCGCCGCCGTCATCGAGCGAACGGACCCGCCGTTCGCCCGGCGTCGCCGGACCCGTGGGGTGCGGACCCGGCGCCTCGAGATGACCATCTCGGCCGCCCCTCGCTGTACCTGACACCAGCGTAGGAGCCGCCCGCGGCCCGCGCCGCTAATTCTGCAAACCATAGGTTGCCAAGCCTTCGAACCCCTCGTAGCCTGGTGAAATGGCCAAGACCTTCGTGGGAGCGCGACTGAGACAGCTGCGCGCCGAACGTGGGATGAGCCAGGCCGCGCTCGCCCAGACCCTGGAGATCTCGGCGAGCTACCTGAACCAGATCGAGCACGACGTGCGCCCGCTGACGGTGCCGGTGCTGCTGCGCATCACCGAGGTGTTCGGCGTCGACACCAGCTTCTTCTCCTCACAGGACGACACCCGCCTGATCGCCGAGCTGCGGGAGGTCGCGCTCGACCAGGAGATGGGCATCGAGGCCGACGCCCACGAGATCGCCGCGATGGTCTCCGCGCACCCGAGCCTGGCCAAGGCGATGGTCAACATGCACCGCCGGTACCGGAACACCACGATGCAGTTGGCCGCCGCCACCGAGGACCGGTACAGCGACGGCAGCGGCAGCGGCTCGATCACCATGCCGCACGAGGAGGTGCGGGACTACTTCTACCAGCGTCAGAACTACCTGCACGAGCTCGACACCGCCGCCGAGGACCTCACCGCGCGGATGCGCTTCCACCGCGGCGACGTGGCGGGCGAGATCGCCCGCCGTCTCGAGACGGTGCACGACGTGCAGATCGTCCAGCGCATCGACCTCGGCGAGGGTGTCCTGCACCGGTACGACCCCGTCGGCCGGGTCCTGGAGATTTCCCCGCACCTCTCGGGCGGTCAGCGGGTGTTCAAGTTCGCGGCCGAGCTCGCCTTCCTCGAGTGCGGCGACCTGCTGGACAAGCTCGTCGACGAGGGCGGCTTCACCTCCGACGCGTCACGCTCGCTGGCGAGGCTCGGCCTGGCCAACTACTTCGCCGCGGCCACGGTGCTGCCGTACGGCCAGTTCCACGACGTGGCCGAGGAGTTCCGCTACGACATCGAACGGCTCTCCGCGTTCTTCTCGCAGAGTTACGAGACCATCTGCCACCGTCTCTCGACGATGCAGCGGCCCAAGCAGCGCGGCATCCCGTTCTCCTTCGTCCGCGTCGACCGTGCCGGGAACATGTCGAAACGCCAGTCCGCCACCGGTTTCCACTTCTCGTCCAGCGGCGGCACCTGCCCGCTGTGGAACGTCTACGAGTCGTTCGCGTACCCGGGCAAGATCATGACCCAGATCGCGCAGATGCCGGACGGCCGCAGCTACCTGTGGGTGGCCCGCACCGTCGAGCGCCGCGCGGTGCGGTACGGCCAGCCGGGCAAGACCTTCGCCATCGGCCTCGGCTGCGAGCTGCGGCACGCCGGCCGCAGCGTCTACGGCGACGCGCTGGACCTCGACAACCGAGAGATCGCCACCCCGATCGGCGCCGGCTGCCGCGTCTGCGAGCGGACCAACTGCCCGCAGCGCGCCTTCCCGCCGCTCGGCAAGGACATCGACATCAACGAGCACCGCAGCTCGGTCTCGCCGTACCTGATCCACTGAGCCGCGTCACCCCTGCCGGCGTCACCCCCGACCGCGTCGGGCTACGCGGTCGCCATGACCCGGGCGGCGGCCAGCGACTTCACCTCGCCCTTGGCGACCTTGCCGCCGGGCGCCATCGGCAGCTGGCCCACGGTGACGACGTGCTCTGGGATGTACTCGCGGGTGACGCCGTTCGCGGTCAGCCAGCCGGTCAGCTCCGCGGTCGGCAGGTCCGAGCCGTCCTCGGTGACCACGACCGCGCAGACCTTCTCCCCGAACAGCTCGTCCTCGACGCCGACGACGGAGACCAGCACCACGGCCGGGTGCGCGCGCACGAACTCCTCCACCTCGACGGCGGAGATGTTCTTGCCACCCCGAATGATGATGTCCGCCTTGCGTCCGACCACCCGTACCCGGTTGTCCCGGTCGATCTCGACGATGTCGCCGAGCAGCATCCAGCCGTCGGCGGTGTAGAGCTCGCGGTTGGCGTCGTCGTCGTCCCAGTAGCCGTGGCACATCAGCGGGCCGTTGACGCCGGGCTGGCCGCGGCGCTGGTCTCCGTGGACCTCGGCGCCGGCATCGTCGAACACCCGCACCTGCATGTTGTCGATGACATGCCCGCAGGTACGCAGCCGGGTCTCGGGGTCGTCGTCGACCGTGGTGACGCTCACCGCCCCGGTCTCGTTGGATCCGTAGAACTGCAGCACCGCGGCCCCGGTGCGCTCCTCGAACGCGAGCGCCTCGGAGTACGGCACCGCCTCGCCGCCGGTGAACATCGCCCGCAGCGCACCGAGATCCGCGGTGCGCCCGTGCTCGGAGCGCAGCAGCATCTTGAACTGGGTGCTGACGCAGTTGAGCACCGTCACGCGCTCACTGACCAGCAGGTCGATCATCGTGTCGACGTGGAAGCGTTCCATCACCACGTTGGGGGCGCCGAGCAGCGCGGGCAGGAAGTGCGAGGTCCACAGCCCGAAGCCGAAGGGCGCCGGCACGGCCCCGAAGAACACGTCGCTGCGGCCGATCCGTCCGGCCGCGGCCGCCACCCGGGCGAAGGCGATCCAGCGTTCCTCGGTCTGGGTGACCAACTTCGGCAGTCCGGTGGTGCCGGAGGTGGAGTTGAGCATCGAGACGTCGGAGATGCAGAACTGCGGACTGGTGGCCGCGAACCGGCGCTCGGTCACGTGCACCGTGCGCCGCGCACCGGGCCCGTCGGCCACCTGCACGTCCACGCCGCCGCGCTCGTCGAGGAACACGACGTTGTCGGGAATGCCTGCCCGAGCGGACAACTCGTCGACCAGTCCGGCGTTGTCCTGACCCCGCAGGGTGCTGGTGGTGATCAGCGTCCGGCAACCCGCCCGGCCCATCAGGTGAGCGAGTTCCTTGATGCCCGAACGCGATCCGATCCCGACCGCGATGCGCCCGGCCCGGTAGGCGCCGCACAGCGCCGCGTGGAAGACCACGGTGTCCGGCAGGTACAGCGCCACCGGCGCGTGCTCGTCCGGAAGCACCGCCAACGCCGACGCGACACGGTCCGCCGCGGCGTCGTACTCGGCCCACGTCACGCGCGCGCCGGGGCTGACGAATGCCACCGCGTCGGGGGTGGTCAACGCCCAGTGCCGCACCATCTCACTGATGCTCACACCCAGGAATTTCTCCGGGGCGGACGCGAACTCACCGACCTCGATACCGGTGGTCGTCTGCTGGTCCATCAGGTCAGTTCCCCCTCACGGCGTCGACGACGCCCATCGACTGTTTGTATGCGGTGTCCAGTTCGGCGGCGTCGTCGCAGGCGACGATGACCTCTCCCCGCTGCATCACGTAGCCGCGCTGGACGATCGGCCGCAGCGCGGCGAGCGACGGCTCCGCGATCAGGACGGTCACGCCCTCCGCCGCGAGGTCCGCGACCAGGGTCCGCAGTTGCCCCACGATCTTCGGTGCGAGGCCGGTCGTCATCTCGTCGAGCAGCAGCACCTTCGGCGTCGCCAACAGCGCCCGGCCGAGCACGAGCATCTGCTGCTCGCCGCCGCTGAGCACGCCCGCGTAGGACTGCGCGCGCTCACGCAGCACCGGGAACCGGTCGAGGGCGGAGTCGACGGAGTCCTTGCCCAGTCCGAGCAGGTCCGCGCCCACCCTCAGGTTCTCGAGCACCGACATCTTCATGAACAGCTGCCGGCCCTGCGGCACGTAGGCGAAGCCCTCCCGCACCCGACGGGCCGCGGGCAGGTTGTCCACCCGCCGACCGTCGACGGTGACCGAGCCGGTGGCGCGGGTGGAGCCGTAGACCGCCCCGAACAGGCTCGTCTTGCCCGCCCCGTTGGGGCCGACCACCGCGGTGACGGTGCCGGACGGCGCCGTGAACGTGGCGCCGTGCACCGCCACCGCCGAGCCGTAGCGCACGCAGATGTCGCGCACCTCCAGCGTTGTCATGTGTTTTCCTCTCCCGCACCGAAGTACACCTCACGCATGGCGTCGCTCGCCAGGCATTCCGCGGGACTGCCGTGGAATGCGACCGCACCGAAGTTGAGCAGGACCACGGTGGTGGCGAGCTCGGCGATGAGGTCGACGTTGTGGTCGACCAGGACCACCCCGCGTCCCTGCTGCTGGATCTGACGGACCGCCCCGGCGATTGCCGCGATGCCGTTGTGGTCGGCACCGGCGAACGGCTCGTCGAGCAGCAGCACCTGCGGGTCGGTCGCCATCGCCCGCGCCACCTCCACCAGCCGCTGCCCACCCAGGCTCAGGTCGCCGCAGTTGCTGGTGGTGTCGGTGATCGAGTACTCGGCCGCGACGGCGCGCGCCCGCCGGTCGGCGACGGACGGGTCCTCGAACGGACCCTTGAGCGCCCACCACAGCGAGTGCAGCGGCGAGCGCATCCGGTGCCCGTAGATGCCGGGCACGATGTTCTCCACCGCGCTCAGCTCCAGCGCCAACTGCGGGTGCTGGAAGGTGCGCGAGAGTTCCTGGCGGGCGCGCCGGGCGCTGCCGCCGGTCAGCGCGCGCCCGGACAGTCGCACGGTGCCCGCGTCGGCCTGCTGGGTGCCGAAGATGCAGTCGACCAGGGTGGTCTTGCCGGCGCCGTTGGGCCCGACCAGGCCGATCACCTCGCCCGGCGCGACGGTGAAGGAGACGTCGTCGACCGCACGAAGTCCGCCGTAGGACTTGGTCAGTCCCCGAATCTCGAGCAGCGCGGTCTCCTCGAGCAGCGACGTCCCGATGCTCTCGCTCACAGCTGTTCCCTTCCGTTGTTCGACCGCGGTACCAGCCGCGTCAGCGCCGACTGGACCCAGCCGATGACCCCGCCCGGGGCCGCGATCAGGATCACCAGCACCGCGAGGGCCAGCAGCAGTTCGCCGCTGCCCTGGTAGCCGGGCATGTTCAAGGTCACGACCACCACGATCACCGCGCCCAGCGGGGCGCCCCAGGCCGAGTTCCGCCCGCCGATGATCGGCATGAAGATGGCCAGGAAGACGATGCTCAGGGTGAAGGTCTCGGGCGTGACGGCCTGCACGGACACCGTGAACAGCGAGCCGCCGGTGGACGCGATGGCGGCGCCGACCGCGAGCGCGACGACCGTCAGGTGCGCGGGGTTGACGCCCGAGGACCGGGCCAGGTTCTTGTTGTCCCGCGAGGCGCGCAACGTCAACCCCCACACCGACTTGCGCAGCCGGTCGACCACCACCGCGACCAGGCAGACGAACACGATGGCCAGGACGACGAGGGCGTACCGCGGCGGCTGCCAGCCGAAGATCGTGACGGCCTCGACGCCGGAGATGCCGGCGGAGCCACCGGTGAAGGCGGGCCCGTCGATCAGCCAGTGCTCGAAGGCCATGCCGAACAGGAGGGTCACCGCGGCGAGGTAGAAGCCGGAAAGTTTCTGGGTGGCCAGGCTGAGCACCACCGCCACCACCGCCGCAACCAGCGCGCCGAGGATCCAGCCCCACCACATCGACAGCCCGGTGCGCACCGAGATCAGCGCCACCCCGTAGGCGCCGATGGCGGCGTACGCGCTGTAGGCCATCGACAACGACCCCGCCATCACGAACGGGATGTACATGCCAAGGGCGATCAGGGAATACGTGGCGGCCAGGAACACCAGGTCCTGCCGGTAGAGGCTCGGGCCCATCCACGCCAGGACGACGGCCACCACGGTGAGGGTGATCGCGGCCTCGACCGCGATACCGGTCAGGGCCCTCCGCCCGCGACGCGGCGCGGCGACGGCGCCGGCGTCACCGGGAGTACCGGTCCGGCCGGACCCGCGTCCGGTGCCGGACCAACGTGTTGTGACGGTCATCAGACGCGCACCTTCCTCGAGAACACGCCCTCCGGCCGGAAGGCGAAAAAGACCAGCGCGAGAACGAGAATCGCCGTCTGCGCCGCGCTCGCACCGAAGTAGAACGGGGCGAACACCTGGACGAACCCGAGCAGCATGCCGCCGATCAGCGGTGCCCAGCTCCGGCCGGTGCCGCCGATCACCAGCGCCAGGAAGGCGGTCAGGGTCCAGGAGAGCCCACTGGTGAACTGCACGCCGGCCTTGGGCGCGAACAGCAGTCCCGCGACGGCGGCGATGACGCCCGCCGCCGTGAACGCCACCAGACGGATCCGGGCCACCGGCAGCCCGAGCACCCGCGCCGCGTCCGGGTTGTCGCCGACCGCGCGCAGCAGGCGACCGGTCTGTGAGGTCTGCAGCCAGATCCCCACCACCGCGAACACCAGCAGTGTGCCCCCGATCAGGGTGACGGAGGCGGTGTCGACGGTGGCGCCGGCGACGGTGAACGGCTCGGCGTCGAAGAGCTTCTGGCCGGGCAGCGGGGTGCGCCCGAAGATCGTGCCGGAGAGCTGCTGCACCGCAAACAGCACTGCGGTCACCGCGACCAGTGCCGGGAGTTCTCCTCGGCCGGAGCGCTTCTGGACCTGCCGGACCACCAGCAGGTCCGTCGCCACCGACAGCACGACGCCCACGGCCACACCGAGCACGAGCGCAAGCCACAGCGGCACACCGTAATTGACCACGACGGCGCTGCAGGCCATGGCCGCGGCCATGGCATACGGCCCCATGGCGAAGTTGAAGAAGTCCGCTCCCACCACGACCAGGTACATGCCCAGGGCGATCAGGGAGAAGAAGGCGCCGATCTCGACGGCGGCGAGCCAGAGTTGTGCGTCAGTCATCCGGGGACTCCTTCGTCAGCTGCACGGCGGTTGGTAGGAATCCCAGGGGCCACTGGGCTGGTTGTCCGGACCGAAGTCGACCAGGACCAGGCCGCACAGGCTGTCCGGTGCCAGGTGGTCGCCGGGGCCGAACGACAGGGTCAGCCGGTCCTGGCCGAAGGACGCGGGCAGGCCCGAGACCTGCTGCAGGCCGTCGCGCACCTTGACGCGGTCGGTGTGGTCGCCGGCGATCTCGATGGCTCGGGCCAGAATCATCACCGCGTCGTACGCCTGGGCGTCGTAGGCGGTGAGCACGTAGTCGGGGCCCTTGACCGCGCGCAGCTTCTCGGTGAGCGCGGCCGTGCGCGGGTTGCCCGAACTGAGGCTGCCCATGTAGACCATGCCGTCGAGCGCGCCGGGGTCGGCGAGCGCCCACGACTTGGGCTGGTTGCCGATCGAGGCGAGCGAGAAGCGCTGGGTGTCCGGGGCGATCTTCGCGAGGGTGTTGTGCGCGAGGATCTCGAAGTGGCCGCCGATGCTGGCCACCAGGATGGCGTCGGGGGCGGTCCCGACCACCCGGGAGGCCTGCGCGGTCAGGTCGGCGGCGTCGACCGGGGCCTTCTCGACCGTGGTCACGGTCGCGCACTTCTCCAGCGCCGGCCGCAGCGTCTTGATGATGCCGTCGATGGAGGCACTGGCGTCGCCGAGGATCCCGAGCGTCCGGTAGCCGAGCTTCTCGAACGCCCCGCAGTACACCTCGGCGTACTGCTTGAGGGAGTTCGGGATCATGAACGAGTAGTCGTTGCCGGGCGCCGAGGCGAAGGCGTCGCTGAGTACCACCGGCGCGATGGCGGGGATCTGCGACTGCGTGAGCACCGACTTCGCCTGCAGCACCGAACCGCTGCCGGTGGCGAGCAGCACCGCGCTCGCGCCCTGGTCGACGAGTTTGCGGATGATCGACGGCGTCTTGGTCGGACTGCTCTCGTCGTTCTCCACGACGAGTTCGACGCGCTTGCCGTCGATTCCGCCCTGCTCGTTGAGCAGGTCGACCGCGATCCGGACGGTCTGCCCCGCGATGGTGCTGTACGACGCGCCCGGCCCCGTCGAGTCCTCGTCGAGCCCGATCACGATCGTCTCCGGCGACATCGCGGTCACCGACGCGCAGCCCGTCAACCCCAGGGCCGCGGCCACCAGTAGCGGCGCGGCCTTTCCGATTCTCACAGTCGACTCCTGTCGTCGCCACGAACCTTCACCCGATTGGCGAATCAATCAAGCGCTTGATTGGACGCTTGGCCAGGGCGAGTATGCCGTGGGTCACACGAGGAAGTCAAAGGCGGGGAACCCGGCTGCCACGCGCCGACCGATCGGGACCCCGACGGCCGGGGCAGAGTCCGGGCCGCCGGGCCGGGGAGGGTGGACCCCGGGTCAGCCCTCGCGGCCGCGCTGGAGCGCGCGCACGGCGTCCTCGAGCTCACGCAGGTCGCGCCTCAGCTCCGCGAGGTCGTCCGCACCGGCAACGGCCCGGTCTGCACTCCCGACGTCCGCCACCACGGGCGCGACGGGACGGCGCGGCCCGGCCGCCGGCCGGGCGGCGCCCGGGCTGGCAAACCCGTCCAGGAACACGGTGATGAGCTCGTGACGCAACTGCTCGGCCGACTCCCGCAGGGTCGGACGGGACAGCCTCACCGTCGACCACACCGACTCGCGGATCATCCGATGGAAGTGCTCGGGGTCGATGTCGTCGCGCAACTCCCCCTCGGCCACACCGAGACCGATCGCCGACCGCCAGAAGTCGTGGGCGCGGGCGACCGACGTGGCGATCCGGCTCTCGGCGGGCTGCGCGGACAGCCAGCCCTCGTTCTGGTAGATCTCGGTGGCGAACGGGTGGTCCGCCGCGGCCGCGAACGACTGCGCGACCATCTGCGAGAGCCGCTCCCGCGCGGACAGCGCGGGGTCGGTCGTCGTCTCGTAACGCTCGTTGAGGTCGTCGAGGAAGGTCACCACGATCTCGAGGGCGATCGCGTCCTTGGAACCGAAGTAGTGGTAGAGGCTCCCGGACAGGATGCCGACCGCATCGGCGATGTCGCGGACGGTGGTGCCGGCGACCCCCCGCTCGCAGAACAGCTGCGCGGCGTGAAGGAGAATCTCGTCGCGGCGGGCAGTGCTCATCGGGTCCCCCTCGTGGCGCCGCCACGGTCGGACGTCTCGCCAAGCGACACCGTTCCGTCCGACGCCGCCGATCGAACGCTTGCTTGATCGTTTGGGAGCGTACACGAGCCACCGCCACCGGAGGCCGCAAATCCCGTGGATCCGTGGCGCACACCCGATCCCGGCCGCGAGGTGGCGACTCGGTTCGACATTCATGACGCGGACAACGCCGCCCCGCCGCGGCCGCCCGGTGAAGTCTTGTTCACACGGATGCAATCACGGTCACCAACTCGTCACCGACAGACATTCAGCCGCAACAACTTCCGCCTACTGTCCTCGAATACAGCCCGGTACACACGCCACGTATACAACCGCTGCCGTCACCGGGCTCGCCTGCGCTCTTCCGCGAATCACCGCTGCCACGACCATCCCTCCACGAATCAGTCCCTCGACCGAAAGGCCTGTACATGCGCACCTTCTCGAAGCGGACCCTCGCCGCCCCCGCCGCGCTCGCTGCCGTCGGCCTGGTGCTGACCGGCTGCGGCAGCAAGGCCTCCGACACGGCGTCCGCCGCCACCGCCCCGTCCTGTGTCGACACCTCCGGCGACACCGTCAAGATCGGCTCGCTCAACTCTCTCTCGGGCACCATGGCCATCAGCGAGGTCACCGTGCGGGACTCGATCGCGCTCGCGGTCGAACAGATCAACAACGCGGGCGGGGTGCTGGGCAAGAAGATCCAGGTGGTCTCCGAGGATGGCGCCTCCGAACCGACGGTGTTCGCGGAGAAGGCCGAGAAGCTGATCAGCAGCGACTGTGTCGCAGCCGTTTTCGGCGGCTGGACCTCCTCCAGCCGCAAGGCGATGCTGCCGGTCTTCGAGGACCGGAACTCCCTGCTGTACTACCCCGTCCAGTACGAGGGCCTCGAGGACTCGAAGAACATCTTCTACACCGGGGCCACCACCAACCAGCAGATCGTGCCGGCGCTGGACTACCTGAAGCAGAAGGGCGTCAAGTCCCTCTACCTGGTGGGCAGCGACTACGTGTTCCCGCAGACCGCGAACCGGATCATCAAGGCGTACGCGGAGGCCAACGACATCGAGATCAAGGGCGAGGACTACACCCCGCTCGGGTCCACCGACTTCTCCACCATCGTCAACAAGGTCCGCGCCGCGGACGCCGACGCCGTGTTCAACACCCTCAACGGCGATTCGAACGTCGCCTTCTTCCGCGAATACACCAACGTCGGACTCAAGCCCACCGACATGCCGGTGGTCTCGGTCTCGATCGCCGAGGAGGAGGTCGGCGGCATCGGTGCGCAGAACATCGCGGGCCAGCTCACCGCGTGGAACTACTACGAGACCGTGGACTCGCCCGCGAACAAGTCCTTCGTCGACGCCTACCAGGCAAAGTACGGCGCGGCCAAGCCCACCTCCGACCCGATGGAGGCGGCCTACACCTCCGTCTACCTCTGGAAGAACACGGCGGAGAAGGCGAAGTCCTTCGCCACCAAGGACATTCAGGACCACGCCGACGGAGTCACCTTCGACGCCCCCGAGGGCCTGGTCACCATCGACGGCTCAAACCACCACGTCACCAAGACCGCCCGGATCGGTGAGGTGCGGCCCGACGGGCTGATCTACACGGTGTGGGACTCCGGCTCCCCGGTCCAGCCCGACCCGTACCTGACCTCCTACCCCTGGGCCTCCGGCCTCGGCGGCTGACCCGACGACCACACCCCCACCACCTTCAGGAGGACGTCAATGGATGTCGTTGTCGGACAGCTGTTCACCGGTCTGAGCATCGGCTCGATCCTGCTGCTGGCCGCACTCGGGCTGTCGCTGACCTTCGGTCAGATGGGCGTGATCAACATGGCCCACGGCGAGTTCATCATGGCCGGCTCGTACACCGCCTACGTGGTCCAGCAGGTGATCTCCAGCTCCACCGGGTCGCTGCTCATCTCCCTGGTGGTGGGCTTCCTGGTCGGCGGCGCACTCGGCGTCGCACTGGAGATGACGCTGGTGCGCCGCATGTACCACCGGCCGCTCGACACCCTGCTGGTCACCTTCGGCGTGGGCCTGGTGCTCCAGCAGTTGGCCCGCGACATCTTCGGCGCCCCCGCGGTCAACGTCGTCGCGCCGGGCTGGCTGTCGGGCGGCGTCGAGATCCTCGGCGCGGTGGTGCCGAGGACTCGAATCTTCATTCTCGTCCTGGCGATCGCCGCGGTGGCGGCCCTGTCGGTGGCGCTCAAACGCTCACCCATGGGTCGCCGTATCCGTGCGGTGGTGCAGAACCGCGACCTGGCCGAGACCAGCGGGATCTCCAGCCGCCGAACCGATGTCACCACGTTCTTCATCGGTTCGGGCCTGGCGGGTGTCGCCGGCGTCGCGCTCACCCTGATCGGGTCGACCAGCCCGACCCTCGGGCAGTCCTACCTGATCGACGCCTTCCTGGTGGTGGTGGTCGGCGGGCTGGGACAGCTCAAGGGCGCCGTGATCGCGGCCTTCGCCCTGGGCCTGCTGAACTCCTTCGTCGAGTACTCGACCACCGCGTCGATCGCCAAGGTCATCGTCTTCGTGGTCATCGTCGTGTTCCTCCAGGTCCGTCCGCAAGGACTGTTCGCAGTCAAGACGAGGAGCCTCGCATGAGCATCCTGACCCGCGGCCCACGCCGCACCTGGGCGGGCTTCGCGCTGGCCGCCACCGCGCTGTTCGGCCTCGCACCCGCCGTCCTCAGCGACTTCCGGCTCAGCCTGCTGGCCAAGTTCCTGTGCTTTGCCATCGTCGCGGTCGGCATCGGCCTGGCCTGGGGACGTGGCGGCATGCTGACCCTCGGCCAGGGCGTGTTCTTCGGCGTCGGCGCGTATGCGATGGCCATGCACCTGAAGATCGCCGACGCCGAACTCAAGGGTTCCGAGGTCCCGGACTTCATGCAGATCGCGGGGATCCGGACGCTGCCGGGCTACTGGGCGCCGTTCGCGTCCCCGGTGGTGACGATCCTGGCGATCCTGCTGCTGCCCGCCCTGGTGGCCTTCGTGCTCGGTCTCGGTGTCTTCAAGCGCCGGGTCAAGGGGGCGTACTTCGCGATCCTCAGCCAGGCCCTGGCCGCGGCCTTCGCCATCCTGCTCATCGGCCAGCAGAGCACCGGCGGCAGCAACGGACTCAACAGGTTCCGGACGTTCTTCGGCTTCAGCCTGGCCGACCCCGCGAACAAGCGGATGCTGTTCTTCATCGCGGCCGGCGTGCTGCTCGCGGTGGTCGCCGTGACCCGCCAGCTGATGAACAGCCGCTACGGGGAACTGCTCGTGGCGGTCCGCGACCAGGAGGAGCGGGTCCGGTTCCTGGGTTACGACCCGGCGAACGTCAAGCTCGTCGCGTACGTGACCGCGGCCTTCTTCGCCGGCATCGCGGGCGCGCTGTTCGTGCCGATCGTGGGCATCATCTCCCCCGCCGACGTCGGCATCGTCCCGTCGATCGCCTTCCTGATCGGCGTCGCGATCGGCGGCCGGGCCACCCTGCTGGGCCCGGTGCTCGGCGCGATCGGGGTGGCCTGGGCGCAGAGCGCGTTCTCCGAGACGTTCCCGTCCGGCTGGGTCTACGCCCAGGGCCTGCTGTTCATCGTGGTGGTCGGCTTCTTCCCGGCCGGGGTGGCGGGACTGTTCGCGCTGCGCCGCAGACGCAGGTCCGCCGACACACCGACGGCGGCGCCGCCCGCCGTGGAGACGGAAATGGAGTTCGCTCGATGACCGACACGACGACCACCGCAACGACGGGTCCGGCGCCCGCATTCGGCGGCAACGCGGGCATGTCCAGCCAGTACCTCGAGGTGCGCGACCTGCAGGTGAGCTTCGACGGGTTCACGGCGGTCGACGGGGTGGACCTGACGCTGCTGCAGGGCGACCTGCGCTTCCTGATCGGCCCCAACGGGGCCGGGAAGACCACCCTGGTCGACGCCATCACCGGCCTGGTGCCGGCCGGCGGATCGGTCACCAAGTCCGGAATCGAACTGGTGGGAAAGAAGGTTCACCAGATCGCGCGGCTCGGCGTGGGTCGGACCTTCCAGACCGCCAGCGTCTTCGAGGAGCTCACGGTCCTGCAGAACCTCGACATCGCCGCCGGCGCCGGCCGCGGGGCCCTGACCATGCTGCGACGCCGCCGGACGGTCGAACCGCGGATCGACGAGGCCCTCGAGACCACCGGTCTCGCGGCGCTGCGCGACGCCCCGGCCGGAATCCTGGCGCACGGGCAGAAGCAGTGGCTCGAGATCGGCATGCTGCTGGTGCAGAACTGCGACGTGCTGCTGCTCGACGAGCCGGTCGCCGGGATGAGCCACGAGGAGCGTGAGGAGACCGGAAACCTGTTGCGGCGCATCGGCGGTGAACGCACCGTGGTGGTGGTCGAACACGACATGGACTTCATGCGGGCCTTCGCCACCTCGGTCACCGTGCTGCACGGCGGCCGGGTGCTGAGCGAGGGCACCGTCGAACAGGTGCAGGCCGACCCCCGCGTCCAGGAGGTCTACCTGGGCACCGCCGCGGCGGCCGACGCCACGACCGAGGAGGCAGACGATGCTCGAACTCGCTGACGTACGAACCGGATACGGGCGAACCGAGGTGATCAACGGGGTGTCGCTGGAGGTGCCGTCCGACGGCGTCGCCGCGGTCCTCGGACACAACGGCGCCGGCAAGACCACGCTGCTGCGCGCCGCGGTCGGGCTGCTACCGGTTCGCTCGGGCACCGTGCGGTTCGACGGCGAGGACGTCACCGCGCTGCGGCCCAGCGCCCGGGTGGCGCGGGGACTGGCCTACGTCCCGCAGGGCCAGCAGTCGTTCGGCCAGCTGACCACCGCGGAGAACCTGCAGCTGGTGGCCGACGGCAGGCGGCGGGGCCGGGCCCTGGTGGCCGAGGCCCTGGACCTCTTCCCCGCCCTGACCGGCCTGCTCGACCGGCGCGCCGGGCTGCTCTCCGGCGGCCAGCGTCAGCAGCTCGCGATCGCGCGGGCCCTGATCACCGAGCCGAAGATGTTGATCCTCGACGAGCCGACCGAAGGCATCCAACCGAACGTGGTGGCCGAGATCGAGCGCACCGTCATCGAACTCACCCGTCGCGGCGACCTCGGCGTGCTGCTGGTGGAGCAGCACATCGGGTTCGCCCTGCACGCCGCGCGGCGCTACCACGTGCTCGCCTCCGGCCGCATCGCCTCGTCCGGTCCCGGCGGCGCGGCCGCGGGCACCGACGTGCGCAGCGCGGTGTCGGAGGTCCGATCCGCGATGGCGATCTGATGAGCACCCGGCGGCCCGAGTCCGGGTCCCTCAGCGATCATGTCTACCTGTCCCTGCGCTCGGACCTGATGTGCGGCCTGATCACCCCCGGTGAGCGACTCGGCGAGGAACGCCTGGCCGGCCAGTACGGCGTGTCCCGGACGCCGGTCCGCGAGGCGCTGGCCCGGTTGCTCGCCGACGGGCTGATCCAGCGCGACGAGGGCGGACTGTTCCCGTACCGGCCGCGGCTCGACGAGCTCGCCGGTCTCTACGAACTGCGGACGGTCCTGGAACTGCAGGGCATCTCACGGGTCAGCGGCGACGCCGACCGGCGGCACGACCCGGACGTCCTGGGTCCCGAACTGGACCGGTGGTACGCGCTGCGCGACCGGATGCCGGAGCCGGACGCCGGGTTCGTCGGCCTCGACGAGCAGTTCCACACCGCGCTGCTGGTGTCGGCGGGCAACCGGGCGCTCGCCGACGCGCTGGTCGCCGTCAACGCCAAGGTCCGCCCGGTCCGGATGTTCGACTACCTGACGCCGGACCGGATGGCGGCGACCGTCGACGAGCACGTGCACCTGGCCGAACTCGTGCTCGACGGCCGCCTCGACGACGCCCACGACGCCCTGCGCCGGCACATCGACGAGTCCCGCCAGGTGGTGGTGGCACGGGCCGGGGAGGCACTGTCGATGGCGCGGATGGCGTCGGCGATGCGCCCGTGAGCGGTCGTCACGATTCGCCGAAGGTTCTCCGGATCACCCGGGCCGGACTCCCCACGGCGACGGCATGGTCGGGAATGTCGTCCAGGACAACACTGCCCGCGCCGACAACGGTGTTGTCCCCGATGCGGACTCCTGGACCAACCGTGACCGCGGCTCCGAGCCAGACGTTCTCCCCGAGCGTGATCGGGGCGGCCCGCTCCCATCCGTCCCGGCGCCTCTGGTGGTCCTCGATCGGGTGCAGCGCGGTCATCAACTGCGCTCCCGGGCCGATCCGCGAGTCGCTTCCGATCGTAATCGGCGCGTCGTCCATGAAGAACGCGTTGACGTTCACGAAGACCCCGTCGCCCAGTCGGATGTTGCGGCCGTAGCTGCACTGGAAGCGCGGCATCACCACCGCTCGCTCGCCGACCTTCGCCAACATCTCGCGCAGGATCTGCGCCCTCAACTCGTCGTCGTCGGCCCCAGCACCGTTGAATCTGTCCAGCATGCGCCAACACTGGCGCCGGAGGTCGGCGAGCTCCGGATCATCGAGATACCAGTCTCCGCAGTCGAGTCGCTCCCACTGTTCCCCCATACCGATTGATCGTGCCAGGCAGGTGTGTCCGGCGATGCAGCGGCACTCTCTGCGCTAGGCAGGTCGGGTGGCCCGGAAGCGAGGAACATCCGACGTATCCAGCTTGAGTGCCAAACGAGATCTTTACGATCTGAACTCGTGAGCGGCACGATGCCAGAGGCGGTGGCGCGACGTCGAAACCGCAGGCCAACGACCCGAGTCGCACCAGCTATTGGGCTTGACCCGGCGTACATGGGAGGGGCGTGCTCGGCGGATGGATGAGATGAGCGGCTGGGTCATGGCCGAGTACCAATCAATCTGCCTGATCGATGACCCGCAGGCCGATTCGGCGCACGTGGACGACACGTCCGCCGAGGATGTGGATGACTATCTCCCCCCGCCTGATCCGCCCCGAGGCTTCGATCTCGTCACCGCTGCTCCGGGAATCGTGACGGTTACTACTGGGGTCATGCGAGGCAGCGTGCACCTGACGATTCGAGTTCTCGACAGCGAACCGACCAAACTCGATTCGGGTGGCTGGGAGACAGCCGAAGAGATCACCTTCCGTGCGTTGAGTGCACACACACGGGCGGCGGCGGGTGACTACTACCCGTTCGCCGCTCTTGGGTCGGGAGTCTTCGACCGATCGGTGTCATCGGAAGGTGCTGGCTTCTATCGGGTTCGCGCGTACGAGGCGAACCGAGTACAGGCGTTGGGTGACCATCGAGATGACGGCGACCTTCTAACCGGGGAACGGTATCTGCTCGAAGTCTGGCCATCCCAAACGGAGGAAGAGAATCGCCGTCGACTCCTGGGGCCCCGGCCCACCCTGTTTCAGTAGCCCCGCGCATCTGCTGGCGCCCGCCTGCCTTCCTCGACCGGAACTCGACATTCGTCGACGGCAAGGGGCGGGCGCGCACAGGCGCCTGTGCGCGTTTCTGGTGCCAACAGGGACCAAAAGTAGTCACGGACAACAGGCCGTTCACCTGGCGAAACATCATTGCGGTCGAATGTGTGTGCGAGTACCGTGTGATGTATGGAACTCGACGCCATGCTCACCGACCCCGCCCGGGTCGAGGCATGGCGACTCGACGAAACCGAGTTGGCCACGACGGTCCCGGAACTGTCATCGAAGATCCTCGAGTTAGAGGCCCTGCGCGTTCGGCTGGTCCACGAAGCCGACCAGCGCTGCGTCCCCAACTACCTCGGAGCCGCCGACACCACCTCTTGGCTCTCCGATGCCACCCGGATGACAGCCGGGCACGCGAGCAAGATCGTTCGGTTGGGGCGGGAACTTCCCCTGCGCCCGCGGATGGCCGAGGCTTTGGACGCCGGGCGGATCGAACTCGGGCATGTGCAGGTGATCGTCGACTTCCTTGCGCGCCTCGACACCCTTACCTCCGACCGGGCGAACGTTGATGTGGTGGAGACGGACTGGGAGCACCCCGACCCCGAAACCGGCCGCCCCGACGACTGCCAGGCCTACCTCCTCATCGCCGCCCAACTCGAGAACGTCACCGTCCTACGCAGGCGCGCCCGCGCCTTGGAGTTGCTTCTGCAGCTCGACGGGACCGTCCCACCCGACGGAGAGAACCCCGAACTCAACGAGTTCCACGCCTCCGCCACCTTGGGAGGGCGGGTGCACGTGAAGGGGTCCTTCGACGCCGAGGTCGGCGAGGCCCTGAACACCGCCCTGTCGGGCCTGTCCAAGCCTCACCCCGGCCCCGACGACGACGGCAACCCGGTCCGCGACCCGCGTTCGGCCGCGAAGCGTCGCGCGGATGCGTTGGAGCAGATCATCCGCGGACACCTCGACAACGCCCGCGGACCGGTCGAGGGCGGCGAACGGCCCCACGTCACGGTCACCATCGACCTCGACGCACTCCAGGAAGCCGTCGCCGCCACCGCGAAGGCGCCCGCGACCGGGGTGTGGACGGCCAACGGCTGGGACTACCACTCCACCAACGCAACCGGACCCACCGGCAGAAACCCCAGCGATAGCTGCTCAGACGTCCGGCCGCCGCGGCACTACCGCCGAGTCCGGCACGCCAGCATGCCCTGGGCCGGACCCGTCTCCGCCGCCATTGCTGCCCGCCTGTCCTGCGACGCGCAGGTCACCGCGGTCTTCGTCGACAAGGAAGGCAACCCCCTCGACGTCGGCCACACCACCCGGGTCATCTCCCCACGACTGCGGAAAGCCTTGGTGGCGCGGGACTGCGGCTGCGCGTTCCCCGGCTGCGGACGCCCCGCGGCCTGGACCGACGCCCACCATATTTGGCACTGGTCCAAGGGTGGCCCGACAGCGTTGTCGAACCTCGTGCTGCTGTGCAAGAAGCACCACACGATCATCCACAAGAACCACTGGGCAGTGGCCATCGGCGACGACGGCCACCCGTGGTTCACGCCCCCGGCCTGGGTGGACCCGGCGCGAAGACCCCGGCCGGCCCACAACCGGCGCACCATCGACACGGCCTGACCCGCAGGCACAGACTCGTCACCGTCACCCGACGAAGACCTGCACCACCCACAACCGGACCGGTTGCGGACGAGACACTCGGCCGCAACCGGTCCGCGCTGTTTCGGCCCGCCGTGTGCGGGTTCCGACCCCGCCGACGGGACTCCGCACAAACAGAAGGGCGGTGGCGCCGACCGGCACCACCGCCCCTCCCCACCCGCGACCTACAGCCGCGTCACGGTCAGTGCGCCGTCCTGGTAGTCGGAGCGGATCCGCTTCTTGTCGAACTTGCCGACGCTGGTCTTCGGCACCTCCTGGACGACGGCCCAGTTCTCCGGCAGCTGCCACTTGGCGACCTTGTCCGCAAGGAACGCCTGCACATCGACGACGGTGGCGTCGCTGCCCTCACGGAACACGACCGCGACCAGCGGCCGCTCGTCCCACTTCTCGTCCGGCACACCAATCACCGCCGCCTCGGCCACCGAGGGGTGCCCCATCACCGCGTTCTCGAGATCGACGGACGAGATCCACTCGCCGCCGGACTTGATGATGTCCTTGGTGCGGTCGGACAGCGCCAGGTAGCCGTCCGGGGTGATTGTGCCGACGTCGCCGGTCCGCAGCCAACCGTCGTCGAACTTGTCGGCGGCGTCCACGCCGTAGTAGGACGCGGTGATCCACGGCCCGCGCACCTCGAGCTCGCCGATGCTCTTGCCGTCGTTCGGCACCACCTTGCCCTCGTCGTCGACCAGGCGCGCCTGCACCGAGGCCGGGAAACGGCCCTGGCTGTACCGGTACTTCCACATCGCCTCGCCCGTGGCGTCGACGGGCGGCCGCGCCACCGAGCCCAGCGGCGAGGTCTCGGTCATGCCCCACGCGTGCAGGACCGACACGTTGTGCTCGTCCTCGAAGGCATGCATCAGCGCCGGCGGCACCGCGGCACCGCCGATCAGCACCTCCCGCATCGAGGAGATGTCCTGCGGGTGCTGCTCGAGGTAGAGGTGCAGCCCCTGCCAGATGGTGGGCACCGCGGCCGCGAAGGTCGGACGCTCGGCGGCGATGAACTCGGCGAGCGGAGCCGGCTGCAGGAACCGGTCCGGCATGAGCAGGGAGGCGCCGATCATGAACGCGGCGTAGGGCAGTCCCCAGGACATCGCGTGGAACTGCGGCACCACGGCCAGCGCCCGGTCGCCCTGGCCGAGGTTCGGACCGTCGCTCATGCACACCTGCATCGAGTGCAGGTAGATCGAACGGTGCGAGTACACGACGCCCTTCGGGTCACCGGTGGTGCCGGAGGTGTAACACATCGCGGCGGCGCTGCGCTCGTCCACCTCGGGCCAGTCGAACTCCTCCGGCTGCCCCTCGATCAGGCCCTCGTAGGTGTGCACCTGCACGCCGGCCGGCGCCTCGAGTCCCGCGGTCGACGTGCCCGTGACGATCACGTGCTTGACGGTGGTCAGCTGGGGCAGCTGCGGGGCGAGCAACGGGATCAGCGTCGGGTCCACGATGATCACGTGGTCCTCCGCGTGGTTGGCCACGTGCACCAACTGCTCGGGGAAGAGCCGGATGTTGAGGGTGTGCAGCACCGCACCCATCGACGGCACCGTCAGGTACGCCTCGAGGTGCTCGGAGTTGTTCCACATGAACGTGGCCACCCGCTCGTCGCCCGTGACGCCGAGCCCGCGCAGCGCGTGGGCCAGGGCGGCGCACCGCCTGCCGACCTGCGCGTAGCTCACCCGGCGGGCGCCCGAATCGGTCCAGGTCACGACCTCGGCGTCGCCGTGCACCGTGCTGCCGTGGCGCAGCAGGTGGGCGATGGACAGGGGTGCGTCTTGCATCGTGCTCAGCATGGGCTGCTCCTGTGTGGCGTGTTACCTGACATGTCGTGTTCGTGGAGGGTATGCCACCGCAATGTGACGGGCGACACTGCGGTGGCATACCCCGCCCGTCGCCGCCCCTGCCAATTAGTTGACGGATTCTCCCCGGTCACCCCACCCCGGTGTTAGCGTTTCCCTACCAATCGGTAGCAAGACGTTGGGCCTATCGGTGGCAAGACGTGGGGACTGAGCAGATGGCACGCAACCTCGAGGCGGACCTGACCGGGCGACGGGTGCTGATCACCGGCGCGGCCCGCGGTATCGGTGCCGGCCTCGTCCGCCGACTCCACGAGCGCGGCGCCCGGGTGGCGCTGCTGGGGCTCGAACCCGAACTCCTCGAACAGGTCGCCACCGCGAACGGCCGGGCCCCGTGGCGGCACTGCGACGTGCGCGACCAGCGCCAGGTCGAGGACGCCGTCGAACACCTCACGGAGCGTCTCGGCGGGCTGGACGTGGTGGTCGCCAACGCCGGCGTCGGCGCCCCACTCAGCCTGGTCGACGGCGACCCCGAGATCATGCGACGCGCCGTCGAAGTCAACCTGATGGGCACCTACTTCACGCTCCGCGCGGCCGGCCCGCACATCGGTCACCCCGCCGGCTACGCGCTGGTGGTCGCGTCGACCCCCACGGCCAACCGGCTCCCGCTGCGCGGCGCGTACTCCGCGACCCGGGCCGGCGCCGAGGCCCTCGGCAATGCCTTCCGCCTGGAGATGCGCCCGCTCGGGACCCGGGTCGGCATCGCCCACCTCGGCGAGATCGACACCGACCGGACCGAGATCTCGTTCGACGGCGCGGTGGCCGGCGGCGGCTCGGGCACGGCGGGATCGCCCGTCTCGGTGGTGATCGACGCGTTCGAACGGGGTATCGCCGCCCGCAAGACCCGTATCTACGCGCCGCGCCGCGTCCCCGGGGCCATCTCCGTGCGTATGCTCGCGCACCAGGCAACCCATCTCGTCCCCGCCCGGGCGCGATCGGCACACGAAGGGGCACTGTGACAGTTGGCAACGCGACACCGAACTCCGAATCGCCAGGTTCCGCGGCGCCCGGGACGCCGGCGACCGTGACGCCGCGAGTGGCGCCGGGACGGTTCCGGGAGCTGGGCCCGGTCAACTGGGTGATCTGGCGGGTGCTGACCCTTGCCTCCGGCGCCGAGGACGCGAAGATCTTCAGCACGCTGGGCCGTACCAAGGGCCTGTTCCGCGGCTGGCTGCACTACTCCGGCCGGCTGATGCCCGGCGGCCGGATCTCGCGGCACGAGACCGAACTGGTGATCCTGCGGGTGGCACACCTGCGCGGGTGCCAGTACGAGATGGACCACCACATCCGGCTCGGACGCCGGGCCGGCGTCACCCCCGAGATCCTCGAGCGGGTGCTCACCGGTCCCGAGGCGGCGGGCTGGGATCCGCGGCACCGCGCGCTGATGACGGCGGTGGACGAACTGGTCGCCACCAAGAATCTCGGCGACCCGGCCTGGGCCGCGCTGACCGCGCACTTCGACGACCGCCGGATGATCGAATTCTGTCTGCTGGTCACGCAGTACGACGGACTGGCCACCACCATCGACACCCTGCGGATCGACCGCGACTTCTGAGAGGTCTTACTAACTCACGCTTTACGGCGTGCAATCTGGGCGAAACACCCTCTGCCTAGCGTATACATGCATGTCCACAAGGGTGAATGCATCGCCGGCCGAGTATTCCTTCGACACTCTCCTGGTCGCCAATCGAGGCGAAATAGCCTGCCGCGTCATGAGATCCGCACACATCCTCGGACTCAAGACCGTCGCGGTGTACTCCGACGCCGACGCCGCGGCCGCACACGTGGAGATGGCGGACGTCGCGGTGCGCCTGGGCCCCGCACCGGCCGCCGAGTCCTACCTGCGGTCCGACGCCGTCATCGAGGCGGCGCTGGCCACCGGCGCGGGCGCCATCCACCCCGGATACGGCTTCCTGTCCGAGAACGACGCCTTCGCCGAGGCCGCCGAACAGGCCGGGATCGCCTTCGTCGGACCCACCCCGCACCAATTGCGGGTGTTCGGCAACAAGCACACCGCGCGCGAGGCGGCCCGCGCGGTCGGGGTACCGCTGGTACCCGGCAGCGGACTGCTCGCGTCGGTGTCCGACGCCCTCGCGACAGCAACGGACATCGGCTACCCCGTGATGCTCAAGGCCGTCGGCGGCGGGGGCGGCATCGGGATGCAGGCCTGCCACAGCGCTGACGAGCTCCGCGGCGCGTACGAGCGCGTCCAGCGCCTGGCGCAGGCCCACTTCTCCTCCAGCGGAGTGTTTCTCGAACGGTTCGTCGCGGATGCTCGGCACGTCGAGGTGCAGGTGTTCGGGGACGGGCTTGGCCGCACCGTCAGCCTCGGCACCCGGGACTGCTCGCTGCAGCGACGCAACCAGAAGGTCGTGGAGGAGGCCCCGGCGCCGGGGCTGCCCGAGCACGTGGTCGAGCAACTGCTCAGCTCGTCGCGGCGGCTGGCGTCGTCGGTCGACTACCGCTCGGCCGGCACCGTCGAGTTCGTCTACGACGTCGCCCGCGGCGAGGCGTCCTTCCTGGAGATGAACACCCGACTGCAGGTCGAGCACCCCGTCACCGAGGAGGTCACCGGCGTCGACCTGGTGGCCTGGATGCTGCGGCTCGCGCGGGGCGATCGCGCCATGCTCGACGGGCTCCCGGACTCCGGCCCCGCCATCACCGGCTGTGCGGTGGAGGCCCGCGTGTACGCGGAGGACCCCGGCCACGACTACCGGCCCAGCGCGGGCCGGCTGACCAGCGTCGAGTTCCCCGCCCACACCCGCGTCGAGACCTGGGTGGACACCGGCACCGAGGTGAGCTCGCACTACGACCCCCTGCTCGCCAAGGTGATCACGGCCTCGCCGACGCGTTCGGGAGCCTTCGCCGCCCTCGGTGCGGCCCTGGCCGAGACGCGCATCTTCGGCGTCCAGACGAACCTGCCGCAGCTGCGCCGGATCTGCACGCACACAACGGTTCTCGACGCCACCCACACCACCGCATCGCTGACCGGGCTGCGCCCGACCGGGCTGCGCGCGGACGTGCTGCGGGCCGGGACCATGACGACCGTGCAGGACCATCCCGGCCGGATCGGGCTGTGGGAGGTGGGCATCCCGCCGTCCGGCCCGATGGACGACCTCTCGTTCCAACTGGCCAACACCGCGGTCGGGAACCCGGCGGGTGCACCCGGCCTCGAGTGCACCCTGCTCGGCCCCGCGCTCCGATTCTCCGACGACACGCTCGTGTGCGTCACCGGCGCGCAGGCCCCGGTGACCGTCGACGGCGTGAGCGTGCCGATGTGGGTTCCGGTGAACGTGCCCGCGGGCACCGTCCTCGACGTCGGGACCCCCACCGACACCGGCCTGCGGACCTACGTCGCCATCCGCGGCGGCATCAACGCGCCGCTCTTCCACGGCAGCACGTCCACCTTCACCCTCGGCGGCTTCGGCGGCGTCACGGGCAAGGCGGTCGCCACCGGCGACGTCCTCGGCCTGTTCGAGGACACCGCAGAACTCACTGCGCCACAACCTGTTCCGCCGGACAGCCGGCCCACCCTCACCCACACCTGGCACCTCGCGGTGACCGAGGGACCGCAGCCGGCGCCGTCGTACTTCACCGAGTCCGACATGACGCAGTTCTACGAGACCACCTGGCGGGTGCAGACGCACGCCAACCGCACCGGGATCCGCCTCGACGGACCCAAGCCCACCTGGTCCCGAGCGGACGGCGGCGAGGCCGGCCTGCACCCGTCGAACCTGCACGACAACCCGTACAGCGTCGGCGCCCTCAACGTCTCCGGGGACACCCCGATCCTGCTCGGCCCCGACGGCCCCAGCCTCGGCGGTTTCGCCTGCCCGCTCACCGTGACGCGGGCGCACCGCTGGAAGCTCGGCCAGATCCGCCCCGGCGACGAGGTCCGCTTCGTCCCGGTCACCGACGCCGGCGCGGCGGCGCTGCGGGGGTCGGATTCCGTACGGGCGCTCGACCTTCCGCCGGCCGAACTGCGGGCGACCGGCAGCGACGGCGGCATGCTCGGCAGCTCGCCGCGGCTCCCGGACCGGCCGGAGGTGGCGTACCTTCGCGGCGGGGACGACAACATCCTGGTCGAGTACGGCTCGATGGAACTCGACCTCGGTCTGCGCATGCGCGTCCACGTGCTCGCGACAGAGCTGACGCGGCAACGGATCCCGGGCCTGATCGACGTCACACCGGGCGTGCGGTCGCTGCACCTGCACTTCGACCCGGACGTGCTGCCGGGGTACCGCCTGCTCGGACTGCTGCAGGACATCGAGGACTCGTTGCCGCTGACCGGCGACCTCGTGGTCCCGAGCCGGACGGTCCGGTTGCCGCTCTCCTTCGACGACCCGTCCATCGCCGAGGCCATCGACCGGTACCGGAACGGCGTCCGCGACGAGGCGCCCTGGCTGCCGTCGAACACCGAGTTCATCCGACGGGTCAACGGTCTGTCGAGCGTCGACGAGGTGCGTGACGCCGTCTTCGACGCGCAGTACCTGGTCCTCGGCCTCGGCGACGTGTACCTCGGTGCGCCGCTGGCGGTTCCGCTCGATCCACGGCACCGGCTGGTGACCACGAAGTACAACCCGGCACGCACCTGGACCCCGTCCGACGCGGTCGGGATCGGCGGCAAGTACCTCTGCGTCTACGGCATGGAGTCGCCGGGCGGGTACCAGCTGATCGGGCGGACCGTGCCGATCTGGTCGGGCTACCGGCAGCACCCTCCGTTCGAGCAGGACAAGCCCTGGATGTTCCGGTTCTTCGACCGCATCGTCTGGGAGCCCGTCAGCCCGGAGCAGCTCACCGAGTACCGCGCGCAGGCGGCGTCCGGACGCTTCGACGCCGAGGTCTCCGACGGCACCTTCGCGTTCGCGGACCACCTGAGCTTCCTGGACGCGAACGCGGAGTCCATCGCGGCATTCGAGGCCCGGCAGTCCGCGGCATTCGAGGCAGAGAAGGCCGCCTGGCGCGCGGCGGGCGAGTTCGACCGGGTGGAACTCGCGCCGGCCCCGGAGCCGGCCGCGACCGAGATCGCCGACCTGCCGCCGGGCGCGGTGGTGCTCGAGGCACCCATGGTCGGCAGCGTCTGGCGGGTGGAGGTCGAGCCGGGGATGCAGGTCGAGTCGGGACGGTGCGCGCTGGTTCTCGAGGCGATGAAGCTGGAGCTGCCGGTCCCCTGTCCCGCGTCCGGAACGATCCTGAAAGTCCTTGTCGCGCCGGGCGACAAGGTGGAGCCGGGCACCCCACTCGCGGTGATCGGACAGGCCGAGATCGAAGGGGTGCAGGCATGAGCATCGACATCGCAGGCAGCACCGGGGAAGCCCAGGGCGCCGCGGGCGTCTCCCCCGCCGACCGCGTCGACGCGGCGTACCGCCGGATCGAGGAGGTGGACCGGCCCGAGGTGTGGATCACGCTGCGGCCCGAGGCGGAGGTCCGCGCCGAGGCCGACGCGGTGGCGGCCCGCCGGGCCGCGGGCGAGCCGCTGCCACTGGCCGGCCTGCTGCTGGCGGTCAAGGACAACGTCGACGTGGCGGGGCTGCCCACCACCGCGGCCTGCCCCGAGTTCGCCCACCTGCCCGACGCCACCGCGAGCGCGGTCGCCCGCCTGGTGGCCCGCGGCGCCGTGGTGCTCGGCAAGACCAACCTCGACCAGTTCGCGACCGGCCTGGTCGGCACCCGCAGTCCGTACGGCGCGGTGCGGTCCGCCGCCGACCCGGAGCGGGTGTCTGGCGGCTCGAGTTCGGGATCCGCGGTGGCCGTGGCGCTGGGCATCGCCGACATCGGAATCGGCACCGACACAGCCGGTTCCGGCCGGGTGCCGGCGGCCCTGAACCGGATCGTCGGGGTCAAGGCGACGATGGGGGTGGTCTCGACCCACGGCGTCGTGCCGGCCTGCGTCGACTACGACTGCCTCACCGCGTTCGCGGCCGATCTCGACCTCGCCGTCACGGCGGCCCGCATCATGGCGGCCCCGGACCCGCTCGATCCGCGAAGCAGGCGCTGGCCCGCGGACGTACGGATGGCGGCCCCCAGCGCGCCGCGGGTCGCGGTGCCTCGGCCGGAGGACCTGGCGGCACTCTGCCCCGACTACCGCGACGCCTTCGAGCGCACCCTGACCGCCCTGGCCGGCAGTGGCACCGCCGTCGAGCACGTCGACGTCTCGCCGCTCCTCGGCGCCGCCCGGTTGCTCTACGACGGTGCGATGGTGGCCGAGCGGTACGCCGCGGTCGGGGCCTTCCTCGCCACCGGCCCGGCCGGCGCCGACCCCACCGTGACCGCCATCGTCGCCGCCGCCGCAGACACGACCGGGCACGAGTTCGCCGAAGACCTCGACGCACTCGCCCGCGCCCGGGCCGCGGCACGCGAACTGCTGGCGGGATTCGACGCGCTGCTGCTACCCACAACCACGGAGCACCCGACAATCGCTGCGGTGCAACAGGACCCGATCGGCATCAACCGGCGGATGGGGACGTACACCAACTTCTGCAACCTGCTGGACATGGCCGCGGTCGCCCTGCCGGGCGCCGACACCGCAACCGGCGGCCCGTTCGGCGTCATGTTCGTCGTCCCTGCCTTCGACGACCAGGTGGCGGTCGACCTGGCCGCCCGGCTCGCGGGTGTGGACGCGCCCACCCTGGTCGACGAGGGCGTCGAGCTCGCCGTGTTCGGTGCCCACCTGCGCGGGCAGCCGCTGCACTTCCAGCTCGAGGACCTCGGCGCCCGGTTCGCGGGCACCGTCACCACCACCGACGCGTACCGGCTCGCCGCGCTGGACACCACGCCGGCCAAGCCTGGCCTGGTGCGCCGCGGACCCGGGCTGGGCGCGCCGATCCTCGGCGAGCTGTTCCGGGTGTCGACCGCGGGGCTCGGCACCTTCCTCGCGGCGCTGCCCGCGCCGATGGCGCTCACCCGAGTCGAGCTGGCCGACGGCCGGGCCGTCGTCGGGTTCAGCTGCACCCACGACTCGGTGGCCGGCGCCACCGACATCACCGAGTTCGGCGGCTGGCGGGCGTACCTGGCCCGCTAGGCAGCTCCGCTGCTCGTGCGCGGGCGCCCACCGGGTCAGGGAGCGCAGAGCCGGCGGACGGCCTCGCGCACCACGTCACGGCGGTGCGCGAGGGCGTATTCGTCGAGGCCGTCGTTGCAGTCGGCGCAGGGCGCCACCACCCAGCCGAAGACGATGCCGAACATCATGGTGATCAGTTCCCGCGGCTCCCAGCGGGCGTCGACGATGCCGTCCGACTGCGCCCGCCGGATCGAGCCGATTCGGCGTTCCCAGCTCGGGTGCGACTCGGCCAGTTCGCGCATCCGGGTCGACTCGCCCTGCAGCTGTCCCCAGATCATCATTCGCTGGATGTCGGGTTTGGCGAGCATGTCGTCGAACAGCGCGACCGCTTGTTCCGGCAGGTCGGCGCCGTCGAACGAGAGGCGCTCCATGGCCTCGGCGAAGTTGGCGTCGAGCACCGCGTGGAACAGGGCCACCTTGTCGCCGAAGTACGCGTACAGGCGCTCCTTGCTGGCCTTCGCCTCCGACGCGATGCGGTCGATGCGCGCTCCGGCCAACCCGTAGGTGCCGAACTCGGCGCTCGCCGCGGCGAGGATCCGCTGTTTCGTTGCACTCACGTCCGGGGCTGCCATGGTGACGATCGTAACCGAACGAACTATTTCGTTTGACTCGACCAGGGGCGACTCCGTAGCTTCAGGCCGGTCGTCCGTGCGATCGCCGTGGCGTGTAACCGCCGACCCCGAGGAATCCCGTGACCACCATCTCCACCGTCGAGAGCGCCGCCGGGCCGGCCTCCGACAACCCCAACCACGACCGGCGCTGGCTGGTGCTCTGCATCGTCGCGTTCGCGCAACTGATGGTCGTGCTCGACAGCACGATCGTCTCGATCGCGCTGCCCGCGGCGCAGGCCGACCTGAACATCAGCGACCTCGACCGCGCGTGGGTGGTCACGTCCTACGCGCTCGCGTTCGGCGCGCTGCTGCTGCTGGGCGGCCGCATCGCCGACTACTGGGGACGCAAGCGCTCGTTCGTCGTCGGCATGGCCGGCTTCGCGGTCGCGTCGGCCGTCGGCGGGTTCGCCCAGACCGGCATCGAGCTGTTCGTCGCCCGGGCCGGCCAGGGCGTGTTCGCGGCGCTGCTCGCCCCCGCCGCCCTGTCCATCCTGACCACCACCTTCGTCGGCGAGAAGGAGCGCGCCAAGGCGTTCGCCGTGTACGGCGCGATCTCCGGCGGCGGCGCGGCCATCGGCCTGCTGCTCGGCGGCATCCTGACGCAGTACGTGGACTGGCGCTGGTGCCTGCTGGTGAACGTCCCGATCGCCCTGTTCGCGATCGCCGTCACCGTGCCGATCGTCAAGGAGACCAAGGCACACGGCGACACCAGCTACGACCTGCCCGGCGCGGTCCTGATCGCCCTCGGCCTCGGCTCGCTGGTCTACGGCTTCACCCGGGCCGAGCACGGCTGGGGCCGGACCGACACCATCACGTTCATCGCGCTGGGACTGGCCTTCCTCGCGCTCTTCGTGCTGGTGGAGCGCCGCACCGCCAACCCCCTGCTGCCGCTGAGCATTCCGTGGCATCGCGACCGCGGCGCGGCCCTGATCGGCTCGATGGTGGTCGGTTCGGTCCTGCTCGGCGCCACCCTGTACCTGACGTTCTACCTGCAGATCGTGCTCGGATTCAGCCCCGCCATGGCGGGCGCCGCCGCCCTGCCGATGACGTTCTTCATCGTGATCGCGTCCACCGTGGCTGCGCAGCTGTCCACCCGGATCGGACCGAAGCCGCTGATGGTGGCCGGTCCCGTGATCTCGGCGGCCGGGCTGCTGCTGCTCTCGCAGATCGGGGTGCACAGCTCCTACTGGACCCACGTCCTGCCGGGCCTGGCGGTCCTCGGCCTCGGCCTCGGGCTGCTGATGGTGCCGATGCAGAACCTGGCACTGGTCGGCGTCCCGAACCACGACGCCGGCGCCGCGAGCGCCCTGGTCAACGCCACCATGCAGGTGGGCGGCGCGATCGGCACCGCGCTGTTCACCACCATCTACGCGTCGGCGAAGTCCGCGTTCACCACCGAGCACGCGGCGCCCGTTCCCCCCGCGGGCGTACCGGACTCGATGGTCCCGACCGACCTGACGGGCGCCGGTCTCCCGGACCCCGACCAGCTCGCCCTGCTGCCGCAGCCGGTGCAGGACTTCGTCGACTCCCTGACGGACTACTTCTTCGGGGCCGAGGTGTCGGGCTACGCCGCCGCCTTCGTCTGGGCGGCGGTCCTGATGGCCGTCGTCACCCCGGTCGTGCTGGTACTGGTCCGCGCCAAGAAGGGCGATCTGCCCGACGAGGCCGCCGTCGGCATGCACTGAGCGGCTCCGCCGCTCGTGCGCGGTTGGCAGACCCCTGGACCCAACCACGCACGAGCCCGGAGGGCCTAGAGGGCGTCGCGGAGTACGTCGGCGACCGGCGTGGACTCGCGGCCGATCAGGGCCTGCAGGTCGCCGCTGGTGGTGTCGAGCGCACCGGCCTTGATGCCGGTGTCGGAGTTCGCGAGCATCCCGGCATAGACGGCTGGTATGCCCGCACCCTCGAGTAGGGCACGGAACTGGTCCTCCGAGAGATCCTGGTAGACAACCGACTTGCCCGATGCCACGGAGATCTTCTCGGCGAGTTCGGCGAGGGTCAGGCGCTCGTCGCCGCCGAGCTCGTAGACCTTCCCTGCCTGGCCCTCTGCGAGCAGCACGGCCGCAGCCGCCTCGGCGTAGTCGGCCCGCGAGGCGGCCGCGAGGCGGCCCTCGCCACCGGCGCCGGCCAGCACCCCACGCTCGACGGTGCCGCCGAGGTCGTTCGTGTAGTTCTCCCAGTACCAGCCGTTGCGCAGCAGGGCGTGATCGATGCCCGACGCGGCGAGCAGACCCTCGGTGGCCTTGTGGTCGGGTGCGAGCGAGAGCGGGGTGGCGTCGGCACGCAGCACGGAGGTGTACGCGACGAAGCCGACCCCGGCAGACCTCGCGGCGTTGACGACGTTGGCGTGCTGCGCAAGCCGGCTTCCCGGCTCGCTGCCGGAGATCATCAGCAGCCGATCGACCCCGGCCAGCGCGGCCTCGAGCGCGGCGCGGTCGGCGTAGTCCGCCCGCCGGACCTGCACCCCCTTCACGGCGAGGTCGGCCGCCTTCGCCGGATCGCGGACGACGGCGACGAGGTCCGCGGCGGGCACGCCGCGACGCAGCAGCGCGTCGAGAGCCAGGCGGCCCAGGTGTCCGGTGGCGCCGGTGACTGCGATGGTCATGAGAACTCCTTCAAGTTGAACCTTCAATACAACGCTCACCTTCATCATGCACTTATTTTTAGTAAGTGCCAACAAAGACGTAAGTGCTGCGTCATGGGCCGGTAGTAACCTGAAGTTCGTGACCGCCCCCGACCTGCCGCAACCCGCACGCGATGACCCCTCACTCGAGGCCGACGTCTTCGCGCGTATGTGCCGCTCGCGCACGGTGCTGCAGAACGTCACCGGCCGCTGGGGGACGCTGGCGCTGGCAGCGCTGGCCGAGGGCCCGTACCGGTTCGGCGCGCTGCGGCGCCGGGTGGACGGCGTCAGCGAACGGATGTTGGCGCAGACGCTGCAGCAACTCGAACGGGACGGCCTGGTGCACCGCGAGGTCCGCGAGACCATCCCGCCGAACGTGGAGTACAGCCTCACCCCGGCGGGCGCGGAGGTCGCGGCGCAGGTGACGGCCCTGATCCGGCTGGTCGAGTCCCGGATGCCGCAGATCACCGAGGCGCAGGCCCACTACGACGCGCGCTGACCCTGCCCCCTCCAGGAATGCGAACGGCCCCGCTCCCGACAGGGAGCGGGGCCGTTTCGGCCGTGCGGGTGAAGAATAAGTGGCGGGCCTCAGAAGTTGATCATGTGTCCGGCGAGGCCGTGGATGGCCTCCTGCAGCGCCTCGCTGAGCGTGGGGTGCGTGTGGACGTTGCGCGCGAGCTCGTTGACCGTCAGGTCCCACTTCTGGGCCAGGGTCAGCTCGGGCAGCAGCTCGGAGACGTCGGGGCCGATGAGGTGGCCGCCGAGCAGCTCGCCGTGCGTCTTGTCGGCGATGAGCTTGACGAAGCCGTACGGGTCTGCCAGGCCGTGCGCCTTGCCGTTCGCGGTGAACGGGAAGGTCGCGACCTTGACGTCGTAGCCCTCCGCCTTGGCCTGCTCCTCGGTGAGACCGAAGCTCGCGACCTGCGGCTGGCAGAAGGTGGCGCGCGGCATCATCCGGTAGTCGCCCAGCTCGAGGGTCTCGGCGTTGCCGATGGTCTCGGCGGCGACGACGCCCTGTGCCTCGGCGACGTGCGCGAGCTGCAGCTTCGCGGTGACGTCACCGATCGCGTAGATGCCGGGGACGTTGGTGCGCATCCGCTCGTCGATCGCGATGGCGGCGCCGCGGTCGGTGAGGGCGACGCCGGTGTTCTCCAGGCCGAAGCCCTCGATCTGCGGGGCGAAGCCGATGGCCTGCAGCACCTTGTCGACCACGACGGTCTCGACCTGGTCGCTGCCGTTCTTGGCCATGGTGACGGTGACGCCGGCGGCGCCGTTGTCGGTGATCGTCTGGACCCCGGTGGAGGTCTTGATGTCGATCCCGTACTTCTTGTACCGCTTCGCGATCTCCTTGGAGACGTCCGCGTCCTCGTTCGGCAGCGCGCGGTCGAGGAACTCGACGATCGTCACCTTCACGCCGTAGTTGTGCAGGACGTAGGCGAACTCCATGCCGATCGCGCCGGCACCGACGATGAGGATCGAGCCCGGCAGGTCCTTGGTGAGGATCTGCTCTTCGTAGGTCACCACGTTCGCGCTGAGCGAGGTGCCCGGCAGCAGGCGGGTCTTGGTGCCGGTGGCGATGATGACGTTGTCGAAGGTGACGGACTCCGTGGAGCCGTCGGCCTTGGTCACCGTGATGGCCTTGGCGCCGGTGAAGCTGCCGCGACCCTCGTACTCGGTGATCTTGTTCTTCTTCATCAGGAAGTGCACGCCCTTGACGCGGCCGTCGGCTACCTGCCGGCTGCGGTCGAAGGCTGCTCCGAAGTCGAAGCTCACGTCTCCCGAGATGCCGAAGGTCTTGGCCTCGTTGTGGAAGATGTGCGCGAGCTCCGCGTTGCGCAGGAGCGCCTTGGACGGGATGCAGCCCACGTTGAGGCAGACACCGCCCCAGTACTTCTCTTCGATGATGGCGGTTTTCAGGCCCAGCTGTGCCGCGCGGATAGCAGCGACGTACCCACCGGGACCGGCACCGAGGACAACGACGTCATAGTGTGAGGTCACGAGACATCAGGGTAGTCCCGTCCCGATTCGCTGTCCCGAGACGGTCTCCTTACCCGCCGGTAGACCACACCTGTGCGGCCACGCGGGCGAAGTTGCCGCCGTACACGGCCTCGATCGCGGGCTCGTCGAACCCCCGCTCGCGCAGCACCCGGTCCAGGGTCAGGGTGTCCTCCGGCGGCACCCACTGCAGCGGGCCCCACGCGGTGTACGCCGCGGAGAAGGACTCCGAGTGGGTGGCGATCTCGACGAGGAAGTCCTCATGGTCGAACGAGTAGTCCGACCCGATCCCGACGTGTTCGACGCCGACCAGGTCGACGGCGGCCTCGATGTGGTCGGCCATCGCGGACAGCCGGCGCGCGTGGTCGTCCGGGCCGTTGACGCCGAGGAAGATGCCGACACCGTTGATCCCGATCACCCCGCCGGTCTCGGCGCAGGTGCGGGCCTGCTCGTCGGTGATGTTGCGGGGGTGCTCCCACAGCCGGCGCAGGTTGGAGTGGCTGTAGATCATCGGCCGCGTCGTGGTCTCGGCCAGGTCCAGACCGGTCCGGACCGAGCAGTGCGAGCCGTCGACCATCATCCCTACCGCGTTCATCTCGCGGACCAGGTCGCGGCCGTACCCGGTCAGTCCGGTGTCGGTGGCGTCGAGGCACCCGCAGCCCGCCGCGTTGGCGTGGTTGTAGGTGGGCAGCATCGAGCGCACCCCCAGCCGGTAGAAGTGCGCGAGGTTGGCCGGGTCACCGTCCAGGGGGTTGGAGTCCTCGAGGTCGAAGGCCAGCGCGATCCCACCGCCGGCGCGGACGGCGTCCACGTCCGCGAGGGTGGCGATCGGCTCGACGGCGTCGTACTCCCGCGCCTGGTCCCGGAAGCTCTCGGCGATGCCGGTCGCCTCGGCGAGCGACTGCGGCGCGTACCCCACGTTGACCGAGAGGTAGCTGCCCGCCGGCCGGCGGTACCGCAGCAACTCCCCGATCGAGGCGCTCGGCTGCAGCGGCAGGCAGCAGTGCTGCTCCCAGAGTGGATAGCTCGGCGCGGTCATTCGCCGAACGCTAGCCGATCGCCCGACACTGCAAGAATGTCCGACATGACCGACCCGTATCTCTGGCTCGAGGATGTCACCGGCGACGCCGCCCTGGACTGGGTGCGCGCCCGCAACGCCCGCACCGTCGCCGAATTCGCCGACGACGCCGAGTTCGCCGGGTTGCGGGAGCGGATCCGGGCGGTGCTCGACACCGACGCCCGGATCCCGTACGTCCGCCGCCGTGGCGAGTTCCTCTACAACTTCTGGCGCGACGGTGCGCACGTGCGGGGACTGTGGCGGCGCACCACCATGGACGAGTACCGCACCGCGGCACCGCGTTGGGACGTGCTGTGCGACCTCGACGCGCTGGCCGAGGCCGAGGGCGAGAACTGGGTGTGGACCTCCTCGCAGGTGCTTCGGCCCGACGAGACCCGGGCCCTGATCAGCCTCTCGCGCGGCGGCGCCGACGCCGCCGTGATCCGCGAGTTCGACCTGGTGCGACGCGAGTTCGTGACGCCCGAGGAGGGCGGTTTCTTCCTGCCCGAGGCCAAGTCCGACGTCGACTGGATCGACATCGACACCGTTTTCGTCGGCACCGACACCGGCGACGGTTCCCTCACCGACTCCGGGTACCCGCGGGTGGCCGCACGCTGGCGCCGCGGCACCCCGGTCGACGAGGCGGTGCCCGTCTACGAGGGCAAGCAGACCGACGTGGCGGTATCCGCCTGGCACGACCGCACGCCCGGCTTCGAGCGGGACTTCGTCGACCGCGCCGTCGACTTCTACTCCTCGCAGCGCTTCGAACTGCGGGGCGACGGCGACCTGGTCCGGATCGATACGCCCGAGGACGCCGGACTGTCGGTGCACCGCGAGTGGCTGCTGGTCCGCACCCGCTCCCCCTGGACCGTCGGGGACCGTGAATTCGCCTCGGGCACACTGCTGGCCGCGCGGTACGACGACTACCTGGCGGGGTCGCGGGAGCTGACGGTGCTCTTCGAGCCCGACGCGCACACCTCGCTCGAGCAGTACGTCTGGACGCGCCACCACCTGCTGCTGGTGACCCTGCGGGACGTGCAGACCCGGATGCGGGTGCTCACCCCCCACCCCGACGGCTGGTCCGACGTGCCGTTCGAGGGCCTGCCCGCGCTCAACGCCACCGACGTCCTCGACGTCGATCCGGTCGAGAGCGACGAGTACCTCCTCAACTCCAGCGGGTACACCACGCCCGCCACGCTGCTGCACGGCTACGTCGGCGAGCCCGTCGAGTCGCTCAAGCAGGCGCCGACCTTCTTCGACGCCGAATCTCTCACCGTCACACAGCACTTCGCCACGTCCGACGACGGCACGTCGGTCCCGTACTTCATGGTCCGCCGCGACGGCACCCCGGCCGGGCCGACCCTGCTGTACGGCTACGGCGGCTTCGAGAACTCGATGGTGCCGGGCTACAGCGGCGCCCTGGGCCTGGGCTGGCTCGAGCGCGGCGGCACCTACGTGGTCGCGAACATCCGCGGCGGCGGCGAGTACGGCCCCGACTGGCACACCCAGGCGCTCAAGGCCGGTCGACACAAGGCATTCGAGGACTTCGCCGCGGTCGCGCGCGACCTGGTCGCGCGCGGGATCACCACCGCCGCGCAACTCGGAGCACACGGCGGCAGCAACGGCGGGCTGCTGATGGGCGTCATGCTCACGCGGTACCCCGAACTCTTCGGTGCCATCGTGTGCCAGGTGCCGCTGCTGGACATGCGGCGCTACCACCTGCTGCTGGCCGGCGCGTCCTGGATGGCCGAGTACGGCGACCCCGACGACCCGGCCGAGTGGGAGTTCATCTCGCAGTACTCGCCGTACCAGAACACCGACCCGGACCGCGCCTACCCGCCGGTCCTGATCGCCACCTCGACGCGTGACGACCGGGTGCACCCCGGGCACGCGCGGAAGATGGCCGCGCTGCTCGAGGAACAGGGCCACCCGGTCTGGTACCACGAGAACATCGAGGGCGGGCACGGCGGCGCCGCGGACAACGCGCAGCAGGCGTTCAAGTCCGCGCTGACCTACGAGTTCCTGTGGCGGCAGCTGGCGTCCTGACGTCTCCGGCGTCGCGGCGGTGTCATTAGACGCCAGCTACGTTCCGCGGCGCCGGCAATACCGCTGTGATCGTCCCCCTCCGGGTGGATGATGAACCAGACGGCAAGTCGCACCTCCGCCGGGAAGGCCTGATCAGATGTCCGAGTATCCGTCGGTCGAACAGGTGGTCACCGGTGACGGCGCCCGGCGCTGGTGGGCGTGGGCGGCGCTGGCGTGTTCGGTCGGCGCGGCGGCGGTGCCCGTGCTGTCCGCCGGAATACTGGGCACGGTGGGGTTGGTCGTCGTCGGGGTCGGCGGTGTGGTGGTCACGGTGGCCGCCCTGTACTGGTTCCTCACCCGCCGCGGGGCGGCGAGGTGGATCTCCCTGGGCGTGGCGGTGCTCGCACCGATCGCCGTCCTGGCCATGTTCGTCCGCGCCGGCCTGCTGCTGGAGGTGCTCGTCGCGTACGCGCTGGGGCTGCTGTCCCTCGTGTGCGCCCGCGCCGCCCTGCGCGGCGGGCGCTCGGAGACCGCCATGCCGGAGTTGCCCGCGCCGCCACCACAACACCCGTTCCTGATCATGAACCCGCATTCCGGCGGGGGGAAGGTTGCCAAGTTCGACCTGGTGCGCCGGGCCGAGGAACTGGGCGCCGAGGTCGCGCTGCTCGAGGGACCCGGCATCGTCGACGTCACCGCGCTGGCCCGCCAGGCGGTGGCCGACGGCGCCGACCTGCTGGGGGTGGCGGGCGGGGACGGGACCCAGGCGCTGGTGGCAGCGGTCGCCGCCGAACACCGACTGCCGTTCCTGGTGATCAGCGCCGGAACCCGCAACCACTTCGCGATGGACCTCGGCCTCGACCGCACCGATCCGACCCGTTCGCTGGACGCGATCCGGGACGGCGTCGAGCTTCGCGTCGACCTCGGCACCATCAACGGCCGCACCTTCGTCAACAACGCCTCGTTCGGCGTCTACGCCGAAATCGTCCGAAGCCCCGCCTACCGGGACGACAAGGCGGGCACCGTGCTGGGGCTGCTCCCGGATCTGCTCACCGGACACACCGGGCCTCGACTCGTCGCGCGCATCGGCGACACGGTGGTGACCGGACCGCAGGCGGTCCTGGTGAGCAACAACCCCTACGGCAACAGCGACCTCGCGGGACTGAGCCACCGGGACCGTCTCGACCGCGGCGTCCTCGGTGCGGTCGCGCTGACGGTGACGAACACGCGCCAGGCGGTCGGCCTGCTGCGCCGCACCCGGGTTCAGGGTCTGACGCAGCTGACGGCGGCCGAGGTGGTCGTCGACGCCGACACCCCGGAGATCCCAGTGGGTGTCGACGGCGAATCCCTGCTGCTCCGTACCCCGGTGCGGTGCACCGTCGAACCCGGCGCCTTGCGGGTACAGGTTCCCAGGACGCGCCCCGGGGTGCGTACATCCGCGCCGGCCTTCGACTGGGTTCGACTGTGGCAGATTGCGTCCCGGCCCCGCTCCGGCTCCCGATCCGGGTCGGGCGACTGAACCTCCCGGTCGCGCCCGGCCGTCAGCTGTCGGCCGATTACCCGGGGCTGCGAGCCCGGAAGTCGCTCACGGCGGCCTCGACCGTGGGGTAGAAGTGCGTCGCGTCGAACCTCTCGCCCAGCCCGAACCGGATGAGCCGGTCCTTGACCGGGCCCTTCATCTCCGCGAACGCCAACCGGATCCCGTTGCCCTCCAGGTACGTGTCGAGGTCGACGAGTTCGTCGACGGCGGTGGTGTCGAGTCCGGTGATCGGCTCGGCCGCGACGACCACCCATTCGACCGGGGTCGGGGCCTTCGCCACCACCGACCGCACGTACTCGTCGAATATCTGGCCGTTCGCGAAGAAGAGTGGCGCGTCGAACCGCACCAGCACCAGTCCGGGGATGCGGTCCCCGCCGGGGTGACGCACGACGTCGTGGAAGCCCGGGCGGTCCGTAGTCTCGACGAGTTCGGTGCGGTACGGCTGCCAGGCCTGCGCGACCACCGCGACGAACGACAGCCCGATCGCCACGAGGATGCCCTGCAGCACGCCCACCAGCGCCACCCCGAGGAACGCCGCCGCCGCGAGGCCGAACTCCACGGTGCTCATGCGCCACATCCGGACCATGCCGCGCACGTCGACCAGCGCCGTGGCCGCGACGATCACCACGGCCCCGAGGGTGGCATCGGGTAGGTAGGCGGTGACCCCGGGCGCGACGAGCACGAACAGCAGTACCGCGAGTGCGCCGACGACGCCGGCCAGTTGGGTGCGGGCGCCGCTCTGTTCGGCCACCGGGGTCCGGGACCCGCTCGCCGAGATCGGGAAGCCACCGAACAGCCCGCCGGCCACGTTGGCGACCCCGATCGCCTTCATCTCGGTGCTGCCGTTCACGTCCTCCCCGTGCCGGGCGGCGAAGGTGCGCGAGAGCACGCCGCTGTCTGCGAACGCGATCAGGGCGATACCGGCCGCGGGCCCGATCAGGTGCCCGACGTCCTGCCAGTCGACGCCGCCGACGGTCGGCAGCGGTAACCCCTTCGGCAGCGCACCGACCATCCCGATGTCGTCGGTCAGTCCCGCCGAGGCGGACAGCACGATCGCCCCGATCACGGCCACCAGCACCCCGGGCACTGCGGGGACCCACACCCGGAACCCGACGATGACGGCCAGCGAGCCGATGCCGACCGCGGCGGCGAGGGGATCGACCTCCCCGCCGACCACGGCCTGCCCGATCTCCGCGATCTCGCCGAGCACCCCGGACGCGTCGACCGAGATCCCGAGCAGCTTGGGCAGCTGACCGACCACGACGATGAGTGCGATCGCGTTGAGGTATCCGAGCCGGATTGGCTTCGAGAGCAGTTCGGTGACGAAGCCGAGATTCAGGAACCCGCCGACGAGGAGGATGAGCCCGACGAGGACGGCCAGCACGCCGGCGAGGGCGAGCGCCTCCTCGGGGTCCCCGGTCACCGCCAACGGCAGCACCGCGGCGGCGATGAGCGGTGCCAGCGACGAGTCCGGGCCGAGCACGAGAATCTTCGACGGCCCCACCAGCGCGTACGCGAGGAGCGGCACGATGGTGGCGTAGAGCCCGGCGTACGCGGGCAGCCCGGCGGCCTCGGCGTACCCCATCCCGGCGGGGATCAGCAGGGCGGTGAGGACGAGGCCGGCGGTGACGTCGGCGCGCAGCCACTCACGGCGGTACCCCCGGGCCGTCGCGACCCCGGGCAGCCGGCCCAGACCTTCTCGCCAGGACATGGTTCGCGGTCAGCGGGCGCGGGCCCGTTGCGGGTCGACGGCGACCTCGGCGGGGATCGGCGGGAGCGGCTGCGCGTGCCCGCGACGCCGACGCCGCAGCGCCTTGTCCGCCTCCACGACGATCGGGACGATCAGCGACCAGCCGAGGCAGGCGAGCCACTGGCCTCCCGTCAACGACGTCGTCATCAGGAGGTCCTGGAGGAAGCCGATCTCGACCGCGAACACCGTGACGACGATCGGGACCGACAGGATCTTGAGCGCGCCGAGGACGGGCGGGACCAGTCCGGATTCCGGGTCGCGCCGCATGGCGAGCCCCCCGAATACGGAACCGAGCGAGAGCACCACGAACGCCGTCGTCATGGGGACGTTCGCCTCGGTCGTGCTCATCTCGCCCGGGGCGAGGAGCATCGCGGCAAGCGTGAGCGCGAACTGCAGCACCCCGTACGCCAGCCACTGGACAAACGCCGGCCGGTTCGCGATCGGCATCGCGCGGTCGCGGGGCGGCTTGTTCATCAGGTCCGGCGGCGCCGGGTCGAGCATGATGACGGCCACCGGGAACAGGGTGATGAAGAAGTGCTGGAAGAGCACCATCAGCGGCGTGAGTGCGACCCCGTCGTTGATGTTGAAGATGCTCGCGACGAGGAACAGCAGAACCAGCGAGAAGAGTTTCGACATCTGGTACCGGATGTACGACACGATCTTCTCGTAGATGTTGCGGCCCAGGCGAATTGCCGTGATCAGCGTCCCGAAGTTGTCGTCGGTGAGCACCATCTTGCCCGCCTGTTTGGTCACTTCGCTGCCCGAGCCCATGGCCACGCCGATGTCGGCCTTCTTCAGCGCGGCGGCGTCGTTGACGGCGTCGCCCGTCATCGCGACGACGGCGCCGTCCTTCTGCATGATGTCGGCCAGCCGGAGTTTGTCCTGCGGGGTGACGCGTCCGAACACGTGCAGTTCGGGCAGGGCCGCCGACAGCTCCTCGTCGGTCATGGCCTGAAGTTCGGGGCCGCCGATCGCGCCGGGTCCGAGGCCGAGTTCGGCGCCGATCGCGGACGCGGTGATCGCGTGGTCGCCGGTGATCATCCGAACGGCGATGCCCGCCTCGTGCGCGATGCGCACCGCTTCGATCGCCTCCGGCCGCAGCGGGTCGATGATGCCGACCATGCCGACGAACGTGAGGTCGTCGACCAACGACATGGGGTCGGCCGCCGCGGCGTCCTCGCTCCCGTCGAGCCGACGGGCGGCGAACGCCAGCACGCGAAGCCCCTTCTCGGACATGGACCGGGTCGCGGCCGCCAGCTCCTCCCGGACCTCGTCGAGCGGCACCGTCTGCCGGCCCGGCCGGAAGGCGGTCGTGCACCGGGCCAGGACCACGTCGGGTCCGCCCTTGACCAGTTCCACGAACTGGGTGCCGCCGTCGACCTGGAGGTGGTGGAAGGTCGCCATGAACTTGTACGCGGAGTCGAACGGCACCGTGGCGACGCGCGGGTAGGTCCGCCGCGTGCGCGGGGCGTCGACGCCGATCTTCGCCGCGAGCACCACCAGCGCGGCCTCGGTCGGGTCGCCGACGACCTCGCCGGTGTCGGAGACGGTGGCGTCGCTGTCGAGGCACAGCCCGTACGCCAGCAGCGTGAAGTCCGGGACCGGCTCGCCCGCCACCTGGGTGATCTTCCCGGACTTGGCGTAGCCCTCACCCTCGACCGTGTACCACCGGCAGTGGAAGTACAGCGACCGCACCGTCATCTGGTTCATCGTCAGGGTGCCGGTCTTGTCCGAGTTGATCGCGCTGGTCGCGCCGAGCGTCTCGACATCCGTCAGGTTCTTCACGACGGCCTTCGCATCGGCCAGCTGCCGCGCGCCGTAGGCCAGCATCGCCTGGACAAACGTCGGCATGCCGGTCGGGATCGCGGACACCCCCATCGAAATGCCCAGCAGCAGAAGCGTCGTGACGTCCTGTCCCCGGATCACCCCGATGACCACGATGGTCGCCACCGCCGTCCACGCGATGACACCGAGCACCTTGGTCAGCGAGTCCAGTTCCCGCTGCAGCGGAGACCTGCTCGGCGCAACCGCCGAGAGCATCGACGCGATCTGACCCATCTGGGTGTGCATGCCCGTCTCGGTGACCACCATGGTGGCGGTGCCGCGGGTGACCGAGGTGTTCTGGAAGGCCATGTTGCTGCGGTCGCCGAGCGGGACGTCGGCGGCGTCGAGGGTCTGCGGATCCTTTGCGACAGGAGCGCTCTCGCCGGTGAGTGCCGCCTCCTGGGTCTCCAGGGTGGCCGAGGTGAGCAGGCGGCCGTCCGCGGGCACGATGTCACCCGCCTCGAGCTGCACGACGTCGCCCGGCACGAGTTCGGTGGCGTCGAGCTGGATCAGCGTTCCGCCACGGATCACCCGCCCCTGCGGCGTCTGCATCTTCGCCAGCGCGTCGACGCTGGCGCGTGCCTTCACCTCCTGCCTGGTGCCCAGCACCACGTTGAGCCCGACGAGCACCGCGACCACGATCGCCGTCGGGATCTCCCCGATGACGACGCTGAGCACGGCCACCGCAACCAGCATCAGGTTCATCGGATCCCTCAGCTGCACCAGCGCGATCGACCACGTCGACGGCGCCGGCTCGGCGGCAATGACGTTGGGCCCGTACCGCCGGCGCCGTTCGTCCACCTCGCCCACCGTCAGACCCGACTGCGGATCGGTAGCGAGTGCGACCACCACAGCCTCGGCGTCCTGGGCGTGCCAGTCCGTTCGGGCCTGCGTGGTCGGGCGGGTGTGTGTGGGCGGGCGGGTGTGTGCCCCGTCCGGTGCGGGTTCCATCGTCGCCATGGCGGCTCGTCCTTCCCTGCTCGGACCCTCAGTAGGGAGTCGGAATCCAGTGCAGCGGTAGCTTCGGCCGCTCGTAGCCGTCGGCATCCTGCCGCTCCGGCAGGGTGATCTCGGGGCGCTCCAGTGGCTCGTAGGGAATCTGGCTCAGCAGGTGACTGATGACGTTGAGACGTCCACGTTTCTTGTCGTCGTTGACGGCGACGAACCAGGGCGCCCAACCGGTGTCGGTGAAGTGGATCATCTCGTCCCGGGCCCGCGAGTAGTCGTACCAGCGGCTGTACGACTTCAGGTCCAGGTCCGAGAGCTTCCAGATCTTCCGGGGGTCGTCGATCCGGCTCTGCAGGCGACGAGTCTGCTCCTCCTCGCTCACCTCCAGCCAGTACTTCAGCAGGATGACACCCGATTCCACGATCGCGCGCTCGACCGTCGGGATGAGCTCGAGGAACTGGTGTGCCTGCTCCTCCGTGCAGAAACCCATCACGCGTTCGACACCGGCGCGGTTGTACCAACTGCGGTCGAAGATGACGATCTCGCCGCTCGCCGGTAGGTGCGGCACGTACCGCTGCACGTACATCTGCGACTTCTCCCGCTCGGTGGGGGCCGGCAGCGCGACGACCCGGAACACCCGCGGGCTCACCCGCTCGGTGATCGCCTTGATCACCCCGCCCTTCCCCGCGGTGTCGCGCCCCTCGAACACGACGCAGACCTTCGCGCCGGACGCCTTCACCCACTCCTGCAGCGCGACCAGCTCGGCCTGCAGCGGCTCGAGGTGGTGGCGGTACGCCTTGTTCTTCATCGGCTTGTCGGGGCACTCCCAGTCGACTCGCCGCACGCTCAGGCAGAGCGAACGTCGCCACTTTCGGCGGCGTGGTCAGGCGCGATCCGGATCCCAGGTCGAGACGGCCCAGATGACGACGACGTCGAGCGCGATGATGAGCACCGACCACCAGGGGTAGTACGGCAACCACATGAAATTCGCGAGAATCGAGATCGCCGCGACCACCACCGCGCACACCCGCGCCCAGTCAGCCCCGGTGAACAGCGCAAGCCCGACCGCCGCGACCACGACGCCCAGACCGATGTGAATCCAGCCCCACGTGGTGAGGTCGAACTTGTACACGTAGTCCAGCCCAACCACGAACACTTGGTCCTTGGCAACCGCGGCAATGCCCTGGAACAGCTGGAGGATACCGACAGTCACCATGATGGCGGCCGCCCCGATCGACGTTCCCGCCGCAACGCTCCGCTTTGTCGATGTTGGGTCCGACATGACCGTCCCCTTTCCTGCGGCGGGCAGAGTGACCCGCCTGCGACCATTCTGCGCCGATTGCGCCGGTGTCGGTCGCGAATGCAGGCATTCGACGTCGTCGACCCGAATCGTTATGTTTCCGAATCCATTTCGGTCCTTGACCACGGCTCTTGCTGAGCAGACGATGAACCGATGACCGGTGACGACGAATTGCTCCAAGTCGACCAAGTCATCAAGCGCTTGATCACTCGATACCCGTCCGTCTCACCGGTCGACATCGAGCACACGGTGCGCAGCATTCACGGGCGCTTCGAGAACGGAAGGATCCGCGACTACGTGCCCCTTCTCGTCGAGAAGGCGGCCCGACGCGACATCGCCGACCAGATGTCGCGAGTGACAGCGGCGCCTACGGCGGTGTCGTCTGCACCCGCTGCAGTTCCGTCTGCACCCGCTGCGGTGCCGTCAGCACCCGCGGCAGTTCCGTCCCTCGGCTGACCGCGGGGTCCCGATCTGATGATCCGCGGCCGCTTCTGAGGCCACGAGAACCGTTGGGCCGCATCGCCCCGAATCCGCGACTACGGTGGCGACGACCCGCTCGCCGACATCGAGGGCGGCGAAGAAGGCGGCTGCTGCGACGGCCGGGGCCGGCCGTGGCCGGGCACCGCGCCCGACGGCACCCCGAAAGTCGCCACCCGTGCCAGGGCACGCAGGTCCGAGTCGATCCGCCGGAACAACTGGTAGACCCCGATGAAGGCGAGGATGCCGCCCAGGCACAGCACGCGGACCGTCATGTTCACGGTGCTGCCCGGACCCGCTCCGACGAAACTGAGTCCCGCGACCCCGACCAGCGGCACCGACGCCGCCACCGCCAGGTACCGGGTGCTGACGAGGCGCAGGGTCCGGATGTCGCGGCCGTCGTCACTGCGGATCTCGCCGTGCGACAACAGGATCGGGTACAGGCACCGGACCGCGTAGTACGTCACGATGAAGAAGGGGTAGGCGACCGCGACCGCCCCGCACACCACCAACGACGTGATCAGGTGCGTGTACGCCCCGAGCGGGATGCCGCCGGCCGCGACCTCCAGGGCGATCGGGTAGACGATCCCGGCCACCATCCACAGCGCAAAGCTGACCACGACCGCGCGGTGCCCCATGTTCAGCGTCGCCGCGCGCGCCCGGCCGAGCACCACGGGTCCGTAGCTGCGGCCCTCCCGCACCCCGCGCGGCACGGTGAGCGCGAGCCGGCACCACGAGAGGATCAACAGCGCCCCGAGTGGGAACGCCAGCGCCCCGATCACCAGGTGCACCTGCTCGAGATAGTGCTGCGCCGGCACGGACAGCCCCGAGACGATGAGTTCCCTGTTGTAGTAGTAGTTGTAGCCCGCCGCCAGCAGGTTCGGGATGCCGATCGCGGCGATCATGACGGGCAGCGCCCACCGCCACATCCTCGCGCGTCTGCTCGCCGGCGGCGGGTCGACCAGGTCGCGGGCGTGCGGGTCCAGGCACAGCGCGAACTGCCGGGCCAGTTTGCGTCCACTCGACCAACGGTCGGCCGGGTCGGGCGCGAGCGACCTGAGCAGGACTCGTCGCAGCGCGGCCGGGCAGTCCGCGGGGAGCGACGACTGCCTCGCGTCGTCCACGCCACGGCGCCGCCGCTCGAGCAGCACCGCGGGTGACTCACCGGACCGGGCGTCGGCAAAGGGCCTCGAGCCCGTGAGCAACTCCCACAGCATCACGCCGAGCGCGTAGATGTCGCTGCGGGTGTCGATCCGGGCGACGGCGGCCGCCTCCGGCGCGCTGACCGCGGCCAACTGCTCCGGCGACATGTAGGCGACGGAACCGGCGATCACCGAGCCGCGGCCGGGCACGTCCACCTCGGCGCTGGAACTGACGTTGAAGTCGGCCAGCTTGGGCTCGCCCTCGACGGTGAGCAGCACGTTCGCGGGCTTGATGTCGCGGTGCAGCACCCCGCGGTCGCTGGCGTAGTCCAGTGCCTCCGCCAGCCGCAGCCCGATCCAGGCGACAGTCTCCGGCCAGGACAACGCGGCGATCTCGGTTCGGATGCCGGAGTCGGCCGGCCTGATCTCGCCCTTACGGGCGAGGATGCCGTCGATCGAGTCGAGCAGCAGCCGCCCGCTCCGGTGCTCCGGCGGGGTGTCGCGGACCAGTCGCAGCACGTCCAGCAGGGTCCCGCCGGGCACGTACTCCATGAACAGCATCCGCAGGTGCCGGTCCTCGAGCACCCGCTGGTCGAAGACCCGGACGATGTACGGGTGGTCGAGCTGGGCCAGGGTCTGCGCCTCGGTGCCGACGTTGCGGGAGATCTTGAGCGCCACCCAGCGCTGCATGGAGCGTTGCCGGGCCAGGAAAACCCGGGCGAACGCGCCGTGGCCGAGCTCGGTCACCAGGTCGAAGTCGTCGAGGCGATGACCCACCGCGAGGTCCTCGCTGCCCGGCAGGTCGAGCCCGCCCGCTCCCACGCTCCGCGGGTCGTGTTCGCGCAGCCACTCGAAGCGTTCGGCCTGCAGCGGAAACTCCGCGACGTACTCGTCGGGGTCGACGGCCTCGCCGCTCAGGCGCCGTACCCGGTACTCCTCGTAGACGAGCTCCGGCGGCAGCGGCGCGGCCAGCAGCTCCGGGAACTCGAGGCAGTAGTCCGCGATCCGCTTCGGCCGGTGCGCGCGCAGCCACCGGTAGGCCAGGTCGACCATGGTCAACTCCACCAGCGCGGCGCGACGGACCGCGTCGGTGTCCGGCAGGTAGTCGGTCAGGTCGGACGGCGCGCCGGACTCCTCCCAGTGCGCGACGAGTCGCCCCACACCGGTGTCGACGACGAACCCGGTGTTCGGACCGCTCCCCCGCGACCGGATGCCCCGCGGCTCGGTGGACGACGGCCCGGTGTCCGGGCCGAGCGTCGGGGGCGGACCGGCGACGACGGTCGCGTCACCCTGGTGCGGCGCCGGCCTGTCCATGGTGGCTCGCGGTCAGGACCGGTCGTGCAGCCACTGTTCGATCCGGTCTACGGTGGTGTCCGGCTTGCGAATCCAGCCGTTGTGCCCCAACGGCTCGGGCTGGTGCCAGGTGGTGAGATCCGCCTTCGGCAGCTTGCGGACCAGGTTCGCGATCGCCGGTTTCGGTGCCAGGTCGTCGTCCTCGACGGAGATCGACAGCACCGGCAGCGCGAGTCGCGCGATGCGTTCCTCGTAGTCGATGTCCGCGCCCGCCGGTTCGATGACGCCGGTGCGGGCGAACCGCGACCAGTCCGAGACGAGCACCCGAGACTGCCTTCCGAATCCGCCGACGTCGAGCCGGTCCCCCGGCCAGAAGCCGGCGACGTTCGCGGTCACCGACATCGCCGCCGACCCGAGCAGCAGGCCCGCACCGCGGACCGGGCCGTGGCCGCGGTGGTACGGCGAGCCCGACGCCACCAGGATCAGCCCGCCCAGCTTGCCCCGCGCCCGCGCCGCGTACATCACCCCCAGCTGACCGCCCATGCTGTGTCCGAGCAGGTACGGCGTGCTGGCGGGGAACCGCTCGCGCACCACCTCGAAGGTCGCCGGGAAGTCCACCGACGCCAACTCCTGGTAGCCGTACCCGCTGTCCGGTCCGGGCCGCGGCCGGCTGTCGCCCTGGCCTCGCAGCTCACCGACGGCCGCGTTGAATCCGCGGTCCACCAGGGCCTGCGCCACCGGGTCGTAGAAGCCGCCCGGCACCCCGAGCCCGGGGAAGATCACCACCACCGGCGCCTCCTCACGGCCCGGGAAGAGCCGCACCGGGATCGTCGTACCGTCCGGAACCTGAATCGGAATGGTCTCCACGCGTCAATACTCTCCCCTCGGCGGCCCGGCCGATAGTGTTCCGCCCATGGCACCCGCTGATCCGCTGCTCCTGCCCGTCGGGACCAGGTACACGCCGGACGACCTGACCTTCTACGCCGACCCGGAGCGCCGCAGCCTCGACGACGCGCTGGCCGAGGCCGATCTGCTGGTCAGCTGCCCCCACTCGGGTGCCGCCATCCCGGCCGAGCTGTCCGAGTTCCTGGCGCCCGAGTTCACCCGCCGGCTGCAGTTCGACTTCTCCGACTGCTCGACCGCCCCGGTGGTGCGGCGGTGGGCTCAACTCGACCCGCGGATCGTGTACGTCGAGAACCCGCACCCGCGGATGTTGAGGGACCCGAACCGGGCCGAGCCGGCGGACCTCTACGAGACCCTGCGGGAGGCCTTCGCCCGGGTCCGCGCGGCCGGCGCCTGGAACAGGGTGGATCTGACCGGGGTGGACGCCATCCGGCCGGTCACTTTCTCCTTCTTCCCGCTGCTGCGCGAACCGGCCGACGACGCCGGACTGCGCCGACTGGCCGAGACGTTCGCCGAGGTCGCTGAGCGTGGGCTGGGCGTGTACGAGCGGACACGCGATCGCCTGGTCGACCGGATGGTCGAGCTCGCCTTCGACAAGGCCGGGCGCACCGGCGAGGCCGTCGAGTTCAACACGCTCTCCTTCCACGACACCATGAACCACACCACCACCCGCGACGGTGCGGTGAACGTCGAACGGGCCCCGGCGGACCGACTGCCGAACGTGGTGGCGCTGTCGAACCGCGGTGACCATGCGGGCGAGCCCCGCGGGGACAACCCGGTGAGCATGGACCCGGCCGCGCTGGGCGCACTGGCCGCGGCCCACCGCACGGGGTTCGCGGTGACCGAGCCGGACGCGGTCGCGCTGAACCAGCCGTACCTCGGCAGCCAGGAGATCATCTCCGCCGGTGCACGTCTGCGGGCGCTGGGCCCGCGGGCGGCGGCGGCCGGGGTGGTGCTCGGCGCGGTGCAGGCCGAGTTCCGGCGCGAGTTCCTGCTCGGCCCGGCACTGACCGCGCAGCTGCAGGCACCCGGGGTGGACTGGCCCGAGCCCGACCCCGAACGCGTCGACCGACTGGCGCGGGCCTGCCGGGCCAGCTGGGACGCCTACCGCGACCGCGGCTGACGAGCGTCACCACGCACCGCTCAGCCGAGCAGCAGCCCGATCAGCGAACCCGCGGTGATCGTGGTGACCGCGAGGACGAGCGTCGGCACGAAGAACGAGTGGTCGACCAGCTTGGTGCCGAGCTTGGTGCTGCCCGACTCGTCGAAGTTGGCGGCCGCGATCTGTGATCCGTTGGTGGGCAGCAGGTAGATACCGGCGAAGGCGCCGGCCCACATGCCGGTGAGCAGTCCTGGCGCAAGCCCCGCGGCCAGGCCGATGGGCACGATCGTCCGGGTGGCCGTCGACTGGCTGGTGGTGAGCACGCAGACCAGGAACACGCCGAGCGCGAAGATCCACGGCCACGCGTTGACCCAGTCACCCACGGTGCTGGTGATCAGCTCGATATGGGCGCTGATGAAGGTGTCGGTCAGCCAGGCCAGGCCGAAAAGGGCGATGGCCGAGACCATGCCGGCTTTGAACACCGACGAGGTGGGAACGTCGGCGACGTTCGGCCGGCTCACCAGCAGGATCAGGGTGCCGACGAGGAACATGATCATCTCGATGATCGGTGTCATGCCCATCGGCGATCCGTCGGCGGCCTCCGGACGAATTCCCTTGAACAGACCGAACACCACGATCGCGGCGACGCCGAGCAGGAAGATCAGTGCGGCGTTTCGGCCTGCCGTGGACGACTTGAGTTCCACCGTGCTCATGCCGCCGGACGGGGAAGCGATTGCGCCGGAGGCGATGCGCGCCTGGATCTCCGGGTCGTCCTCGATGTCCTTGCCGAGGCGGTTGACGACGATCGAGGACAGGACGATTCCGATGACCGCGGCGGGCAGCGTGATCATGATGATGTCGATCAGCTCGAAGTTGTACGGCGCCACGTCGGTGAGGGTCACCATGGCGGCCATTGCCGCGGAGACGGGACTACAGGCGAGCGCGACGCCGGTCGCGACCACCGACAGCGACAGCGGGCGGGACGGGCGGATCCCGTTGCGGTAGGACGCGTCGTAGATGACCGGCAGCAGCGGGTACAGGATGTTGGAGGTGCCGGCGCCGACCGAGAACAGGAACGAGACCAGCGGCGCGATCAGCGTGATCTGCTTGGGCCGCTTGGCAATCAGGTCCGCAGCGATCGTCACCATCCAGTCGATGCCACCGGCGACCTGCATCATCGACGATGCGAGGACCACGGACAGGATGATCAGCAGCGCGTCGACCGGCGGGCTGCCGACGTCCTCCCCGAACACGAACACCAGCACGGCGACGCCCGCGCCGCCCCAGAGTCCGAGCGCGACGCCGCTCGACCGGGTGCCCATGACGATGGCGCCGAGCACCACGATCAACTCCAGGACGATCTTCACCGAATCCACACGCAACCACCTTGCCTCGACGTCGGGCAGCGACCGTGCCGGCCTTACCCGCGGATGTGCGGGATGTTACGCATGCCTAGGGATTTTGCCGGGGAGTTGCGCCGCGACGCTCCGGGCCGGCCACGACGCTGGTGGGCGGGCCGGTCACGGGGCTGTGGGCGGGCTGGTCACGGGGTGAGCGGGTCAGTCACGGGGCGGAAAGCGCAGCGCGTTCGCCCACAGCCGGGTGGTCGCCGACACCAACGTCTCGAAGTCGAGGGGTTCGTCGTCGTCCTGCCCGTCGCCGAGCACGAGGACCCCGTAGGCGAGCCTGCTCACCATGCCGGAGAGGGCGCGCGAGGCGACCAACGGGTCGATGCCCGCGTCGGCGATCCCGCGGGCCTGCAGGTCCGCGATGCCGCGCGCGTTCCGTCGGACGAACGCCTCCGCCCGCCGGGTGCGGAACTTCCGGAACACCGGGTCCACGTGCGCCACCTGTTCGAGCAGCCCCATCAGCTTCGCGTTGCGCCGGTAGGCCTCGAGGTAGGCCCTGTTGCTCGCCTCGAGTACCGCGTACGGGTCGTCGGTGCCGTGCACCCGGCCCATGCCGGGATGCATCATGTCCTCCTGCGCCTCCGCGAGGACGGCCGCGAACACCTCCTCCTTGCTCGCGAAGTAGGTGTAGAAAGACCCGGTCGCGCAGCCGGCCTCCCGCGCGATGTCGGCGAGGCGGGTGTCGAGGTAGCCGTCGCGTTCGAAGACCGTCCGTGCGGCCGTCACGAGCGCGGCCCGGGTCTTCACGCCGCGCCTGGTGACCGGCGGGTCGCGGAGCAGCGCCGGTGGCGCCATCGACGGCGGGCGAGTGTCGTCCTCGTCGGGGGTGCCGTCGACGGACGGGGTGGAGTCCATCCCACAGGTATACCTGAATCCGGCGTCATATTTGAAACTTCGGTTCGCGGCCCCGACGACGAAGGCGCCGACCCCGCAGTGCGGGATCGGCGCCTTGTCGAACTCAGTGGCTCAGTGACTCGGTGTCACAGGCCGATCGTACGGGCCAGCATCGGCCAGGACTTGTGCAGGTCGTCCTGCCAGTAGCCCCACGAGTGGGTGCCGTTCGGGCGGAAGTCGACGACCGCCGGAATGCCGAGCTGGCCGAGACGCTTGGACAGGTTGTTGGTGCACAGCAGGGTCGCACCCTCGATGATGCCGCCGACGACGACCTGGTTGGCGAGACCCGTCATTCCGCCGGTCTTCTCGATGGTGTCGTGCGGGCCGGGCAGGCCGTTGCCGGTGGAGATGTACATCTCGATGCCGCGCAGCTTCTCCGCATTGACGACCGGGTCGTTCTCGACCCATGCCGCGCTGTCCTTGGGTCCCCACATGTTGTCGAGGTTGCCGCCGCCGCGCGAGTCGACGACCATGTCGATGTAGGCCTGGCCGGCCGGGGTGCTGGTCTCGGCGCAACCGCTGTAGGCCCCGACGCTCTTGTACAGCTTCGGTGCGGCGATGGCCAGGTTGAGCACCGAGGTGCCGGCCATGGAGATGCCCGCCAGCGAGTTCACGCCGTTGGTCTTGAGCCCGGCGTCGATGATGGGGGGCAGTTCCTGGGTGAGGAACGTCGTCCACTTGTTGTTACCGAGCTTGGGGTCGGTCTTCACCCAGTCGGTGTAGTAGCTGAACGCGCCACCGACGGGGGTGACCACGTTGACTTCCTTGTCCTTGAAGAAGTCGGCGATGTCGGTGCGCTTCTGCCAGGTCGCGCTGTCCTCGCCGCCGCCGGCACCGTTGAGCAGGTACAGGGTGGGGGCCGGCTTGGACGTGTCGACGGGGCGCTGGAGCTTGAGCGGGATGGTCTTGTCCATCGACTTCGAGTAGACGTAGGCAGTCTGCTGACGGCCGCTGCCCTCGATCCGGACGAGGTACGAGCCGTTGTCGGACTTCGCCGCGGCAGTCTCGGGCGAGGTGGCCGAGGTCGGCGCGGCCTGGGCGAGGCCGCCGCCAACGAGCGGCAGAATCGTCAGAGCGGCCACTGCGGCCGCGATCCGACCTGCTCGACCGGATCGTCCAAACTTGGGCATACGTCCCACCTTGACTGTCGACTTTTCGTTGAGTAGCTACTCGATAACTCTGTATACAGCACCAACGGTTCCCGCCGGGCCCGGGCAGCCTGCAGAACAGGCGGCCCGGGCCCCGGACGTGAGGGAACGGACTCAGAAGTCCATGCCGCCCATGCCACCGGTCGGGTCGCCCGCGGGCGCACCGGCCTTCTCGGGCTTGTCGGCGACAACGGCCTCGGTGGTCAGGAACAGGGCCGCGATGGACGCCGCGTTCTGCAGCGCCGAGCGGGTGACCTTGACCGGGTCGTTGATGCCGGCGGCGAGCAGGTCGCCGTACTCGTTGGTCGCGGCGTTGAGGCCGTGGCCGGCGGGCAGGTTGCGCACCTTCTCGGCGACAACACCGGGCTCGAGGCCCGCGTTGAACGCGATCTGCTTGAGCGGAGCCTCGAGCGCAACGCGCACGATGTTCGCGCCGGTGGCCTCATCGCCCTCGAGCTTGAGGTCGTCGAGAGCCGGAGCGGCCTGCAGCAGGGCCACGCCGCCGCCGGCGACGATGCCCTCCTCGACGGCAGCCTTGGCGTTACGCACGGCATCTTCGATGCGGTGCTTGCGCTCCTTGAGCTCGACCTCGGTCGCGGCTCCGGCCTTGATCACTGCAACGCCACCGGCCAGCTTGGCCAGGCGCTCCTGCAGCTTCTCGCGGTCGTAGTCCGAGTCCGACGCCTCGATCTCGGCGCGGATCTGGTTGACGCGACCGGCGATGGCGTCGGCGTCGCCGGCACCCTCGACGATGGTGGTCTCGTCCTTGGTGATGACGACCTTGCGGGCCTGGCCGAGCAGCTCGAGTCCGGCGGTCTCCAGGGAGAGGCCGACCTCTTCGCTGATGACCTCGCCACCCGTGAGGATGGCGATGTCGGCGAGCTGCGCCTTGCGGCGGTCACCGAAGCCGGGGGCCTTGACGGCCACGGACTTGAAGGTGCCACGGATCTTGTTGACCACCAGCGTGGACAGGGCTTCGCCCTCGACGTCCTCGGCGATGATGACCAACGGCTTGCCGGACTGGATGACCTTCTCCAGCAGCGGCAGCAGGTCCTTGACGGTGGAGATCTTGGAGCTCACGAGCAGGATGTACGCGTCCTCGAGGACGGCTTCCTGACGCTCTGCATCGGTGGCGAAGTACGCCGAGATGTAGCCCTTGTCGAAGCGCATGCCCTCGGTGAGCTCGAGCTGCAGGCCGAAGGTGTTGGACTCCTCGACCGTGATGACGCCTTCCTTGCCGACCTTGTCCATGGCCTCGGCGATGAGCTCACCGATGGACGAGTCGCCTGCGGAGATACCAGCGGTAGCAGCGATCTGCTCCTTGGTGTCGATCTCCTTGGCGGTGTCGAGCAGGCGGACGGTGACGGCCTCGACGGCCTTCTCGATGCCGCGCTTGAGGCCGAGCGGGTTGGCGCCCGCGGCAACGTTGCGCAGACCCTCACGGACGAGAGCCTGGGCGAGCACGGTGGCGGTGGTGGTGCCGTCGCCAGCGACGTCGTCCGTCTTCTTGGCGACCTCCTTGACGAGCTCGGCGCCGATCTTCTCGTAGGGATCGTCGAGCTCGATCTCCTTGGCGATGGACACACCGTCGTTGGTGATCGTGGGGGCACCCCACTTCTTCTCGAGCACGACATTGCGACCCTTGGGGCCCAACGTCACCTTGACAGCGTCGGCGAGGGCGTTGAGGCCTCGCTCGAGACCGCGACGGGCCTCTTCGTCGAACGCGATGATCTTTGCCATTGCGAAGTGATCCTCCGGATTGGGGTGACACACAAGGCGACCGCTCGTCGGGTCGTCTCATTTCACGCAGGGCGATGTCTGCGCAGTGGCCAGGCTCGGTGCCCGCGACGGACGACCAGGGGTGTCGATGGATCCCAGTCTCACCGTCCCGACCTGGCACTCACGTGTCGCGAGTGCCAAGTGCATTTTTAGCACTCGGGGGTGGCGAGTGCAAGGTCGCGGGCACCGAGCCGGCGACGCCGGGACTAGCGCATCGCGCAGGCCGCACCAGTGTTCAGGTTGATCGCGAAGGAGAGCGGACCCACGCAGTTGACCCCGTCTGCCTGGGCGGTGGCTCCGCTGCCCCAGCCGGCGAGGGCGACGGTGGTCTGCCCGTTCTCCGCGTGCGCACGCGAGATGCCGCCGCCGATGGAGTACGCGTAGGACTGCCCGGCGCCCTTCGACCCGGCCAGCGCGACGCCGAAGCCGGTGGCGAACGTGGTCGCCGAACCCCCGTCGGACACGCTGACCGCGGTACCGCTGTCGGTCGCACCGGAGTTGGCGATCCCGGTGCCGGTGGCGGTGGCGCCGCAACTCGCGTCGCCGATCACCCGGATGTCGTTCGCGGACGGCGGCGACACGCAGTTGACCTGCGCGGCGGACGCGACGCCCGAACCGGCGACGACGACACCTCCCACGATCGCGGCCCCGACCGCCATCGACGCTCCGGCCCGCATGACGAGGGAACGGAACAGGGAACGGTTGCGGAACGAAGTCGGCACGGATCTCCTTCAGAAGTGTTCGGTCGTTACGCCGGCGCTCCGGCACACGTGGGCGACGGTACCCAAACTTTCCGCGCGCCGGGTATCGATTTCGTTGCGGTTTGCGGCGGACCCGCAAGGCCGGCCGCGCACGTCGCGTCCGGGCACGCGATCCCGTCAGCCGGCCAGCTCGTCCAGCAGCGCGGGCAGGTCCGCCACCGAGTCGAGGATGTGGTCCGGGGCGGCGGGCGCGGCCTCGAGAACCGCGGGCCGGAACTTGCCGGTCCGCACCAGGATTCCGGTCAGTCCGGCGGACTGCGCGGCCAGCACGTCGCTGCGCAGGTCGTCGCCGATCATCACGGTGCGCCCGACCTCGCTGCCCGTCAACTCGGCGGCCGCGACGAACCCGGCCGCCTCCGGCTTGCCGACCACCGTCACGGCCGCGCCGCCTGCCGCCTCCAGCCCGGGCAGGTAGGCGCCGGTGTCGATGCGCAGGCCGTCGTCCGTCGCCCAGGTCAGGCCACCCTGCATCGCGACCACCGGGACCCCGTCCTGCATCAGCTCCACCACCCGGCTCAGGGTGCGGTGGTCGAACTCCGGTCCGGCACCGCCGAGCACCACCACCTCGGGGCGCCGGTCGTCGAGTTCGATGTCGGCCAGGTCCGCGGCGATGTCGCCGTGGTTGACGAGCAGGCAGCGCGCCCCGGGATGGGTGCGGCGCAGGTACTGCGCGGTGAGCGCGGCCGCGGTGACGATCTCCTCGTCGCGCACCGCCAGACCGCAGTCCCGCAGCGCGCGGGCGATCTCCGCCCGGGTGCGGGAGGTGGTGTTGGTGAGGAAGGCGCGTCCGAGCCCGCGGTCCCGGACCGCGTCCAGCGCCGCGGCGGCGCCGGCGAGCGGCCGCCACGAGGTGACCAGCACCCCGTCGATGTCGAACAGCACGCCCTCGAGTTCCCCGTTGCCGGTCATCGCGACACCCCTTCCGACGCCCGGTTCCACCATGTCCCCCGCGCCCGGGTCCGGCAAGCGGCGGACGACGCCTCGCCGGCCGCGGGCGTCAGTGCGAGACGCGCCCCTGCGCGGCCAGTGCGTTGAGCACCGCCGCCGCCTGGTCGGCGCCGTCGACCGTCACCGTGAACCGGGAGCCGTCGCCGCGGGTCACCCGCAGCGCCGCGCCCGGCCGCACGATCAGCCCGGTGCCGGCGGGACCGACGCGGTAGCCGAAGCCGCCGTACCTGTTGATCAGGCCCACCCGGACGGCCTCCGCCTCGGCGACCTCCGCCAGCGGGATCCGGATCCGCCTGACCGCGACCGGGGACCGGGCCTGCAGCCCGTGGGCGTCGACGACCACCCGCACCGGGGCGAGCAGCAGTGCCGTCGACAACGCGGCCAGGGCCACCAGGCCGAGCACCAGCCACATCGAACCGGCCGAGAAGCCCGCGACGACCAGCACCACGGCCATCGGCACCAGCACCGCCACGACGGCCAGCCACCAGGGCATGACGGCCGAGCCGGACCAACTGACCTGTTCGGTGTCGCCCAAGGGAATTCGTGGCGCGTCGACCGGCGGCGGCGCGACGGCCGCGGCCGCACGAGGCCCGGGCATCGCCGCGTAACCGGCACCCGCGGCGGCCAGCCCGACGACCGCGGCCAGCAGCATCGCGCCGAGGCCCGCCGAAGCCTGCGCGGCATCGGTGAGCCCACGCTGAGGCAGGACGGTCGACGCGGCCAGTGCGGCGACGAAGCCGCCGACCCCGGCGCCGAGCGTGACCGCGACCCGAGCCGTGCGCTCGTCCCGCCGGGTGATCGCGAGCTGGATGACGACGAGCAGCGCGGCGACCGCCACCCCGAGCAGCGGGGCCCACCGGACCGTGTCGAGCGCGGCGAAGCCGTCGGCCTTCAGATCGACGCCGAAGTGCACCGCGACCGGGTCGGGGAGCTCCCCCGCCGCCCCGGCGATCGCCGCGGACGCGCCCGCCGCGACGACGACGGGCGGCACCAGCGCCGCGGCCAGCGCGCGCGGCCACGAGACCCGCTGCGTGGCCGATGCCGATGTGGTCATGCCATCTCCTTGTCTACGAGCTCCATGAGTTCGGGTGCGCTCATCCCGTGCCGGCGCGCCTCGGCGACCAGTTCCCGGACCGCCTCCTGCAGCCGGCCCCGCGTGGCACCGGCGGCGACCACCGCGCCGCGTCCGCGCCTCAGGTCGATCAGGCCCTCGTCGCGCAGCAACTGGTACCCGCGCAGCACGGTGTGCACGTTGAGGTCCAGCGAGGCGGCGAGGTCCCGGGCGCCGGGCAGGCGTTCACCGGGAGCGGCGGAACCGTCGGCAATGGCACGACGGACACTGGCGGCCACCTGCTCGAAGAGCGGTGTGGCCGCGGACTGGTCTATGCGGATGAGCACGACAATCACACTATAGTTCTAGCCTTAATAGAACAACTTGGGCAGCCGCCGAGACTCCGGCCCCTCCCCGCACCACGGGGAGGGCTCAGAAGTGGCCGTGACTGATGGCGTCGATCTCGTGCGGGGTCAGCAGTCGCTCGAGTTTCTCGCTCGGCCAGGACTCGGGCCGGCCCTTCATCCGTGCCGACCGGAGGATCGGAACGGCCTGGTCGCGAGCATGTCGCCTGACGTCTGGGATCTTCACGACGATCACTCCGGTACGCATCGGGTGTGGCTTGACGTGGATACCCTGTTCATCGCCCGCCGTCCCCCCGGCATTACACGCTCCGCCCCGGACGCGCCGACGACCCTTGACGCATCGGCGAGATCGGGCAAGATATGCGTTACGCACAGTTTCACTAATTCGACGAAACCGGAGACAGAGCCAGTGACGAACACCCTCGAAGCCAGCATCGACATCGACGCCTCGCCCGCCGCGGTCTGGTCGGTGGTCTCGGACCTGAAGCGAATGGGCGAGTGGAGCCCCCAGTGCCGGATGATGCGGGTGTTCGGCGGCGAGGTCAGGCGGGGCACCAAGACGTTCAACGTCAACAAGAAGGGCCTGCTGGTGTGGCCGACCTCCTCGAAGGTCACCCGCTTCGAGCCGAACGAGGCCATCGCGTGGCGCGTCGTGGAGAACCACACCATCTGGACCTACGAGCTGACCCCCACGGAGAACGGCACCACCCTGACCGAGCGCCGCGAGGCCCCCACGGGCACCACCAAGATCTCGTCGTTCCTGGTCGACAAGATGATGGGCGGCACCGCCGGGTTCGAGCAGGACATGATCAAGGGCATGAACACCACCCTCACCCGGATCAAGTCCGAGGTCGAGTCGAAGGCCCCCGCCGCGCGCTGACCGTCAACGTCCCTCCCTCAGCAGCGCCGCGACGTCCTCCTGGCCGCGGCGCTGCGCGTGTTGCAGCGCGGTCCGGCCGTCCGCGTCCGCGATCGACCGGTCGGCGCCCGCCGCGAGCAACTGCCCGACCACGTCCTGGTAGCGAGCCGACCCGTCGCCGTAGACCACCGCCTCGAGCAGTGCGGTCCAGCCCGGCTCGTTGACATGGTCGACCGGGACGCCGGCGCGGATCAGGGCGCGCACCGTCTCGACGTGGCCGTGCTCGGCGGCCGGGATCAGCGCCGTGCCGCCGAACCTGTTGGTGTCGCTCACGTCGGCACCGTGCGCGAGGGTCAGCGCGAGGATCTCGTCGTGTCCCTCCGCGCCCGCGTAGAGGAACGCCGAGTCCTCCAGGTCGTCCTTGGCGTTCACGTCGGCGCCCGCGTCGACCAGCAGTCGAGCCGCGTCGACCGCGTCGGCCTTGGCCGCCGCCACCAGCGGCGTCCGGCCGCCCTCGTCCCGCGCCTCGCGGTCTGCGCCCTGCGCCAGCGCGGCGCCCACCGCGACCGCGTCGTCGGACCGGACGGCCGCGAACAGGTCCCGTTCCGACTCCGGGGTCGACAGGAGCGGCGCCGACGGGGCTGGCAGGGCCGACGGGGCGGGTG
>NZ_JBFUHZ010000025.1:0-60826 GCF_056402135.1 Rhodococcus sp. P4_C10 | reverse complement strand
TCGCGGGCCGCCGCGGACGCGCCCGAACGCGGCGCCACCTCCGGCGCCGGGCCGGGTCCGGCCAGCGCGGTGACCGCCGCGCGGCGGCGCAGGTACTCCTCGATGCCGCCCGGGAGGTTGGTCAGCTTGCCGTCCCCGAACAGCGCCCAGGTGCTGTCGCAGAGACGCTCGATCAGGTACCGGTCGTGGCTGATCACGACCATGGTCCCGGCCCAGCCGTCGAGGATGTCCTCGAGCTGCTGGAGGGTGTCGATGTCCAGGTCGTTGGTCGGCTCGTCGAGGAGCAGCACGTTCGGCTCGGACATCAGCACTCGCGTCAGCTGCAGCCGGCGGCGCTCGCCACCGGAGAGGTCGCCGACCGGGGTGCGCTGCCGGGCCGGCGTGAAGCCCAACCGCTCGGCCAACTGTCCGGCCGAAACTTCCTTGTCCCCCAAGGTGATCCGCTCGGCGATGTCCTTGACCGCCTCGAGCACCCGCATCTTGACGGGCAGGTCGTCGAGCTCCTGACGGAGCCAGCCGATCTTGACGGTCTGCCCCTGGATACGGCGACCCGACGCGGGTTCGAGCTCACCGGCGAGGGTCCGCAGCAGGGTGGTCTTGCCCGAGCCGTTGACGCCGACCAGACCGATCCGCTCGCCGGGGGCGAGCCGCCAGGTCAGGTCGTGCACCAGTTCGCGGCCGTCGGGCGTGGTCAGCCGCGTGTCCTCGAGCTCGATGACGACCTTGCCCAGCCGGCGCTGCGCGAAGGTGGCCAGGGCGACGTTGTCGCGGGGCGGCGGCACGTCCGCGATCAGCGCCTCGGCGGCCTCGATCCGGTACTTCGGCTTGGAGGTGCGCGCGGGGGCGCCGCGCCGCAGCCATGCCAGCTCCTTGCGGGCCAGGTTGCGACGGCGCTCCTCGGAGGCGTCTGCCTGCCGGGAGCGCTCCGCGCGGGCGAAGATCCAGTCGTTGTAGCCACCCTCGTAGCTCTCGACCTTGCCGCCCACCACCTCCCAGGTGCGGTTGGCGACGGTGTCGAGGAACCAGCGGTCGTGGGTGACGACGACCAGCGCGCTGCGCCGCGACACCAGGTGCTCGGCCAGCCACTGCACGCCCTCGACGTCGAGGTGGTTGGTGGGCTCGTCGAGGACCAGCAGGTCCAGGTCCTGCACCAGTGCCGCTGCCAACGCCACCCGCCGGCGCTCGCCGCCGGAGAGCCCCTCGACGCCCCGGTCCAGGCCCACGGAGTCGATGCCGATCCCGGCCAGGATGGAACGGATCCGGGCATTGCCGGCCCACTCGTGCTCGGCCACCCCGAGCGGGGCCAGCACCACGTCCGCGACGGTGGATCCGGCGGGCAGCACCCCGCGCTGGGTGACGACGGCCATCCGCAGGCCGCCGACCCGGCTGACCCGGCCTGAGTCCGGTGCCTCGATGCCGGCCAGCACCTCGAGCATGGTGGTCTTGCCGCCGCCGTTGAGGCCGACGACGCCGATCCGTTCGCCCTCCTGCACGCCGAGGGAGACGGAGTCCAGCAAGGGTGCGATGCCGAACGACTTCGACACCTGCTCGAGGTTGACCAGGTTTGCCATCAGTGCTCCGTCTCGTGGGTAATGACGCGGGCGCCGGGCACCGGTCCGTGCGCGATCCGCACGGTCCGGCACACTCCGGCGCCTGCCAGTTCGGCGCCGACCGCGACCGCGGCCTCGGCGTCGGCGCAGAGAAATGCGCAGGTGGGCCCGGAGCCGGAGACAATCCCGGCGAGGGCGCCTGCGTTGGTGCCTGCACGCAGGGTGCGGCGCAGCCCCGGCGCGAGTGAGAGCGCCGCCGGCTGCAGGTCGTTGCCGAGCAGTGGGGCCAGCGTCGCGGCGTCCCCGGAGGCCAGGGCGTGCATGAGGTCCTCGGCTCCGCCGAGCCGTGGCGGGTTGCCGTCGGCGCGCAGCCGATCCAGTTCCCGGAACACCGTCGGCGTGCTCAGCCCACCCTTCGCGAGCGCAAGCACCCAGTGGAAGGTGTTGCGGGACAACACCGGAAGCAGTTGCTCGCCGCGGCCGGTGCCGAGCGCGGTGGCCCCGTGCAGGGAGAACGGCACGTCGCTGCCGAGACGGGCGGCGAACTCGACGAGCTCGGCGCGGTCGAGTCCGAGCTCCCACAGCGCGTCGAGCGCGACCAGGGTGGCCGCGGCGTCCGCGCTGCCACCCGCCATCCCGCCGGCAACGGGGATGCCCTTGCGGATGCTGATCGCGACGTCGGGACGACGTCCGGCGTGCTCGGCCAGCAACTCCGCCGCCTGCCACACCAGGTTCCGGTGGTCGGTGGGGACCGCCCGCGCGTCCTCGCCGTGGACCTCGACCGACAACTCGCCGGCGTCCGACACCCGGACGTCGTCGCTGAGCGAGAGCGCCTGGAACACGGAGGTCAGTTCGTGGTAGCCGTCTTCGCGCAGGTCACCGACCCCGAGGTGGAGATTCACCTTGGACGGTGCCCGGACGATCACCGGACTGGGGACAACTGACAGCACAAGTCCCCAGCCTAGTGGACGAAACGACGCCCTCCGACCGTCGGAGTTCGGCCGCCGCCGGCAACCGCGGGCAGGGGCGACAATGGACGGGCACGTCCGGCGGGTACGGCCACCTGCGGCGAGCATTGTCCGCGGTCGCGCCCGACGACCCGAAGGAGTCGACATGTCCGATCCCGACGATCGTGCCGCGTCCGTGGTGCCGCGCCCCGCGGCGCTGCCGTACCTCTGCGCCCACGACGCTCGCCGCGCCGCCGAGTGGTACGCCCAGGTCTTCGACGCACGGATGGACGGCGAACCGGTGGAGATGCCCGACGGCCGGATCGGACACTGCGAACTGCGCATCGGCGACGGCACGCTCTACCTGGCCGACGAGTTCCCGGAGATCGGTGTCGTCGCGCCGACAACGGGCGCGGCCGCGGTGAGCCTGATGCTGCCGGTGGCCGACACCGACGCAACCCTGGAACGGGCCCGGGGAGCAGGTGCCCGCGTCGAGCAGGAGCCCGCGGACGCGCACGGGCACCGCGGCGCCACCCTCGTCGACCCGTTCGGCCACCGGTGGATGCTCGCCGGGCCGCTCCGCTGACTGCGGAGCGGGCGCTACAGCCCGTGACTGCGGAGCGGGCGCTACAGCCCGAAGGCCTCCTCGAGCCCGACGAGCTCGTCGTCGAGGTGACCGAGGAGCGGCGCGAGCGCGGGCACGCTGCGTCGGCAGCCGGTGAGCCCGAACGCGATCTCGTCGTCGGTACTGGTGCAGGTGATGTTGAGCGCCTGCCCGTGCACGGGAATGGACAGCGGGTACAGCGCCGTCATCCGGGCACCGTTCCAGTACAGCGGCGTCGCGGGGCCGGGCACGTTGGAGATCATCACGTTGGCGGGGCGGATCGGCCCGCCGCGGCCCAGCATCATGCCCATCGCCAGGGGGGCGGCACCGAGCGCACTCATCGCGAGGATCTGCGACGAGGTCCGGGTGCGCATCGAGTCCTTGCCCTGTCGCATCGACTCGCCGATCGCGGCGAGCCGCTCCACCGGGTCCACCCGATCGGTGGCCAGGCTGCAGGTCAGCAGCCCGATCTCGTTGCCCGACTTGCCTTCCTGGCGTTCACGCCGCAACGAGACCGGCACCATCGCGACCAGCGACTCGGCGGGCAGTTCGTCGAGCTGGTCGAGGTACCCGCGCAGGGCGCCCGCGCACATCACCAGGACCACGTCGTTGACGGTGGCATCGGCGTGCTTGGCGACCAGCCGGAGCCGTTCGAGCGGCCAGGACCGTGCCGCGAACCGTCGGGCCCCGCCGATCGGCACGTTGAACATCGACCGCGGCGCCGCCAGCGAGAGGGCGCCGCCCCGCTCGTGTAGGGCACGGTCGACGGTGCCGACGAGGGCCGGGACCATCCCCGCGACCTCCCCCATCACTCCCCCGAAGGTGCGCAACGCAGCACCGGCTGCCTTCCCCACCGGGTTTGCGCCGTCGTCGACCGCCGTCGACCGGGACGCGCCCTCGATCGGTTCCCAGGGCGCCGGCATGCCGCGGACGTCGGGGTCCGTGCTCAGCGCCCCACGCAGCATCCGCATCGCGGAGACTCCGTCGGCCAGCGCATGGTGGATCTTCGTGTACACCGCGAGACGGCCGTCGGCGAGACCCTCGATCAGGTGCATCTCCCACAGCGGCCGGCCCCGGTCCAGCAGTCCCGCGTGCAGCCGGGACACCAGGTCCATCAGCTCCGCCATCCCACCCGGCTGCGGAAGCGCGCTGTGCCGCACGTGGTGGCCGAGGTCGACATCGACGTCCGCCTCCCAGCCCCACTGGCCGAGCGAGGTCACCGACCGCCGGGCGCGGCGGCGCAGTTTCGGCGACACCTCACCCCGGGCCATCGCGTCGTCGAGCATCGCGCGCAGGTCCCACGCGTCGGCCCCGTCCGCCGGCTGCAGCAGCACCAGCCCACCGACGTGCATCGGATGCTCCCTCGTCTCGCCGAGCAGGAAAACCGCATCTGCGGGGGACATCGGAAGCAGCATCGCCCAACACCTTTCTTGTCGATCGGCAGCAGGACCCCACACTTCCGAGGGGGGCGGCGCGTCACGACGGCCTCGCGCCACAGGGACGCTGTGAGCTGGATCACGAGCGCGATCCAGTACCGTTTTACATCACAAAGGCACCCGCATCCACCTGGGCAAACGTCCAGGGCGAGCGCCGACCGGGCGGCCCCGCGCGGGCCCGCGCGCGMGCGCCGACACGGTCGCCGACTCGATACTCGCGGTCACAGCAAGATCGCCGTCCCGATCTCCGTCTGGCGCAAAAATGCTACTGGCGAGTACGCGGAAAACTACTCGGAAGTAGGTTTTTCGAGCCTCTCCGGAGGCTGAAAATGTCCGCCAAATCGATTGTGCGACTGCATATTTGATGAACCGGGCGAACGACATGACATCGGCCCCGAAATAATGCATGCTGGCACACAGGCAGGGCCGCGCAATGACGCCGGCTGGGGGCCGAAAGTTCCTCAGGATTCATCGCCATCGCATCGCAATCGCGAGCGCGGTCGAATTCCCTGTGCGTCCAATTTGGCGCGACCCAACCTCGTCCGAATGGGCGCGGCCCGACCCGTTACCACGGCACGGTCGAGAAACTTCTTCGAGAAGAGGCACAAGAACGGTGGCAAAAGGGATGTTCACACGGATTGCAGTGGTCAACCGGGGCGAGGCGGCCGTACGCCTGATTCGCGCCGTCCGGGAGCTCAACGCCGAGCACGACTACGGCATCACGACGATCGCCCTGCACACGGAGGCCGAGCGACGGGCCATGTTCGTCCGGCAGGCAGACGAGGGTGTCACCCTCCGTCCCTCCGCGACCGCCGCGACGCCCTACCTCGACCACGCCGAGCTCGAGCGCGCCCTGGTCGAAGCCAAGGCCGACGCCGTCTGGGTCGGCTGGGGCTTCGTCGCCGAGGACCCCGCGTTCGCGGACCTGTGCGCCCGGCTCGGCATCACCTTCATCGGCCCCTCCGGCGACGCCATGCGTCTGCTCGGCGACAAGGTCGAGGCCAAGCTGCTCGCCGAGAAGGTCGGCGTGCCGGTGGCGCCGTGGTCCGGCGGCCCCGTCGAGACCCGCGCCGACGCCCGACGCCACGCCCAGGCGATCGGCTACCCCCTGATCATCAAGGCCCGCTCCGGCGGCGGCGGCCGCGGCATCCGCAAGGTGTTCGCCGAGGAGGAGCTCGAGCTCGCCCTCGAGCGCACCCAAGGCGAGGCCGAGCGGTCCTTCGGCGACCCGGTCGTGTTCATCGAACGGCTGGTCACCGAGGCCCGCCACGTCGAGGTGCAGGTGATCGCCGACGCCCACGGCAACGTCTGGGCCCCCGGCGTCCGCGACTGCTCGATCCAGCGCAAGAACCAGAAGGTCATCGAGGAGTCCGCCTCGCCGCTGCTGTCCAAGGAGCAGGCCGACCACCTGCGCACCGTCTCCGCGGACCTGGTCCGCGCCGCCGGCTACTGCGGCGCCGGCACCGTCGAGTACCTCTACCAGCCCTCGCAGGGCCTGTTCACCTTCCTCGAGGTGAACACCCGCCTGCAGGTCGAGCACCCGATCACCGAGGCCACCACCGGCATCGACCTGGTCAAGCTGCAGATCCAGGTCGCGGGCGGCGCCCCCCTGGTCGGCGACTGCCCGCCCGAGTTCGGCCACGCCGTCGAGGCCCGCCTCAACGCGGAGGACGCCGACAACGGCTTCGCCCCCGCCCCCGGCACGGTGCAGCTGCTCAAGTTCCCGCTCGGCTCCGGCCTGCGCGTGGACACCGGCATCGCCCAGGGCGACGTCATCCCGTCCGACTACGACTCCATGGTCGCCAAGGTCATCGCCTGGGGCCGCGACCGCTCCGAGGCGCTCGCCCGGCTGCGCACCGCGCTCCGCGAGACCACCGTCGTCCTCGCCGGCGGCACTACCACCAAGTCCTTCCTGCTCGACCTGCTGGACCGCGAAGAGGTGATCACCGCCAGCGCCGACACCGGCTGGCTGGACCGCACCGGCGCCGGCACCGTCAGCGGCCCGACGCGCCTCGCCTCCGTCGCGCTGCTCGCCACCGCGATCGGCGTCTACGACGCCGAGGACGCCCGCGAACGCACCAGCTTCCTCGCCTCCGCCCGCGGCGGCCGGCCCCGCACCAAGAACACCGTCGGCCGGCCGGTCGAGCTGACCTACCAGGGCCAGGCCTACCAGCTGGTCGTCGGCCAGATCGGTCCGCACCGCTACGTGGTGGACGGCGACAGCGGCGAGGTCGAGGTCGACGTCGACCGGCTCGGCGAGTTCGAGCGACGGCTCGTCATCGGCGGGCGGCGACACCACGTGGTGTCCGTCACCGGACCCGCGCACCACCTCGTCGAGGTCGACGGCATCAGCCACCAGATCAGCCAGGACGAGGCCGGCGTGGTCCGCGCCCCGTCGCCCGCCGTCGTGGTCGCCATTCCCGTCGCCGTCGGCGACGAGGTGGAGGCCGGCGCCACGCTGGTGGTGCTCGAGGCCATGAAGATGGAGACCGCGATCCGGGCCCCGTACGCCGGCCAGGTCCGCGAGGTGCTGGCCGTGGTCAACGCCCAGGTCGACGCCGGCGCCCCGCTGCTGCGGGTCGACCAGGTGGCCGAGGAGACGGTGACCGAGAAGGCCCCGCGGGTCGAGTTCGTCGCGCCCGCCGCCCGCGACCGTGACGACCTCACCGAGGCCCTGGTCCGGCTCGACACGCTGACCGCGATGATCACCGGCTACGACGTCGACGCCGCCCGGGCCAAGGCCCTGCTCGCCGAGTTCGAGGAGCTGCGGGCCCGGGTGCCCGAGTCCGACGCCACCCTGGTGCAGGCCGAACTCGCCGTGCTGACCACGTTCGCGGACCTGTGCGAGCTCTCTCGCAACCGGCCCACCGCCGGCAAGGAGGACACGGTCGAGCGCGTGCACAGCCCGCGTGAGCACTTCCACTCGTTCCTGCAGTCGCTCGACGTGGACGTCGAGGGACTTCCGGATTCCTTCCGCGCCAAGCTTTCCCGGTCGCTGCTGCACTACGACGTGGCCGAGCTCGACCGCACGCCGGAGCTCGAGGAGGCCGTCCACCGGATCTTCGTCGCCCAGCAGCGGATGGAGACCCAGGTGCCGATCGTCGCGGCACTGCTCTCCCGCTGGCTGCGCGACGGCCGGGTCGACACCGAAACCTGCCCCGCACTCTCCGAGGTGCTGGACCGGCTGGTCGTCGCCACCCAGGCCCGCTTCCCGCTGATCGGCGACGTGGCCCGCAACATCCAGTTCCGGATCTTCGACGAGCCGGTGGTGCTCAAGGCCCGCGAGCAGATCTACGACGGAGTCCGCGGCAGCCTCCAGTTCCTGGCCGAACACCCCGGCTCGGCCGACCGTGACGCCCGGATCGACGCCATGGTCGACACCCCGGAGCCGCTCGTCGGGCTCCTCGCCGACCCCGGTTCCACCGCCGCGGATCTGCTCGAGGTGGTCACCCGCCAGTACTACAAGATCCGCGGCCTCTCCGACGTCAAGTCCGTCGGCGGGCACGGGCTGCCCTGTGTCACGGGCACTTTCGAGCTGTCGGGCGAGCAGTTGAACCTGGTCTCGGTGACCGCGGACCGTACCCGGCTGACCGAGGCCCTGGCCGTGGTCGACGCCGTGGCGGGACCGGCGCCGACCAACCTGGTCGTCGACCTGTACCTGACGTGGCCCGAGGCCCCGGCCGACGGCGACGCCCTCGCGCAGTCCCTGCACCAGGCCCTGCAGGCGCATCCGGGTGCCGCCCGTTGGCGGCGCGTCACCGTCACCGTGGCCACCCCCGGTGCGATCACGGTGCAGCGCGTGGTGACGTTCCGCCCTGCGCCGCAGCCGGATTCGGGTCTGGTCGAGGACAAGATCATCCGCGACATGCATCCGCTCACCGCGCAGCGCCTGGACATGTGGCGGCTGAAGAACTTCGAGGGCACCCGGCTGCCCGCGCCCGCCGACACGTTCCTGTACCACCTCGTCGCCAGGGAGAACCCCGCCGACGAGCGGCTGATCGCGATGGCACAGGTGCGCGACCTGACGCTGCAGTTCGACGCCGACGGCGAGATCGCCGCCGCACCCGCCATCGAGCGGGCCGTCGCGTCGTGCCTCAACGGCATCCGCCGGGTCCAGGCCCAGCGCGGCAAGAAGCGCATCGACAACAACCGGGTCGTGCTGTACGTCTGGCCGAAGTTCGAGGTGTCCGCGGACCGGATCGCCCGGATCGCGCAGCACGTCGCCCCGCTCACCGTCGGCGCGGGCCTCGAGCAGCTGACCATCATCGGCCGGCTGCAGGAGTCGCCGAACACCAAGGCACGTCAGGTGGCGGTGCGCTTCTCGTACCGCTCGGGTGCCGGACTGCAGGTCGCGGTCACCGAACCGCCGACCGAGCCGCTCAAGCCGCTCGACGAGTACACCCAGAAGGTCCAGCGCTCGAAGGCTCGCGGCACCGTCTACCCGTACGAGTTGATCCCCGCGCTGTCCGCTGGCGGCAGCTTCGTCGAGTACGACCTCGACGAGACCGGCACCGCCCTGGCGCCGGTGGATCGCCCGTACGGCCGCAACACCGCGGGCCTGATCGTCGGCCTGGTGTCCACCCCCACCACGCGTTACCCCGAGGGCATGACGCGGGTCGCGCTGTTCGGCGACCCGACCAAGGCGCTCGGCACCGTCGCCGAGGCGGAGTGCTCGCGCCTCGTCGCCGCGATCGACCTCGCGGAATCGATCGGCGCGCCGATCGAGTGGTTCGCCCTGTCGTCCGGCGCCACCATCTCGATGGAGTCCGGCACCGAGAACATGGACTGGGTCTCGCGCGGGCTGCGCCGGATCATCACGTTCACCCAGAACGGCGGCGAGATCAACGTGATCGTCGCGGGCATCAACGTCGGCGCCCAGCCGTACTGGAACGCCGAGGCCACCATGCTCATGCACACCAAGGGCATCCTGGTGATGACCCCGGAGAGCGCGATGGTGCTGACCGGCAAGCAGTCGCTCGACTACTCGGGCGGCGTCTCGGCCGAGGACAACTTCGGCATCGGCGGCTACGACCGCGTGATGGGCCCGAACGGCCAGGCGCAGTACTGGGCGCCGAACCTGACGGCCGCCGTCGAGGTGCTGTTCGGTCACTACGAGCACGCGTACCTCGGTGCGGGTGAACGCTTCCCGCGCAAGGCGGAGTCGACGGACCCGGTCGAGCGGGACATCCGCAGCTACCCGCACGTGCACCCGTCCAGCGAGTTCAAGACGGTCGGCGAGATCTTCTCGAGCGCCACGAACCCGGACCGCAAGAAGCCGTTCGACATCCGCACGGTGATGCGCTCGGTGGTCGACCAGGACCACGCGGTGCTCGAGCGCTGGGCCGACATGGCCGACGCCGACACCTCGGTGGTCTTCGACGCGCACCTGGGCGGCAATGCCGTGACCGTCATCGGCATCGAGTCCCGGGCGATCGCCCGCAAGGGCTGGTTCCCCACCGACGGACCGGACCAGTGGACCTCGGGCACGCTGTTCCCGCGCTCGTCGAAGAAGACGGCCCGCGCGATCAACGCCGCCAGCGGCAACCGGCCCGTCGTGGTGCTGGCCAACCTGTCCGGCTTCGACGGCTCCCCGGAGTCGCTGCGGAACCTGCAGCTCGAGTACGGCGCCGAGATCGGCCGGGCCATCGTCAACTTCGACGGTCCGATCGTGTTCGTGGTGATCTCGCGCTACCACGGCGGCGCATTCGTGGTGTTCTCCGGGGCGCTGAACGAGAACATGGAGGTGCTCGCGGTCGAGGGCTCGTTCGCCTCGGTGCTCGGCGGCGCGCCCGCCGCGGCCGTGGTGTTCACCCGCGACGTCAACGCCCGCACCGCCGCGGATCCCGGCATCCGCGACCTCGAGGCGCAGCTGGCCGCCGCAAGCGAGGACGCCGAGCGCGCCCGCATCCGGGTCGCCCTCGGGGCCGAGCGGTCGGCCGTCCGGTCCGCGAAGCTGGGCGAGGTGGCCGCCGAGTTCGAGGCGATCCACAACATCGACCGCGCCCGCGAGGTCGGCTCGGTGCACGCGATCGTCCCGTCCGCGGACCTGCGGCCGCGCCTGGTCGACGCCGTCGAGCGTGGCATGGCACGGACGCTGGCGCAGTCCGCGGAGTGACCCGCAGGACGGAGCACCTTCACAGGTGCCGGGCCTCAGTGCTTTCGGAACCCGAGCTCTCGGAACCCGAGCTTTCGGAACCCGACGATCGAGGACAGCACCTGTCCGCGATCGGTGGCAGGGTGAACCCATGCGCGAGACCTCGGCGAGACTGCTCCGGCTGCTGTCACTGCTGCAGATGCGCCAGGAGTGGGCCGGCGCGGACCTCGCCGAGCGGCTGGCCGTCACCACCCGTACCGTCCGCCGCGACGTGGACAAGCTGCGCGACCTCGGCTACCCGGTCGACGCCCACGTCGGCGTCGGCGGCGGCTACCGGCTGGGTGCGGGCGCGCAGATGCCGCCGCTGCTGCTCGACGACGAGGAGGCGGTGGCCGTCGCGTTCGCCCTGCAGTCCGGCGCGGTCGGGCCGGTGGAGGGCATCGGGGACGCCGCGCTGCAGGCGCTGACCAAGCTGCGGCAGGTGATGCCGTCGAGGCTCCGGCACCGCCTCGACGCCCTGCGGATCGAGGTGGTGCCGCAGGGTCCGGCGCCCTCGGCCGTCGACGCGAAGGTACTCACCGGCCTGGCCACCGCCTGCCACGCCCACGAACGGCTGCGCTTCGACTACCTCGCCCACGACGGCACGCCGACCCGACGGGAGGTCGAGCCGCACCGACTGGTGCGCTCGGGCGCCCGCTGGTACCTCGTCGCCTGGGACCTGCGCCGCGCCGACTGGCGCTCGTTCCGGGTGGACAGGATGACGCCGAAGACGCCCACCGGCCCCCGATTCACGCCCCGTGAACTGCCCGCCGGTGACGCCGCGGACTTCGTCTCCCGCGGCATCGGCCGGGCGCTGGCGCAGGCCCGGGCCCGGGTGCTGCTGGACGCGCCGATCGAGCAGATCGCGCCGATGGTCGACGAGTTCTGGGGCGCGGTCGAATCGGTCGACGAGCACAGCTGCGTGGTGGAACTTCGCGGCGAGTCACTGCCGGGCATCGCCGGCTGGCTCACCGCGTTCGGCGTCGGCTTCACCGTGCAGGACCCGCCGGAGCTGCGCGAGGAGTGCCGCCGGCTGGCGCAGCGGCACGCCGCCGTCAGCGAGCAGTACCGCCGGGCCGCGGACGCACCCTCGCCTGCAACGCCGCGAGCGCGCACCCGGCGACGCACCGCAGCACGGCCCTGAGCCTGGGGTCGTCCAGCCGCGCAGTCACCGTCGCCCGGGCCACAGGATCGTCACCGACTCGAGCTCTGATGCCGGCACCCGCGAGCCGCGCAGCGTGAGCGCCGCCAGAGCGGCCCCGACGAGCGCGATCACCACGGCGACCACGAAGGCTGCGGAGAACCCGTCGGTCAGCGCGCCCAGGTCCCCCAGCTCACTGATACCCCTCGCAGGTCCCATGGCAGGAATTCGGTATGTCACTTCCGTTTGCCACGTAATAGACAAGGAGGACCGGGACGACGATCGCATTGAAAAGCGCCTCCTGAACCCCGTCGCTGGATCCGGTGGGGGCTGCGACGGATTCGGCCGGCAGGAGTGGTCCGGCGGGGGCGGCGGCCGCGACACCGGACCCGGCAACGATGCCACCGGCCAGCACGGCCGATGCGACAACCATGGAAGCGAAACGGCCCGCCTTGGGACTACGCATATCTTGATGCTCCGATCAGTTGGTGACGGTCATGGAAGCTTCGGCAGCATCGGATCTCACAGATCCCACATGCGCCGCGAGTCACCCTACCGACGAAGACCACGCCGCATACAGGAAACACATACTGTTGTCGCACAGGATAATTCGTTGAACACAACGCCCGCGGCACGGGCGCGTTCCAGGTGACGCCACGAGCACCTGCCGCCACACGATCACCACGCGCGGCCAATCCCCCTCCGGGCGCCAGTTCACAAAGATCGCGACCCCAGAGGTTGCGTCAGGTACCCCCCAGGGGTATGTTCGTCTCCCGTAAGCCCTACCCCCCATCGGTATGGGATACTGAACCCGAGGAGATTGACATGGAGATCGCCAACTACACCGTCACCGGCATGACCTGCGGACACTGCGCCGGTTCCGTGCGCGAAGAGGTCGGCAAGCTCGACGGGGTCACCGACATCGCCGTCGACGTCCCGAGCGGCCGCCTCACCGTCACCAGTTCCGCGCCCCTCGCGCCCGCCGCCGTACTCGGCGCGGTCGAAGAGGCCGGATACGCCGCCAGCCCCGCCTAGGAGCGGTCATGAAAACCTCCACCACACTCGTCGCCTACACCGGGGGGCTCGCCGTGATCTTCGCGGCGGCCCTCGGGGTGGGCGCCGTCACCGGGAGCCCGATCGACATGTCGAACGACCACACCGGCCACACCACTACGACCACCATCGACGCCGGCCACGCCGACCACGCCGCCGCCGGCCCGGCCACCCCCGCCGGCCTGCAGGCCTCGGAGCAGGGCTACACCCTCTCGGAGATCACGGCCCCGGCCGAGGCGAACCGCCCCGGCACCCTCGCCTTCCGGATCCTCGGTCCGACCGGGGACCCCGTCACCGCCTTCGACTTCCAGCACGAGAAGAGGCTGCACCTGATCGTGGTCCGCACAGACACCAGCGGATTCCGGCACGTGCACCCGACGCTCGCCGCCGACGGCACCTGGTCGGTCGACTGGGCCTGGGACCGCGCCGGCAGCTACCGGGTGTTCGCCGACTTCCAGGCGACCGGCGGACCCGCACTCACCCTCGGCCGGGGCGTCGACGTCGCCGGCGAGTTCGTCCCCGAGGCCGTGCCGGCGGAGTCCCGGGTCGCCGAGGTCGACGGCTACCGGGTCACCCTCGACGGCGACGTGAGCACCGCCGGAGGCCCGCTGCGCCTGAGCGTCTCGCGCGACGGCGCACCGGTGACCGACCTGCAGCCCTACCTCGGCGCCTACGGGCACCTGGTCGCGCTGCGCAACGGCGACCTCGCCTACCTGCACGTGCACCCGCAGGGCGAACCGGGAGACGGCGTCACCCCCGCGGGGCCCGACGTCACCTTCCACGCCCAGGCACCGAGCGCCGGAACCTACCGACTGTTCCTCGACTTCCAGCACGAGAACGTGGTCCGCACAGCGGAATTCACGGTCGCCACCCACGAAGGCCACTGACATGAGCGCCGAGTACCTCGTCCCCACCGCACCCGCGTCCACCGACAGCATCGAACTCGCCATCGGCGGCATGACCTGCGCATCCTGCGCCGCCCGCATCGAGAAGCGGCTCAACAAGCTCGACGGCGTCACCGCGACGGTGAACTACGCCACCGAGAAGGCCAAGGTCGTGCTCGACGACGCCGCCGCCGCGCTGTCCCCCGCCGACCTCGTCGCCGAGGTCGAGAAGGCCGGGTACTCGGCGACCGTGCCCACCCCGCCCGCGCAGCATCAGGATGCGGCCACCTCGGACGACACCGACGACGAGCCGTCCCGGGCGCTGGCCGCGCTGCGGACCCGGCTGATCGTCGCGACCGTGCTCTCGGTCCCGGTGATCGCGATGGCGATGGTGCCCGCGCTGCAGTTCACCAACTGGCAGTGGCTCTCGCTGACCCTGGCCGCGCCGGTCATCGTGTGGGCGGGCCTGCCGTTCCACCGCGCCACCTGGACGAACCTGCGGCACGGCGCCGCCACCATGGACACCCTGATCACGGTCGGCACGTCCGCCGCGTTCCTCTGGTCGCTTTACGCACTGTTCTTCGGCACCGCCGGCACCCCCGGCATGACCCACGCCTTCGAGCTGACCATCGGACGCTCCGACGGCGCGGCCAACATCTACCTCGAGGTCGCCGCCGGCGTCATCACCTTCGTGCTGGCCGGACGCTACTTCGAGCAGCGGTCCAAGCGGCAGGCCGGAGCGGCGCTGCGGGCGCTGCTGGAACTGGGCGCCAAGGAGGTCTCGGTTCTGCGCGACGGTCGTGAGACCCGCATCCCCGCAAGCGAACTCGCGGTCGGCGAGGAGTTCGTGGTCCGTCCGGGCGAGAAGATCGCCACCGACGGCGTCGTCACCTCGGGCCGTTCCGCCGTGGACCTGAGCATGCTCACCGGCGAGTCGGTGCCGGTCGAGGTCGAGGCCGGCGACGCCGTCGTCGGCGCCACCGTCAACGCCGGTGGCCGGCTAGTGGTCCGGGCGACCCGCGTCGGCGCCGACACCCAGCTCGCGCAGATGGCGGCGCTGGTGGAGGACGCGCAGAACGGCAAGGCCGACGTGCAGCGCCTGGCGGACAAGATCGCCGGTGTGTTCGTGCCGATCGCCATCGCGATCGCCGTGGCCGCACTGGGCTACTGGATCGGCACCGGCAACCCGCTCGAGATGGCCTTCACCGCCGCCGTCGCGGTGCTGATCATCGCCTGCCCCTGCGCCCTCGGGCTCGCCACGCCGACCGCGCTGCTGGTCGGCACCGGGCGCGGCGCGCAGCTCGGCATCCTGATCAAGGGACCCGAGGTGCTCGAGTCGACCCGCAAGGTCGACACCATCGTGCTCGACAAGACGGGCACGGTCACCACCGGCGTGATGACCCTGCAGGACGTGATCGTCGCCGACGGCGTCGACCGCGCCGAGGCGCTGCTCCTGGCCGGGGCGCTCGAACATGCCTCCGAGCACCCCATCGCCCGGGCCGTCTCCGCCGCGGCCGCCGCCGAGGGTGAGCTCCCCTCGGTGGAGGGCTTCGAGAACGTCCCCGGCCGCGGCGTGCAGGGCGTCGTCGACGGACACTCCGTCGTCGCCGGCCGCACCGCGCTGCTCGAGGACTGGTCGCAGCACCTGCCGGAGTCGCTGGAGCGGGCCAAGCTCGAGGCCGAACGGGCCGGTGGCACCGCCATCGCCGTCGGCTGGGACGGGGCGGCCCGCGCCGTCCTGGTGGTCGCCGACGCGATCAAGGAGACCAGCACCGAGGCGATCGCGCAGTTCCGCAGTCTCGGGCTCGAACCGGTGCTGCTCACCGGCGACAACGAGGCCACCGCACGGACCGTCGCGGACCGGGTGGGCATCTCGACCGTGCTGGCCGAGGTCATGCCGTCGGACAAGGTGGACGTGATCAAGGACCTGCAGGCCCGCGGCAAGGTGGTCGCGATGGTCGGCGACGGCGTCAACGACGCGGCCGCCCTGGCCCAGGCCGACCTGGGACTGGCGATGGGCACCGGCACCGACGTGGCCATCGAGGCCAGCGACATCACCCTGGTCCGCGGCGACCTGCGCTCGGCCGCCGACGCCATCCGGCTCTCCCGCCGGACGCTCGGGACCATCAAGGGCAACCTGTTCTGGGCCTTCGCCTACAACGCCGCGGCGATCCCGCTGGCCGCGGCCGGCCTGCTCAACCCGATGCTGGCAGGCGCCGCGATGGCGTTCTCGAGCGTCTTCGTGGTGAGCAACAGCCTGCGGTTGCGCCGGTTCAAGTAGAGGCAGCTTCGCTGCCCGTGCGCGCTGTGCACCCTGGTTGGGGTGACAGCGCGCACAGTCGCGTGAGCGTGCGACGACCGCGCGCGTTGCACTTGACGACGGCGAAGTCGGGATCCGAAGGCAGTCGCCAATTCTCGCCGACGAAGAAACTGTCAAGGTCGCCGCGCAGGGTACGCAGCAACCAGGCGGTGCTGATGCCCCACCGCGGCCAGGACGGATCGTCATCGAAGGTGTTGCGGCGAGCAACGGCCTGCAACTTCGGCCGTTCTGGAAGTCGCAACTTCGCAGCCCGTGTGACGACTGGTTGCAGGCCTGACCAGATCGGTGCCTAGCGCATCACCTGAGCAGATTGCACGGACCCAATCCGTGCCACTTACTGGTTATTGCAGATTTCCCCCCATACCCCGACCGGGGTCTCCAAGCCCCAAAGCCACCATGACGTAGTACCAGATCAAGCCTTCGGCAGAACCCATGACAAAGCCCCCTTCAACAGTGGTACCCGACGATGCCTCCCACGGCACCTGCCGGGCGCGCCGACTCGGCGCTAGGCGGCAGCCTACACAGACCGCGCGGCCCGGTCCCTGATTCGAATTACCTGCAGCATTTGACTATTCGTCAAACACAAACGAACCGGCAGGATTGGGCCGGACGTCACCAAACGCACAACGCGGCGGCGCTTCTCACATACCTGCCAGCAACGTCGTCCGATGCTGCGCGGGATCATCGCGACACCGAGTCGATCCGAATACTGTTGCTTCGCAGAGCTGATCGTCAGACAGGACGGGCGCCCGGAGATCCCCGGACACCCGTCGTCGTGCGACTGCCGTCAGTCACCGAGGCCGGGTTCAGAGGAATGGACTCACCCCAAACAGTTGGCGCCCGTCCGTACGGGCATGCCCACTTGCCGAACGACTGATACTGCTGACCCCCACTCGAATACTGTTGCTACACGTGACAATTAGTTGACCGCTACCGGACCCGGGCGAACCCAAGCAGGATCACAGCGACGTCGAGAGTCTCGCGGAGACTGGGCTCGGCAGCCACCCTCACTACCCCTGCGCCGGGCAGGGACCCTGGCACCCGGGGGGCATCATCCCGGTCGATTCCAGGATGATCCGCAAGGGAAGAAACGCGATTATGATCCCGTCGGCGATGATCGCTTGGGCGACATGGATCGGATCCGGATCGACTAATACGGCGTCCACGACGAGCGAACCCGTTTCGGGGAACGACTCGGTGGATGCGGCGGCGGCAGCGCCAGCTCCGGAGGCAAAACCACCGACCAGCATCCCGGACGCGACAACGAGGGATGCGATACGACGCTTGTTGGGACCGAACATTCAAAGGCTCCAATCGTTTGAAGAGTTCGCACATGCAGCGATGCTCCTGCGGACGCGCCGACACCATGCGGCTCACCCGGCGCCGCGCAAACATACATCGCAGGATTGAGACCAGTGCAGGATTTCGAATATGACTGCCATACTTGATAATTGGTCGAACACTACGCATCGCGAGCGGAAGCGGAGACAGCTCCCGTGGCGTCGAGCGACCCATGCCCGCCAGACCGTGCCGGCGAGCCGCGCAAAGGCCGCAACGTCGAGTGTCTCGCCGCGGCGCGACGGGCCGATGCCCGCCGTGACCAGCACCTCACCAAAGAAGCAGGCCTTGACGTTGGGAATCCCGCAGATCTTGGTGCCCGGGCGGCGGCGAGACGGTCCGCAACCTCGGCCCGCCCCGGCACCCGGGGCCTGTTACCCCGGTGGATCCCAGGTGATCCACAAGGGATGTTGATCCCGAAGTAGATGATCGCTCGGACGGCATGGATCGGATCCGGGCGGCGGCGATCCCGCTGGCCGCGGCCGGCCTGCTCAACCCGATGCTGGCCGGCGCGGCGATGGCGTCCTCGAGCGTCTTCGTGGTGAGCAACAGCCTGCGGCTGCGCAGATTCAAGTAGCAGCGGCTGCTCGGGCTTGCGCGCGTTTTGTACCCCGACTGGGGTACAAAACGCGCACAAGCGCGTCAACGAATACCGGCGCCATCCCAAGGTTCATGACTTGCGGTTCCCAGCAAGATGATCGGAGCGGCGATCAAAATACCGAGAGATTGGATGGGATTCTCCATGAAATCCATTGATCCGGTGGCCATGAACAGCCTGGCCACCTCCATTGATCCGGTGGCGACGGACCCGGCCGGCAGGAGGGATCCGGCGGGTGCCGCGGACGCAACGCCTGACCCGGCGGCGAGGCCACCGCTCAGGACTGCCGATACAAGAATCGTGGCTGCGAGACGACGCATGTACAAACTCCATTCGGTGACGACGATTTGGTCGCGCGTATCGTCGGCGCCGAGAAGGCACCGTCGACCAGAACGCTTTGCGTCACCGGACAGATGAAGGATCCGCCCGGTGCAGAAATCTACATACTGTTGCTACACTGGATAATTCGTTAGACGGAACAGAATCCCGACCGTGATCGCGGTCGGCTGGGACGGCAGCGCACGGACCCCTGATGGTGGTCCCTGACGCCGTCAAACCCATCATCGACGAGGCTTCCAAGTCCAAGGGTCCGATGAGGAAGACCTCACCGGCCGGGACGGCGGCGGTGTGTTCCAGCTCCGTGATCGCGCGGTCGAGGATCACCTGACCCGACCGCGCGTGGACAACCTCCGCACCCACAGAAACCTTGTCCGCGTTGGACTCTCACGTCAAGGTGCGCGACCTCACCGGACCGGATCGACGTCTGCCGCGGCTGGGCACTGCTGACGCCCTCACCAGGCCGGACGTCACTACTGCCCTGGGCAGATACCCCTGCAGCCATTGTCATATATCCCGGTGGATCCCAGGACGATCCACAAGGGAATATTGATCGCGTAGAAGATGACCGCTTTGGCGACATGGACCGGATTCGGGTCACTGAAGATGACCTCAACGGAGGATGCATTGTCCTCGGTGGATGCGGCAGCGATGCCAGATCCAGCGGTGAGGCCGCCGGCCAACACGGCCGACGCGACAACAAGTGATGCGATACGACGCCCCACGAATCTTGACATGACGAAGCCCCCTTCGAAATCGATGACCCGACCATCACAGCGTGCGTGGTCGTCAGCGCCGACCCGGGCGCCGTTCAGGAGCATAGACACAAATGCCCCAACGCGTACCGGCATTCGAGTATCCGTGCAGCCCTTGTCGATGCGTTTAATGCAACGAATCAACAAGGGCTGCTTCACATTCACGGGGCGGGAACCGCGAGGCCCATAAATGCGACGATCTATCGGACGCACCGGACTACGCATCATTGACTACTGATTGCACTCGAAGTGGCCGCAGGGGCTGGCACTCCCGGTTGCCACCAGAAGCTTGTAACCCACAGTGCTCACAAGAAGGTCCAGGCGGGAAGCGATGTCCCCGCCATCCACGAATCCAGCGGGGCGGGCGGCGACGGATTCGGCCGACAGGAGCTGGTTTGCGGGTGCCGCAGACGCGGTGCCGGAACCGGCGGCGATGCCACCGGTCAGCGCCGCCGAGACGAGGACCGCAGCCGCAAGACGACGCATCGTGGGACGAGGCATGTACGAACTCCATTCCGAGACGACGATTGGATCGCGCATCGGCCGCGTCGAACTACGCCGACACTGAGCACACTTCGCGTCACCGTACAGAGGACGAGCAGGCCCGATGCGGAAATTCGCATACTGTTGCCGCACTTGGCAATTCGTTTAACGCAACTGAACGCCGGGGGTGCCGGTTCCCGGCGTCAGAGCCGGGTCATCCGATCGGATCGGACGGCTCGACCGCGGCCAGTCGCACGAACGCGGCCGCGTCGAGAGTTTCGCCGCGGGCGGACGGCGCGATGCCGGCCGCGACCAGCCGGCGCTCGGCCTCCACCGGCGAGCCGGCCCACCCGGCCAGCGCGGCGCGGAGGGTCTTGCGGCGCTGCGCGAAGGCCGCATCGACGACCGCGAAGACCCGTTTGCGGTTCTCCTCGTCGATCGGCCACGGCGCGGTGGCGTAGCGGTCCACCCGGACCAGGCCGGAGTCCACCTTCGGCACCGGCCAGAACACATGCGGCCCGACGGACCCCGCGCGGCGCACCTCACCGAAGAAGCAGGCCTTGACGCTGGGGATGCCGTAGATCTTGCTGCCCGGGGCGGCGGCGAGGCGGTCCGCGACCTCTGCCTGCACCATCACCAGCGCCGTGCGCAGGCTCGGGAACTCACAGAACAGGTGCAGCAGCACCGGCACCGCGACGTTGTACGGCAGGTTCGCCACCAGTGCCGTCGGCGCGGCGGGCAGGTCCGCGGGCATCACCTTCATCGCGTCCGCGCCCACCACGGTGAGCCGGTCCGCGAGTTCCGGGGCCCGCTCGGCCGCCGTCTTCGGGAGCCGTGCGGCGAGCACCGGGTCGATCTCCACCGCGATCACCGAGTCGACCACGTCCATCAGCGCAAGTGTCAGCGAGCCCAGACCGGGGCCCACCTCGAGCACCACGTCGTCGCGGCCGACGCCGGCCGTGTTCACGATGCGGCGCACGGTGTTGGCGTCGTGCACGAAGTTCTGGCCGAGCTGTTTGGTGGGGCGTACCCCGAGCTCGGCGGCGAGCGCGCGCACCTCGACGGGTCCCAGCAGGCCGGCCTGACCACGCGGTGCGTTCACGTCGGGGGTTGTCACAGGGGGTTCACCTCGGCGTTTGTCACAGCAGTGAACCTATCGCCTCGCGTGAGCTGGCAGGAAATCCGGCGGTTCAGCGCACACCGAGTCGGGACGAGCAGGACGGCCAGGCGCCCCAGCCCTGGGTCCGCTGGGTCTGGGTGGCGATGGCGATCTGCTCCTCGCGGGTGGCCAGGTCGGCGCGCGGCGCGTACTTCAGTCCGCCCTGACGCTCCCAGGTGTTCTGGTCGAACTGCACGCCGCCGTAGAAGCCGTTGCCGGTGTTGATGGCCCAGTTGCCCGTCGCCTCGCACTTCGCCAGCGCATCCCAGGTGGACCCGTTGGTGACCTCGGGCACCTCGGTGCCCGGCTTGGCGCCGACCCGGACGACCTTGGCCTGACCGGGGGTGGTGACAACCTTGCCGACCTCGGTACGGGAGGTCTCGACGCCGTTGACCAGGGTCACCGCGAAGGTCACGTCGTGCACGCCCGGGGCGCCCGGGTTCTCCACCACGGTGCGGCTCATGTTCATCGTCGGGTCCTCGATCCGCTGCGGCTCCGGCTCGAACGGCAGCGTCTCGGTGCGGTTCTCGGTGCGGGTACGGGTGACCGTCACCTGCATGCCCTCGGTGACCGGGGCGTCGGCGGCGGGTTCGACGGTGTCGGCCGCCCCGAGCGGCGCGCCCTGCGCGTCGAGCAACTCGCCGACGGTGGGGGCCGCCAGCCTCACCTCGGCCGGGGCCGCGCCGCCGTCGACCAGGCGCACCAGCTTCGGGCTGACCACGTCGAGGTTCGCGCCGTCGAGCGGCAGGCGCTGCGACCGCGACGCCGAGACGTGGACGTCGTCGCCCAGCCGCTCCTGCGAGAGCGCATCGTCGACGGTCAGTGCCGTGGTCCACACGGTCCGCGGCTGCCCGTCGACGTTCAGGGTCAGCTCGCGGGCCCGGCGCAGCACCACCGTCTGCCCGTCGGTCACCTTGGCGCCGATCGAGGGGGCCACCACGTCCTTGTCGCCGACCGAGTACCCGGCGTCCGCGAGCACCCCGGTCACGTCGCGGGACATGGTGCTCAGCGCGATGGTCTCGCCGTCCACGTCCAGGGTGACCGTCTTGTGCGAGAGCACCGCGAGCCCACCACCCGCCAGCAGCGTCAGCAGCAGTGCGCCGACGACGAGCCGAAGGGCCGGCGAGTTGGACTTGTTGATCCGATCGAGACGCGACACACGAATTCCTGAGGCTGTTCGGTAACTGGATGACAACATCCAGCCTTATTCGGTCACAGTACGGTAACGAGAGAACGACGGTCCGGCAACCAGTCGGCATCCTCGGGCCGCCCGACTGCGGACACACGCGCCGTCGTGACCTGTACAAACCGGCCGTCAGGGTTAATCTCGAATCCCTCGTCACACCCCCGCGAACGGCACCTCGGAAAGCTGGTTCGGATGCACACACGTTCACGCCGGAGCCTCACGCGCCTGCCCGCCCTGCTGGGGGTCCTCTCGCTCCTGGCCCTGATGTTCGGCACCGGCGCCGCGGCCGCACAGACCGACTCCGACAAGACCTACGTCATCGCCACCGACGTCACGTTCGCGCCGTTCGAGTTCCAGAACGAGCAGGGCGACTTCGTCGGCATCGACATGGACCTGCTGAAGGCGATCGCCGCGGACCAGGGCTTCAAGTACACGGTCAAGCCGCTGGGGTTCAACGCCGCCGTGCAGGCCCTGCAGTCACGCCAGGTCGACGGCGTCATCGCCGGCATGTCGATCACCGACGAACGCAAGCTCGTCTTCGACTTCTCCGACCCCTACTTCGACTCCGGCGTGCAGATGGCGGTGGCGAAGTCGAACGACGACATCGAGTCCTACGAGGACCTGCGCGGCAAACGGGTCGCGGTCAAGACCGGCACCGAGGGCGCGATGTTCGCCGACTCCATCAAGGGCAAGTACGGCTTCACCACCGTCACCTTCGACGACTCCGCCAGCATGTACGACGACGTCAAGACCGGTAACTCCGTCGCCGTCTTCGACGACTACCCGGTGCTGCTGTACGGCATCGCGCAGGGCAACGGGCTCAAGGCGGTGGGTGAGAAGGAGGCCGGCAACTCCTACGGGTTCGCGGTCTCGAAGGGCCAGAACGCCGAGCTGCTCGCCAAGTTCAACGCCGGGCTGGCGAACACGCGGGCCAGCGGGCAGTACGACGAGATCCTCGACACCTACCTCGGCGAGGGGGCGCAGCAGGCCCAGGGCGGCAACACCTTCTTCTCCCTGTTCAAGGACAGCTTCCCGCTGCTGATGGAGGGCCTGTGGCTGACGATCGTCCTCACGGTCGTCTCGTTGGCGATCGCGCTGGTGCTCGGCCTTGTCTTCGGCTTCTTCCGGGTCTCGACCAGCCGGATCCTGCGTGGCATCGGCGTCACCTACGTCGACATCTTCCGCGGTACCCCGCTGCTGGTGCAGGCCTTCTTCATCTACTTCGGCATCCCCGCGGCGCTGGACTTCCAGATGCCGGCGATGACCGCGGGCATCATCACGCTGAGCCTCAACGCCGGCGCCTACATCACCGAGATCATCCGCGGCGGCATCCAGTCCGTCGACAAGGGACAGATGGAGGCCGCGCGCAGCCTCGGCATGGGCTACCTGCCCGCGATGCGCAAGGTGGTGCTGCCGCAGGCGGTGCGCACGATGATGCCGTCGTTCGTCAACCAGGCGGTGATCACGCTCAAGGACACCTCGATCCTGTCGGTGATCGGCATCGCCGAGCTCACCCAGACCGGCAAGATCATCATCGCGAGGAACTTCGAGTCCTTCAACATGTGGCTGATCGTGGGCATCTTCTACTTCGTCATCATCATGGCCCTGACCAAGCTGTCCGACCGGCTCGAGAAGAGGATCAACGCGTGAGCGATTCCGTCACCACCGACATCAAGATCCGGGTCACCGACCTGCGCAAGTCCTTCGGCGACAACGAGGTGCTCAAGGGCATCGACGTCGACATCGAGAGCGGCGAGGTGGTCTGCGTGATCGGGCCGTCCGGCTCCGGCAAGAGCACCTTCCTGCGCTGCCTCAACAAGCTCGAGGACATCACCGGCGGCACGGTGGTGGTGGACGGGTTCGACCTGACCGACCAGAAGGTCGACATCGACAAGGTCCGCCAGCACATCGGCATGGTGTTCCAGCACTTCAACCTGTTCCCGCACATGACCGCGCTGGAGAACGTGATGCTGGCGCCGGTGCAGACCAAGCGGGCCACCAAGGCGGAGGCCCACGAGACCGGGCAGCGCCTGCTGGCGCAGGTGGGGCTGGCGGAGAAGGCGGACGCCAAGCCGGCCAACCTGTCCGGCGGCCAGAAGCAGCGGGTCGCGATCGCCCGGGCGCTGGCCATGAGCCCGGACATCATGCTCTTCGACGAGGCCACCAGCGCTCTGGACCCGGAGATGGTCGGCGAGGTGCTGCAGGTGCTGCGCGACCTCGCCGCGCAGGGCATGACCATGGTGGTGGTGACCCACGAGATGGGCTTCGCCCGCGAGGTCGCCGACCGGGTGATCTTCATGGCCGACGGCGTCATCGTCGAGCAGGGCCCGCCGGCCGACCTGTTCGGCAGCCCCCGGCACCCGCGCACCCAGGACTTCCTCGCGAAGGTGCTGTAGGCCGAGCGCGCGCCGCGTCAGCCCCGGACCGCCAGCTCCACCACCACACCGGTCTGCTTGCGGCAGTCCATGCCGGACACGAAGGTCCCACTGCCGCCGAACCAGCTGGGGCTCTTCGACACCGGGGACCGCACCGCGGTCCCCGGGAGGGGGCACCAGGCGCCGATCTCGTTCTCGCGATAGAGCTCGTCCAGCAGGTACACGCCCCGGACCGAGCCGGTGGTGCTGTCGAATCCATCCGGGACATCCGCGCCGTGCACCGTCCCCCACAGCCGCCCGCGTAGCCCGGTGGGGTGGTCGGACAGGTCGTCGGGCGCGTCTCGCCAGTAGGCGCTGGCGCCACCGGCGCTGAGCTTGCGGCTGGTCCGATCCCAGCGAACGGGTCGGTGGAAGACCTCCGGCTCGGTGTCGTCGGCGGTGAAGGCGAGCACCCACGTCCCCTCGCGGCCCACCTCGGGCGGTGGGGCGCAGCACTCGATCTCCCACGCCGCGATGTACACGTCGATGGTGTCGACGCCGCGGTCGGCGGGAGTCGAATTCGTGAACCCGTGCATTCGTCGCTTACCTTTGCGGCCCAATTTACTCCCGGGCTAGATGCGGTAGACCCGCCTGGCCGTCGCGGTCGACGCGGCCGCCAGGTCGAACGGGTCCTGACCGCGGGTCTCCGCGAGCGAACGGACCGTGTACGGCAGGCAGTACGGCTCGTTCGGCGCGCCGCGGAACGGGTGCGGGGTGAGGTACGGCGCGTCGGTCTCGACCAGCAACTGGTCGTCCGGCACCAGCTTCGCGGCCTCGTGCAGCTCGCGGGCGTTACGGAAGCTGACCGTGCCGGAGAAGCTCAGCACGTACCCCGCCTCCACGCAGGCCAGCGCCATCGTCGCGTCGGACGAGAAGCAGTGGAAGATCACGGTGTCCGGCGCGCCCTCGTCGAGCAGGACGGCCAGCAGGTCGTGGTCGGCCTCCCGGTTGTGGATCATCAGCGGCTTGCGCAGCCGCTTGGCCAGGTCGATGTGCCAGCGGAACCCCTCGACCTGCTCCTCCACCGTGGCGCAGCCGTCGAGCTTGCCGGGCCAGTAGTAATCCAGGCCGGTCTCCCCCACCGCGACGGTCCGCGGGTCCGCCGCGAGCCGCTCGATCTCCGCCTTCGTCGCGTCGTCGAGCACGTTGGCCCGGGTGGGATGGATCGAGACCGCGGCGTACACGCGTGGGTCCCAGTGCGCGGCGTCCACCGCGAACCGGGCCGCCGCCAGGTCGTCGGCGACGGTGACGACCTGGCCGACGCCGACCTTCTCGGCCCGGTCCACGATCGCCGCGACGGACGCCGCGTCGACGGCGCCGCAGGCGTCGAGGTGGGTGTGCGAGTCGATCAACGGCGCGAGCGGGGTGGGCAGATCCGGCGCCGGACGGTCTTTGCTCATGCGGCCATTGTCGTACGACGGTCCGGTTGCCACGACACCCAGGCAGATCGGTGCGCCCCGTGGCCGCGAAGACCTCGCTGACCGGGGCCGTGATCTGTCACGATGCAGAGGTCACTTCGTGACGACGGACAGCCGCACCGCGACGGGACCCGAGAGCGAGACCCACGTGAAGAAGAGAACACTCGTCGGACGAGTCATCGCAGTGACCGGCGGCGCCCGTGGCATCGGGCGCGAGATCGCCGCCCAACTCGCCGAGTCCGGCGCGAAGGTGGCCATCGGCGACAAGGACGGCGACGCCGCCCGCGCCACCTCGGGCGAGCTGACCGGCACCACACTCGGCCTCGACCTCGACGTCGCGGACCGGGACTCGTTCGCCGCCTTCCTCACCGAGGTCGAGGGACAGTGGGGTCCGCTCGACGTACTGGTCAACAACGCCGGGGTGATGTGGGTCGGCCCGTTCGACGAGGAGCCCGAGACGGCCCGGCGCCGCCAGTTCGACGTCAACGTGCACGGCGTCGTCAACGGCGTCACGCTCGCCGCGCCCGGTATGCGCGCCCGCGGCGCCGGCCACATCGTCACCGTCGCGTCGGCGGCCTCGAAGCTGGCGCCGCCCGGCGAGTCCAGCTACGCGGCGACCAAGCACGCGGTGTTCGGGTACCTGAGCGGCGTACGCGCGGAACTGTCCGGCAGCCGGGTCGAACTCTCGGTGGTGATGCCCACCGTGGTGAACACCGAACTTGCCGTCGGCACGGCCACCGGCGCCGCCGCGATGCTCCAGCCCGCCGACGTGGCCCGGGCGGTGGTCAAGGTGATCGAACGCCCGCGCTTCGAGGTGACGGTGCCCGGCTACCTCGGCCCCCTGGTCCGTGCGGTGAACGTGCTGCCTCGACCGGTCCGCGACCTGATCACCCGTTCGATGGTGCCGGACCAGGTGAGGGCCATGCGGGGCTCGTCCACCCGGACCGGCTACGAACGGCGCGTCCTCGGCTCCGACCCGACACCCCGCAGCTGAGTGCGGACAGGTCTGCTCGTCACGTTTGCGCGCGACGCAGTTAGAGTAGGCCCACCATGACTTCGCCCGCCTCCGCTTCCCGGCCCCCGTTCTACGTCACCACCGCCATCGCGTACCCGAACGGTGTCCCGCACGTCGGTCACGCCTACGAGTACATCTCCTCCGATGCGATCGCGCGGTTCAAGCGACTCGACGGGTTCGACGTGTTCTTCATGACCGGCACCGACGAGCACGGCCTGAAGATGCAGCAGACGGCGGCGAAGGAAGGCATCGACGTCCGCGACCTTGCCGCGCGGAACTCCGACCAGTTCGAGGCGCTGGACAAGGTCCTCGAGGTCTCGTTCGACCGCTTCATCCGGACCACCGACGCCGATCACGAGGCCGCCTGCCAGGTGCTCTGGCAGAAGATGGTCGAGTCCGGCGACATCTACCTCGACACCTACTCGGGCTGGTACTCGGTGCGCGACGAGGCGTTCTACACCGAGGCCGAGACCACGGTCGAGGAGGACGGCACCCGCCTCGCGACCGAGACGCGGACCCCGGTGGAGTGGACCGAGGAGTCCACCTACTTCTTCCGGCTGTCGAACTACCAGGACCGGTTGCTGGAGCTGTACGAGTCCCGGCCCGAGTTCCTCGAGCCCGCGACCCGGCGCAACGAGATCGTCAGCTTCGTCAAGGGCGGCCTCAAGGACCTGTCGATCTCGCGGACCACCTTCGACTGGGGCATCCCGGTCCCCGGCCACCCGGGCCACGTCATGTACGTCTGGGTGGACGCGCTGGCGAACTACCTGACCGGCGCCGGCTACCCGGACGTCGACTCGGAGTCCTTCCGCAAGTTCTGGCCCGCCGACCTGCACATCATCGGCAAGGACATCTCCCGCTTCCACACCGTCTACTGGCCGGCATTCCTGATGTCGGCCGGGCTGGAGCTGCCCAAGCGCGTCTTCGTGCACGGGTTCCTCTACAACAAGGGCGAGAAGATGTCGAAGTCGGTCGGCAACGTCGTCGACCCGCTCGAGATGGTCGAGCAGTACGGCCTCGACGCACTGCGGTTCTTCCTGCTGCGGGAGATCTCCTACGGCCAGGACGGCAGCTACAGCCACGAGGCGATCGTCACCCGGATGAACGCCGACCTGTCCAACGAGCTCGGCAACCTGGCGCAGCGCTCGCTGACCATGGTCGCGAAGAACTGCGACGCCCAGGTGCCCACCCCCGGCGAGCTGTCCGAGGAGGACCGGGCGCTGCTCGCGAAGGCCGACGCGTTGCTCGAGACGGTGCGCGCCGACTTCGACAAGCAGGCTCTGCACCAGGCGCTCGAGGCGATCTGGCACGTGCTGGGCGAGACCAACCGGTACTTCTCGCAGCAGGAGCCGTGGGTGCTGCGCAAGACGGACCCGGCGCGGATGGCCACCGTCCTGTACACGACCCTCGAGGTGGTGCGCATCGTCGGCATCCTGGTGCAGCCGGTGATGCCGGGTTCCGCCGCGAAGATCCTGGACCTGCTGGGACAGGCGTCCGAGGCCCGCGACTTCGCGGCCATCGGCACCCGGATCGTGGCCGGGCACCCGCTGCCCGCGCCGTCGCCGGTGTTCCCGCGGTACGTGGAGCCCGACGCCGGCTGACGCTCGGCGTGACGTTGCGGGTGACGACGCTGTGAACGACGACGACGCACCGGGCGCCGAGGCACTGGCCCTCGTCGCGGCGGTGGCGGCGGCCTACGAACGCGGTTGGCAGCCCGCCGACCTGCTGCACGTGACCCGCCGCGGCGACGAGTCGCCGCCGGAACTCGCGGCCGCCGCCACGCTGTACGAGGCGCGGCGCGCCCGCGCCGCGGAGCGGGCCCCGTCGGACTGGACCGGTCAGCTCGACGCCGTCGCCGAGCAGTACCCGGCGCAGGCCCGGCTCGTCGGGCAACTGCCCGCCGGCGACCCGACCGGCCGGCACCTCGCCGCAGCCCTCACCGCAGGCCGGTCCGGCTTCTTCGGCTACCAGTTCGCCGAACTCGCCGCCGAGTGGAACCGGCTGCCGCCGTGGACGTTCCTCACCGACCCGCCGTCGCAGTGGCCGGCCGAAGACTCGGCCCCCTCAACACGGTGGCCGGCCGAAGGCCCGGCCCCGACTGCTCAGCCCGCGACACCGGCCGCCGCGGCCGACCCCAAGATGCTGAACCGGATCCGGGGTCTGCTCACCAAGGCCGAGCGCACAGAGTTCACGGAGGAGGCCGAGACCTTCACGGCCAAGGCGCAGGAACTGATGACGCGGTACGCGATCGACGCCGCCCTGCTGCGCACTCGCGCCCACGCCGGCCCCGCGAACGTCCGCAGTCGCCGCGTGCACCTCGACAATCCGTACGTCACGGAGAAGGTGCACCTGCTGACCGCGATCGGCGAGGCCAACCGGGTCCGCACCGTGTGGTTCGGCGACCTCTCCATCGCCGTCGCCGTCGGCACCCCGGTCGACCTGCAGCAGGTGGACCTGCTGTTCACCTCCCTGCTGGTGCAGGCCAACCGCACCCTGCAGTCGACCGCCGCGCAGGGTCGCAGCGGCGCGCGCACCACGGCGTTCCGCAAGGCGTTCCTGGCCGGGTTCGCCAGCCGGGTCGGGCAACGACTGCGTGAGGCAGACGCCCGGGCCACCGAGGCCGCGGCCGCCGACGAGTCCATGCCGGTGAGCGACCTGCTGCCGATCCTCGCGACCACGTCGGCGGCTGTGGAGGCGGAGTTCAACCGGCTCTTCCCCGGCACCCGGAGGTCCCGGGCCCGTTCGGTGGACGCGGGCGGATGGCACGCCGGCCGGGCCGCCGCGGACGACGCGTCCCTGACGCCGGGCGCCGGCCGGATCAATCGGAAGTAGCACTGCCGACCTGCGAAGACCGGACTTGTCGGTGTCCTGGTGCACACTGCCGACATGACGAATCATCGAACGGACATTCGAGACCCTTGGGGTGGCGCGTACCCGGCCGACGTCGAGGACGACTGGGGTCCGGACGACTGGAACGACGACGACCGGCCGGCCCGGGACGGCCACGCCACCCGTCGCGAGGGCCCGCCGACCGCGCTCGACGCCCCGGCCGCGCTGGCCGCGGCATACGAGCGTGGCTGGCAGCCCGCGGACGTCCTGCACGTCACGAAGCGGTCGCTCGAGGCAGCCTTCGCCGACCCGGCCGCCGCACTGATCCTGCGCGAGTCGCACTGCAGCGGCGCGTGGTCTCGCGCACCACGGCAGTGGCTCGACCAGCTGCGTGCGATCGCGGACGCGCACCCCGGCGCGGACACCGATCCCACCGCCGACCGGGACCCCGGGATCGACCCGTCACACGGATGGCCGCTGGCCCGGTTCTGGCAGACACTGGGCCCCTGGACCGCCCTGTGCCCGCCGCCCTCGGCCTGGCCCCGGCAGCGCACGGATCCCGCCCCGGAACGGGACACCGACCCGGCGGTCGCGGACACGAAGGTGCTGAACAAGATTCGCGGGCTCCTCGCGAAGGCGGAGAGCACGGAGTTCACCGAGGAGGCCGAGACCCTCACCGCCAAGGCCCAAGAACTGATGACGCGGTACGCGATCGACTCGGCACTTCTCGAGGCGGCCGCACCCGGATCGTCGATCACGGTGCACAGCAAGCGAATTCACCTCGACAACCCGTACGTCAAGCAGAAGGCGCTGCTGCTGACGGCGATCGGTGAGGCAAACCAGGTGCAGACCGTGTTCAACCTGCGGCTGGCCATCGCCACCACGATCGGGTCGCCGGTGGACCTGGCGCAGGTGGAGATGCTGTTCACCTCGCTGCTCGTCCAGGCCACCCGCGCGATGCACACCGCGGGCGAGAAGGGCTCTCGGTCCGTGTCTTTCCGCAAGGCGTTCCTCTTCGGCTTCGCCGTGCGGATCGGCCAACGACTGACCGAGGCGGGCAAGGCCGCGACCGCACAGGCCGTGTCCGAGTCACAGGTGCGGTTCGCCGACCTGCTCCCGATCCTGGCCGATCGGGCCGAGGCCGTGCACGCAGAGGTGACGCGCCTCTTCGGACCCGTGAAGACCATGCGGAACTCGGCGGTCGACCCGCGAGGGCTGCGTGCGGGACGGTCTGCCGCGGACGCGGCGAACCTCGGCGACGGCGGGCGGGCGATCGCCGGTTGACGACCCACCGCCCGGCCCGGGCCACGCCGACCGTGGACGGCACCCTGCCTGCGCGATTCGGGCGGGCGGGCGCCCCCGTGACAGGCTGGACGGATGCGGATCGACAGGCTGGGCGAGGGCGGCAACCCGGCCGAGGTGCTGCGCGCCCTCGCCTCCCTGGCCGCCGACCGCCGGACACCGCCGCCCGCCGCCCTGATCGGCGACTGGTTCGGCCGCCGGGCCGTGCTGGCGCCGAGCGTGGACACGGTGCCGGTTCCCCCGAGCCGGGCCTTCGAGGCCCCCGGGCACCGGGCCGACGCGGCGGACGCTACCGGTCGGACGCCCATCGGCGGCGGCTGGATCGGGTACCGCGCCTACCCGGACCTGCCGACCTCGGGAGCCGTACCGGCACTGCCCGAGTCGGCGGGCGGCTGGACGGACAGCGTCCTGTGCCAGGACACCGAGGGCTGCTGGTGGTACGAGTCCCTCACCGACAGTCCGTGCCCCGCGGAGTGGGCCGCGGCGGCGACCGCGCCGTGGGCGGCCCGCCGGCCGTGGCGGCTCGACTGGACCGCGCCCGACCGCGACGCCCACCGGTACGGCGTCGAGGAGTGCCTCGAGGCCATCCGCGCCGGCGAGGTCTACCAGGCCTGCGTGTGCACCCAGTTCCGCGGGCGCGCGCACGGCGAGCCGCTGGACTTCTTCGCCGACGCCGTCGAGTCCACGCGGCCCGCCCGCGCCGCCTTCGTGCAGGGCGGTTGGGGCGCGATCGCGTCCCTCTCCCCCGAGTTGTACCTGGCCCGTCACGGCGACCGGGTCACCTCCAGCCCGATCAAGGGGACGTTGCCCATCGCGGCGGACCCCGACCGACTCCGCGCCTCCGTCAAGGACGTGGCCGAGAACGTGATGATCGTCGACCTGGTCCGCAACGACCTCGGCCACCTCGCCGTCCCCGGTTCGGTGACCGTGACCGACCTGCTCGGTGTGTATCCCGCACCGGGCGTGTGGCATCTGGTGTCCACGGTCGAGGCGACGGTGCCTCCCGACACCGGCACGGGCGAGCTCCTCGACGCCACCTTCCCGCCGGCCTCCGTCACCGGTTGTCCCAAACACCGCGCCCGGCAACTGCTCTCGCAGTGGGAGCCGGATGCGCGCGGAATCTACTGCGGCACTGTCGGGTTCGCGTCGCCCCTGGCCGGCGTCGAGCTGAACGTGGCCATCCGCACCGTCGAGTTCGATCCGCACGGCGGCGCCGTCCTCGGCGTCGGCGGCGGCATCACCATCGACTCCGACCCCGACGCCGAGTGGCAGGAGTGCCTGGACAAGGCGTCGAGCATCCTCGCCCTCGGTTAACTCTCCCCACCCTCGGCCTCACAGGCCCCCCGCGTCGGCACGGAAAGCTCGAAACTCGCCGCCCGGTCCGGCGACAGTTCCTCGGTCGCCGCGCAGATCCGGGCGATGATCGCCGCCGCGTCCAACCCCCAGGCACGCAGCACACCGTCCCCGCCCGCGGCGACGACGGTGTGGGCCCCCGGCAGGAAGCCGACCTGCCATCGGCCGGTGCCGGTGGTGGCGATCGGGCCGCCCACCTCCCGGGCCCGTCCGGCGTCGGAGACGTCCCACAGTCGCACCGTGCCGTCGTCGCTGCCGCTCACCAGTCGCCGCCCGTCGGGACTGAACGACACCGAGTAGACGGTGCCGCTGTGCCCGAGCAGAGCCGGCTGGCGGGCCGAGAGCGATCCGTCCGCCGCCCGGTCCCACACCACCACCGCCTGATCGTCGTCACCGGTCGCAATCCTGGTGCCGTCCGGGCTGAACGAGAGCGCATTGATCCCGCCCTCCCCGGCATGGGACACGCCGTGCGACTCGGGACGCGCGGGGTCCCGCACGTCCCACGAGTGCACCCCGCCGTCGGCGTCGGTGGCCACCAGGGTGTTGCCGTCCGGGCTGAAGGCCGCGACCCGGACGAGATTGCTCGGGCCGTCCAACGGCTCACCCCACGGCACCGGGTGCCCGGGGTCGGCCAGGTTCCACAGCCGCACGCTGAAGTCGTCGTCACCCAGCGCCAGGGTGTTGCCGTCCGGGCTGAACGCCATCTCCCAGGTGAATCGTGTCTGCGTCACGATCGGCGCGCCCAGTGCGGTCGGGTGCGCCGGATCGCGCACGTCCCACAACTGGACATGCCCGCCGGTGGTGGGCGTCGTCGCCATCATCTTCCCGTCGGGCGAGAGTGCCGCCACGTGCGCGCCGCCGAGGGGCCGCGGCATCGGGGTCGCGCTCGCAGCGGCCAACCGCCCGTCGTTGCCGACCCGCCACAGCCGGATCACCGAGTCGTACCCGCCCGTGGCCATGAGCGAACCGTCCCGGCTCGTCGACGGCAGCGACAGCGCGGACTCGGAGACGGGCAGGTTGGTCCGCGGCAGGGCCCACACCCGCACCATCGAGTCCTGCCCACCGGTGACCACCGTCTCGCCGTCCGGCGAGAGGGCCATCGCGGGCACCCCGCCCCCGTTCCCGGTCAACGCCGGCCGCAGCGGCCGCAGGGTCCGGCGTTCCGGGTCCACGGACCACCGCTTCACCGTGCCGTCCCAGGAGGCGCTGGTGAGGGTCGCGCCGTCCGCCGCGAAGGCGATCGTCCAGATCCCGCCGGTGTGTGCCTGTACCGGCGCCCCGACCTCTCGGACCGCCGCCACGTCGGTGGCGTCGAAGACCCGGACGAATCCGTCGTCGCTGCTCGCCGCGAGGGTCCGTCCGTCCGGCGCGAAGGCCACCGAGTGCACCACGTCGCCGAACCCGGTGAGCACCGACGGCAGCGGCACGGGCCGGGTCGGGACCGCGATGTCCCACAACCGGACGCTGCGGTCGTCGCTGGCCGTCGCCAGCACCGCCGAGTCGGGCCGGAACGAGACCGTCCGGACCGCACCGCCGTGTGCCACGAGCACCGTGGCGGGGAACTGGCCCGACCACGGATCCGAGGTGTCGAACAGCGTCACGGTGCCGTTGTCGTTCGGCGCGGCCAACGTCCGCCCGTCCGGGCTGAACCGGACGTTGTGCACCGTTCGGGCACCCGTCGGGGCCGCCTCGAGCAGCGGCCTGGGCGCGGACCGGTCGGTGACGTCCCAGATGAACACGGTGCCGTCGCCGCTGCCGGCCGCCAGGATCCGGCCGTCCGGACTGAACGACACTGATGCCATGTACTGGTCGGAGCCGGTCAGCGGCTCGCCCACCGGCCTCGGATCGGACCGGTCACTCAGGTCCCACAGCCGGACCGTACGGTCGTCGCTGGCCGACGCCATCGTCTTGCCGTCCGGCGAGAGGGCGACGCCGTAGACCGGGCCGCGGTGCCCGCTCAACGGCCGTCCGATCGGGGTGGACTCGGAGGCAATCAGGCTCGAGTACGCCGCGTCGCTGGCCGGGTCCATCTGCCACGCGGCCAGCGACAACTGGGCGGCGGTCGTCGGGTCCGACTCGCGCAACGAATCCGACAGCGCGACCACCTGACGGAACTGCGCGGCGCTGCGTTCCGATTCCGCGCGACTCTTCGCCGTCCACGCCATCACGCCCGCCACCAGAGCGAGGACCGTGGACAGCGCCAGCGCCGCCATGACGCCCCGCTGGATCCAGGTGTTGCGCTGCACCTGCTGTGTCGACGCCGCCAGGAACTCCGCCGCCGTCGGCTCCAGCGGCGCGGCCACCGGACCCCACGGGTTCTGCTCGGCGACCATGTCCAGCCGGCCGCGCTGGTAGAGCAGGCTGTGGTTGCGGTCCGCGTCCGCCCAGTGCGCGGCGTCCGCCTCGATCTGCTGGCGCAGTGCCGAGTAGGACCGGTCCTCCTGGATCCAGTTCTTCAGCCGCGGCCAGGCGTCGATCACCGCGTCATGGATGAGCTCGACGCTCTCGGTGTCGGCGACCAGGACCCGGGCCGCGATGAACTGGTCGACCACCCGCTGCGCGGCCTCGGTGTCCTCGCCGCCGAAGGCCAGCAACTGCGGCAGGGTCCGCCGGATCTTCACATCGGTGCCGGCGTCGGTGACGTACACCAGGTGCACCATCATCGACCGGGCCAGCACCTGCCCGTGCGGGTCCAACTCCTCCCAGGTGCGTTCGGCGGTCGCCGCGACGGATCCCCGCACGCCTCCGGTCGCCCGGTAGCTCGACATCGTGAGCGTGCCGCCCCGCCTGCGCTCCCACATGGTGTCGAGCAGGTGCGAGAGCAGCGGCAGGACGGTGTTGCTGCCCTCCTCGGAGGTCAGCGCACCGAGATCGTGCAGGATCAACTCCACCAGCCCTGCCTCGAGCTTGAGCCCGATCAGCCGGGCGGGACGGGTGATCACGTCCACCATGTCCGAACGGGTCAGCGGCGCGACCGTCTTGCTGTGCCGTTCGAGGGCGTGGGCCAGCACCGGGTAGGCGAGCGCCGGCTCGTAGAAGTCCGAGCGCATGGTCGCCACGACCGAGGGCGCCGAATCGGGGGTCTCGTCGTCGGACAGCGTCGAGGCCGCGTAGTCGAGGACCAGGAGGAATCGTGCCCGCTCGTCGGGGTCGCCGCACTGGGTGAACAGCTCCTCGGTCTGGTCGACGACGACGAGCAACGTCGCGGCACCGAGCCGGCCGGCCGCGCCGCGCAGGGCACGTCGCACCGACTCCGGGTCGGGGCTGTCGACGACGCCCGTCAGCTCCGGGATCGCGTCGCACAGCGCCTGCAGCGGCGCCTGTCCCGGGGTGACCACGACCGGCACGCAGGCACTGTCGCCCGCGCCCGGCGCCACCCGGGCCAGCTCCGGGACGAGTCCCGCCTGCACCAGCGACGACTTTCCGACGCCGGACGCGCCGGTCACGATCACCATGCCGTGCCCCTGCGCGGAGACCACCGCGTCGACCAGCCCCCGCAGGCTATCCACCCGGCCGAAGAACAGTCGGGCGTCCTCTGCCCGGTACGGCTCGAGACCGCGGTACGGCCGCACCCCGGTGACCGGTACGGCAACGACCGGTGCCGTCGCCTCGCTGCGCGCCCGGGGCGCGCTCACGTCGCGGGCGTTCTTCCACCAGGCCTGCCACTGCTGGGTGGAGTAGAGGCCGGGCGCAGGCGGCTGTCCGTGCACCGCGGAGGCGGCCCGGATCAGGACGACGAGAACGGGTCGCACCGATTCGAAGGTGGCGGGCACCCGCTTGCCCGACCGCCAGTCGCTGATCCGCTGTACCGAGATCTGCTTGTCGACGCCGATCGCGCGGCCGACCGCCGAGGCCTCGGACACCACCTTCTTGAGGGCGGGCCCACCCGCCGTCGCGAACAGCAGCCGCAGCTGGTCGGCGAAGAATCGACGGGCCTGCTCCGACTGGTCCTGCTCACCCTGGTCGTCCTGGGCGTGCGGATTCCGCTCGTCAGTCGCGCGGTCGTCGTCAACCATCGTTCATCCCTCTCCACCACCGGGCGAAATTCCGCTGCGGAAAAGTTCCTCACCCGCTGCGAACTGGGACGATACCTGGAATCTCAGAGTCAACATTGCTCGGCTCCCCTCGACCGTCCAGTGTTGTCCTCGGCGCACGGGGGGCCCGGCGCCAACCACGTGGCACCGGCGGGGACTGACAATTTCGAGGGGTAGTCCCCGCCGGATCCGCGACCCGCGACGAGAATGGGACACCGAGAACCTTGACCAGAATCGCGACCCAGATCGCCTCTCGAGTTCCGCCTACGCTGTCCGCCTTCCTGGTGATCGCGGCAGCCGTCGGACTGATCCTCCTGATGTCCCCCGGGTTCTGATCCCACCGACCTGCACCCGGCGCGGCGGCCTCAGTCCTTGCGCGCGGCGAGCACCGTCTCGTAGAGCTCCCGCTTGGACACCCCCGCGGTGGCGACCATCGCGCACGCGTCCTTGAGCCGCTCGCCCGCGGCCACCAGCCGCTCCACCTCGTCGACGAGGTCCGCCGGCTCGGCGGCCACCGCCGTCGCTCCCTCGAGCACCACGGTGATCTCTCCGCGAACCCCGTCGGCCGCCCACTCGGCGAGCTCGGCCAGGGTGCCGCGTCGCACCTCCTCGTAGGTCTTCGTCAGCTCCCGGCACACCGCCGCGCGGCGCCCCCCGCCCAACACCGCGGCCGCGTCAGCCAGGCAGTCCGCGATTCGGTGCGGCGCCTCGAAGAACACGCACGCACGCGACTCGGTCCGCAGCGCCTCGAACCACGTCCGGCGCTGCCCCTGCTTGCGCGGCGGGAAGCCGTCGAAGCAGAACCGCTCGACCGGCAGCCCCGACAACGCCAGCGCCGTGGTGACCGCGGACGGGCCCGGCAGGCAGGTGACGGGCAGGTCCTGCGCGACACACGCCGCGACCAGCCGGTACCCGGGGTCGCTCACCGACGGCATCCCGGCGTCGGTCACCAGCAGCACCGTCCGGCCCTCCGCGACGTCGGCGACCAGCGCGGGCAGTCGCGTGGTCTCGACCTGGTCGTAGAAGCTGACCACCTTGCCGGTGATGGTGACGCCGAGCGCGGACGCGAGGTGCTTGGTGCGCCGGGTGTCCTCCGCCGCGACCACGTCCGCGGTCGCGAGCGCGACTTTCAGTCGTTCCGAGGCGTCGCGGACGTCCCCCATCGGCGTCGCGGCAAGGACCAGGGAACCATTCATGCACGACAGCCTACGATCGTCGGGTGACCCTGTTGACCGACGAGCGCCCGACGCCCCACGTCGACCCCCGCGGTCACCTCTCCCCGGCGCCCCTGGCGCCCGAACCCGAGACCGGCCCGACCGACCGCTTCCGCGGCTGGGTTGTCACCGTGTTCCTCACCCTCGTCGCCGCGATCACCCGGTTCACCATGCTCGGCTACCCCACCGATGCGGGCACCCCGGTGTTCGACGAGAAGCACTACGCGCCGCAGGGCTGGCAGGTGCTCACCAACGGCTGGATCGAGAACAACCCGGGTTACGGACTCGTGGTGCACCCGCCGGTCGGCAAGCAACTGATCGCCGTCGGCGAGGCGCTGTTCGGGTACAACGGCTGGGGTTGGCGCTTCTCCGCCGCTGTCGCGGGCACCCTGCTGGTGCTGCTGGTGATCCGGATCGTGCGACGGATGGCGCGGTCGACACTGGTCGGGGCGATCGCGGGGCTGCTTCTGATCGCGGACGGGGTCACCTTCGTCTCGTCCCGGATCGGGATGCTCGACATCTTCATGGCCCTGTTCGTGGTCGCCGCGTTCGGCTGCCTGATCGTCGACCGCGACGAGGTGCGGGCCCGGATGGCTCGCGTCTACGCGGAGGGCCGGATCGGGGTCACCGACTACGGCCCCCGGCTGGGGGTGCGCTGGTGGCGGTTCGGCGCCGGCATGATGTTGGGCCTCGCCTGCGGGACCAAGTGGTCGGGCCTGTACTTCATCGCGTTCTTCGGCCTGATGAGCGTGGCCTTCGACGTCGCCGCCCGCCGCCGCTACGGGGTGCGCCGGCCGTGGCTCGGCGCGGGCCTGCGCGACGTCGGACCCGCGCTGTACGCGCTGGTGGTCGTCCCCGTCCTGGTCTACCTGGCCACCTACTGGGCGTGGTTCGCCTCGGAGACCGGCGTCGACCGGCACGCCGTCGGAAACCAGCTCGGCTTCGACGGCAGCTTCTCGTTCGTCCCCGCCGCGCTGCGCTCGCTCTGGTACTACAGCGGCAACGTGCTCGAGTTCCACGGCGGCCTGACCAACTCGGCGGGCAACCACCATCCGTGGGAGTCCAAGCCGTGGACGTGGCCGATGGGTCTGCGGCCGATGCTCTACTACTTCGCCGAGGGCGACGACGTGTCCGGCTGCGGCGCCGCGAGCTGCGTCAAGGCCGTGATGCTGATCGGCACCCCGGCGATGTGGTGGCTGGCGCTGCCGATGCTCGGCTGGGCGTTGTGGCGCACCGTCGTGGGCCGCGACTGGCGTTACGCCGCGGTGCTCACCGGGTACGCCGCCGGGCTGCTGCCCTGGTTCGTCACCATGGACCGGCAGATGTACTTCTTCTACGCCGTCGCGTTGGCACCGTTCCTGGCGATGGGCCTGGCCCTGGTGTGCGGGGAGGTGATCGGCCGCGCCCGGGCGAGCTACGAGCGCCGCCGCACCGGCCTGCTCGCGGTCGCGTTGTACCTGGGCCTGGTCATCGCGAACTTCGCCTGGCTGTGGCCGATCCTGACGGCCGTCCCGATCACGCCGGAGATGTGGCAGCAGCAGCTGTGGCTGCCGAGCTGGCGGTGACAGTCACCCCTCGTCGACCGTCACCGAGCCCTGCCGCACCTGAATTCGTTTCCTGATCCGGAAGCCACATCCAGCACATCACTCGCCGGCGCGCGCGGCCTCGTGCAAACAGATGAGATCGGCCATAATCGGATGGAACCGCTGGACGCCGTATGCCCAACCGATGCCGGGGTGGTCGATGATCTCAGTCGACGATTTTTCCCGCCTCGTGTCCGCGATCTACGCATCGGCCGTCACGCCGGAGCAATGGGATCCGACCCTTGTCGAGCTTGTCCGCGCCTTTGACGGCGCCGGCGCCGGCTTGCTGACTTCGGCACCGGCGACCCGACAATCCGACGTCATGGTGCGTCAGGTCGGCGCCGACCCGTCCCTGAGAACGACCTACAACGAGTACTACGGTCGGCTCGACTGTGTGGCGACAGCCGTGGAAAACGCTCCGGTCGGCCGAATTCACACCGGGACCGAACTGATCCTCCCCAACGTGCACACCGAGTTCTACGCGGACTGGTGCCGCCCCAACCACTTCCAGGACGGACTGTTCGTCCGACTGACCGGCGGCACCCCGAGCGCATGGCTGGGGGTCGCCGCGCCTCGTGGCCCGGAACCCTTCGGAACCACCGACCGGCTGACGCTGATGAGGCAGCTGGTCCCGCACCTGAAACAGGCAATCCACACGCGGGTGGAACTCGCGACCCTCGCGCAGCGCGAACATGAACTGGCCAGAGCAATCGACCAGTTCCAGCACGGCATCGTGGTCATCGGACCGGACTACCGAATTCTGCACCTCAACACAGCGGCCGAGACGATCCTCGTTTCCGGCGACGGCCTCCAACTCCGCCCCCATGGATCCATCGCGGCGACCCTCTCTCTGGCCGATCGAGAACTCCGCCGCCTCGTGTGCCTCGCGCTGGACACCCAAGAGGACCGTGTCCCCGAAGGCGGCTCATTTGCCTGCCCCCGCCCGTCCGGGCGACGCGGATACGCAGTTCACGTGGTTCCGCTCGGCCCCGGCACCGACGGACTGAGCCATTCGACAGTGACCGCCCTCGTCCTGATCGTCGACCCGGAGAGTGAACCCGAACCGGACACCGCCGTCCTGCGCCGCCTGTACTCCCTCACCGACACCGAGGCGGAGGTCGCCTTGCGGGTGGCTCGAGGCGAAGGACTGAAACCGGTCGCCGACGAACTCTCCGTGTCCATGACGACGATTCGAACTCACCTCCAGCACGTCTTCGACAAGACCGACACACACCGTCAGGCCGAACTCGTCCGCGTCCTGCTGGCCATCGGTCCCTCGTTTCACGAGGCCTCCCAAGACTGAGGCTGCCGATCGCCTCGAGAACCTGCTAGTGACCGACTCGCTTGGCCCGTGTGCGGGGCCGCGACAGTCGTCGCCGCTCCCGCTTCGCCTCGAGGATCATCGGGTCGTGGCACAGGTCGCGGTAGAGCGAGACGCACAGCCCGATCATCACCAGCACGAACGGTGCGGCCACGATGATGGTCATCGTCTGCAGCCCGTTCAACGCGTCCTCGCCGCCGGTCCACAGCAGCAGCGCCGCGACGGCACCGGTCAACATTCCCCAGAACACCACCACCCACCGACTCGGCTGCAGGGTGCCGCGCTGGGAGAGCGAGCCCATCACCATCGACGCCGCGTCCGCGCCGGAGACGAAGAAGATGGCGACCAGGATCATCACCAGGACCGTCGTGACACCTGCCAACGGCAGGTTGTCCAACATCCCGAACAGTTGGGACTCGGAACTGCCCCGCTCCGCGAGCGGGATGCCGGCGCGCTGTTCACCGATGGCGGCACCACCGAACACCGAGAACCACAGGAGGCTGACCACGCTGGGCACCACGATCACGCCGACCACGAACTCACGGATGGTGCGGCCGCGGCTGATGCGGGCCAGGAACATCCCGACGAACGGGGTCCAGGAGATCCACCAGGCCCAGTAGAAGATGGTCCACGAGGACAGCCACTCGGCGGTCTCCGGGTTGCTGGATGCCGCAGTGCGCGCGGACATCTCGGCGATCTGTCCGGCGTAGGCGCCGAGGGTGTTCGGGATGAGGTTAAGGATCAGGACGGTCGGCCCCAGCACGAAGACGAACACCGCCAGCACCAGCGCCAGCACCATGTTGATGTTGGAGAGCCACTGGATGCCCTTGGACACCCCGGAGACCGCCGAGGCGACGAAGGCCAGCGTGAGCACCGCGACGATCGAGACGAGCAACAGCGTGCCCGCCTCCTCGAGCCAACCGGTGACCTCGAAGCCGGACCCGATCTGCAGGGCGCCCAACCCGAGGGAGGCCGCGGTGCCGAACATCGTCGCGAAGATGGCGAGGATGTCGATGACCTTGCCGATCGGCCCCTCCGCGCGGCGGCCGAGCAGGGCGATGAAGGCGGAGCTGAACAGCTGCTTGCGGCCGCGACGGTAGGTGCCGTAGGCCAACGCCAGCCCCACCACCGCATACGTCGACCACGGGTGCAGGCTCCAGTGGAACATGGTGGTCGCCATCGCGGCGCCGACCCCACCGTCGGTGCCCGGCGGTGGGGTGACGAAGTGCGCCAGCGGTTCCGCCACGCCGAAGAACATCAGGCCGATGCCCATGCCGGCGCTGAACATCATCGCGATCCAGCTGACGGTCTTGAACTCCGGCTTCTCGCCGTCCTTGCCGAGCGGGATCCGGCCGAACGGGCTGACCGCCAACCAGAGCGCGAACAGGACGAAGCCGGTCGCGGCGAGGATGAACAGCCAGCCGAGGTTGGTGACGAGCCAGTCGAGCGTCGAACTGGTGACCCGGTCCAGGCTGTCGGGACCGACGATCCCCCAGATCAGGATGGTCGCGACGATGACCGCCGTGACCCCGAACACCACGAAATCCGTGCGGACGGCGCCACCGGCAGACCCCACCCCACCGGTACCGGCGGCTTCCGCGCGTTCGGTGGGGTCGGAATCTTGATCGGACAAATCGGTATTCGCCGCCATGCAGACTCACGTTGCTTGTCCGCACAGGCAATTGCAAGCCGACGCGGCCGGGGAATTGCCGGCCGGCCGCGCCGGTTTACGGCGTTACACTGCGGATTTGGAGCCGAATCGACCGCCCAAGAGCGCATCGATGCTGAGCCGGCCCGCACCGATCGCGGCGATCAGCAACGAGGCGACACCGAGCGCCAGGACGAGTTCGTACCCGCCCTCGGAGACGAAGATGCCCTTGTCGATGTGCACGATGAAGAAGGCCCCGACCATGTCGAGGAACAGCAGGATCCCGGCGATCGGGGTGGCGATCCCGGCGATCAGCGCGAAACCGCCGACCAGTTCTACGGTCGCCGCGACGATCGCGGACACGTCCGGCAGCGGCGCACCCATGGCGTCGAAACCGGCCTGGGTCTTCGCAATTCCGTTGGTGAAGAACTTCTGCCAGCCGTGGGCGACGAAGATGACGCCGATGCCGACGCGGGCGATGAGCAGGGCGAGGTCCTTGAAAGCGCTGGATTTCATCTACAGGTCCTTTGCTGTGCGCACGGAAGGTCGGGGAACGAGACCACCCTGACACAGGATGGTTGAAGCGTCAACCTTCCTGTGGGCGTGTCGGAAGCCGCCCTCACCGAGCGAGAACGCGCGCCGGACGCCGCCGGAAGTACCCGATCCAGGACGCCAGCACCACCGCCACCACCAGGAGCCGGACCAGGGTCACGGCGTCCACCGGGTAGAGCACCCCGGTGAGGTAGTGCGAGATGAACCCCGTCGACGGCAACTCCGGCTGGCCCGACATCCGCCGGGCCCAGTTCTCCAGGTCGGTCAGCGGGCATTCGTAACCCACCAGCACCGACCCCACGCCCCACGCCACCACCGCGACATGGAGGGCGATCGTCCGACGCCAGCGCCAGGCCAGGAACCCGCCGACCACCAGGTATCCGATGAACGCGAGGTGGGCCGCGACGGTCGCCGCCTCGACCACCCGGTAGACCATCGCCACCCCTTCGCCCAGCCCCCACGGTCGAGCGTAGTCCGGCGGCGCTTACGCGCCACGGATCGCGGCGGCCACCAGTTCCCCGGCGACGTCGTCGCCCAGGCCCAGGTCGCGGATGGCGGCGACGTACGCGGTGGCCGCCCGCTGGGCCGCGGTCAGCGTCGGGTCGCCCGAGGACGCAACGAAGGAACCGGCTCGACCGCGGGTCTCGATCGCGCCCACCGCCTCGAGCTCCTTGTAGGACTTGGCGACGGTGTTCGGCGCCAGCCCCAACTCCTCTGCCAACGCACGCACCGTCGGCAGCTTGGTGCCGGCGATCAGTTCACCTCGGCGGATCAGAGCGAGCACCCTCAGCTTCACCTGCTCGTACGGCGGCGTCGCGGAGTCCGGGTCGATGACGATACGCATGCGGCGAGGCTAGCCGGGCAAGCCCCGGTCCAGCTCGCCGAACGCCGAGATTCACTCGGCGAACGCCTGCTCGAGCCCGTCGAACCAGGCGGCGTCCTCGACCAGGGCCCGGCTCCTCCAACCGTCCGGCGTTCGCACCAACTCGTGGTTGTACCAACCGCCGCAGAAGAACTGCCTGCCCGGCTTGACGACCATCGGGTTGAAGAACATCGCCCGCACCCGGGCACCGTCGGCGGTGAACTCGACGTCGATGTTCGAGACGAAGTGCTGGGTCCGGGTGAACAGGTCGAGCATGGTCGTCAACTGCGCCACCACCTCCTCCACGCCTCCGCTCGGACCGCCGGTCTCGGAGTAGTCGATGGCCGCGTCCGGGGTGAACACCGTCCGGTAGAGCGCCCAGTCCTTGGTGTCGACCGCGTGCGCGTAGCGGGTGAGCAGGTCCACGATCTCGATCCGGTCGGAGAGGGTCTGCAAGTCCATGCAGGCAATGAAAGCGCACCACCCTCCCCGACCGCCGGAAAACCGCGAGGAACTACGCCGTGCTGGTCACCGGACGTTCACCGGCCGACGGGACGCCACCGTCCTCGGATGTGCTGCGCGGCACGGTGAATGTCGCGATCACACAGAGTGTTGCGGCGGCGAAACACGCCAGCGTGTACCAGAGGTTGCCGATCGGGTCGCCGTCGCCGGTGACACCGTCGACCGCATCGAAGAAGTCCGGCAGCGCGGTCGCCCACAGCAGGCCCATCACCGCGAGGTACACGAGGGCGTACACCCGGACGAAGTCGTTCGAGTACGGCGGGACGTCAGCGGCGGAACGCCGCAACCGCGACCACTGGCGGGCCAGGAGCGGGATCGCGACGACCGTGATGGCGACCAGTTCGGCCGCGTACAGGAACCCGCGGACGGTGTCGCTGCCCATCCCGAAGACGGTCGCCGGGAGCGGGAGCACGAACACCCCGACCGAGGCGGTGAGACCGATCACCACGGTGCGCCACACCAGCCCGAGCCCGGAGAAGCGCCGGCCCGCATCGACGTGCCGGCCGACGAAGAACTGGACGCACAGAGCCAACGACATCGGCCACAGCGCCGCGAACACCACGACGCTCGGCAGCGGAACCGAATCGAAGAAGGGCAGGTTGACCTTGTTGTCGAGCGTCCACTCCCACCAGCGCAGCTGCGGCCCGAGCTGGTCGAAGATCTCGTAGAACGCGTGGTGGACGAAGCCGACGCACACCGCGCCGAGGAACACCCCGTAGCGCCGGAACACGCCGAGCATCCGGACAATCTCGAAGGCCAGCGTCGCCATCAGTGGGTAGATGGCGATGATGTAGAGCGGGAGTCGGCCCCACAGGAAGTCCACGGTGAACACGTTGTGCGCGAACATCGTGCCCAGGTATTCCTCGGTGTGGAAGGTGGCCGGGAAGTAGATCGGCGGCTCGATGACGAACAGGAACGCGGTGGCACCGAACCAGAGCACCAGGTTCGTCGGATCACCGTGCCGACGCAGCCGCACGATCGCGTACACGAGCGCGAGCACCGACCCGAGCACGATCATCCACTCGAGCACCGGCAGCGTCCAGTTCTCCAGCGCGGCCGGATTGCGCACCTCGACGAGCCCACCGGCCTCCGCGCAAGAGAATCCGAGCCGCGTGGCGAGATCCGCGAAGGTGGGGGTGCACATGTCCGACATCAGTTCGCCGCCTGCGTGACGGGTTCGGCGTCGAGCCGCGTTTGCGCGGTGTACCAGCGGGTGCAGTCGTAGCCGGCGTCGTAGCGGGTGAACCACTCGTCGGCGAGGACGGGCAGTTTCTCGTGTGCGGGCTTGTGCCCGGGCATCTGGCTGCGAACGGCGCCGGACAGGGCGGTGAGCTGCTCACCGATCGGCAGACCGTCGAACGCACGCGGCATCGGCCCCTTGGTCAGGTACGGCGCGAAGGAGGTGAGCACCTTCTGCTTGGCCCGGTGCCGGGCGAACATCGACATCGAATCGACCTTCCGCTCGGACAGCGGAACGTGCTGGTTGAAGCCGGCGCACGCAATTCGGATCGCCTTCATCACGTGCGCGAAGATCGACGCAGCCATCCGCATTCGGTAGAGCTCGTTGCCGACGACGGAGTTGTAGATGATCAGCGCCGAACTGCGGTGCTCGACCTCCTCGACGAAGTGCCAGATGAACAGGGACGCGACCCGGTCGTCGCCGGGCCGGAACAGGGTGGCCTCGTTGTCGAGCATCAGCTTGAACACCGGAGTGAACGTGGCCTCCAGGTCGGCGGTGTACGCCAGCCTGTAGTTGATCGAGGTCCGCTCGGTGAGCAGGTCGAACTCGCCGGTCACGGCGTCGAGGGTGTTCTGCAGGCCGGGGTAGCGCCGGATCAGCGCGTTCACGTGCTGGCGGTGTGCGGTGGAGTGGTGGCCCTCCTGACGCATGAACGCGACTGCTTCCGCCGCGACCTCCGGATCGGTGATCAGCGGCTTGGCCTGCAGGATTAGCTTGACGATCATCTTCTCGAAGCCGATCGCCAGGAACGAGACCGCGTTGGACATGCTCGACCAGGCCGGGTTGTCCGGGTTCCACAGGAATGGGACGTCCTCGTCCTCGAACCCGAAGTCCATCTTCCGGGGTTTCAGATCCGTCATGCGCGATTCCTCGATTCGTCGATGCGTGCGAGCCCCGCCAGGGCAGGTGAAGGCCACGTTCGACGCGATCATACAAATATGCATGACCGCGTATGATGACTTTCACCGAATCCACCGCACCTCACGCCGACCGCCGTCGCAGCCCTGGTACCGTCCGCCCGGTGGCACGCAGACGTGGATGGGGTGGGCGACCGCCGGCCGATGACGACGAGGCGTCGCGCCGAATCGTCTCCGCCGCAGTCGATCTGATCGGCAAAACGGGTTCGGCAATCAGCATTGCCGACGTCGCAGAGTCGCTCGGTGTCATCCGCCAGACGGTGTACCGCTACTTCCCCAGCGCAGAGGCCCTCATGCGGGCCGCGGCCATCGCATCCGTCGACGGATTCCTCGATCGGCTGGCGCAGCATGTGCACGGCCTCGAGGACCCCGCGGAGGCGATGACCGAGGGCGTGATCTACACGCTGGACGAGGTACACCGCATCCCTCATCTGGGCATCATGCTCTCGGGTTCGCATTCGAATGTCGGTACCTACGGGCTCACATCCGACGAGGCGCGCGCCTTCGGCATGACGATGATCCGACGCTTCGACGTCGACTGGGAGGGGCACGGGTACGACGAGGACTCGCTCCGCGAGCTCGTCGAGTACGCCCTGCGGACGATGCAGTCGTTCTTCATATCGCCCAGCAACCCGCCCCGCGGCGAGGAGGACCTGCGGGGCTATCTGCGCCGCTGGATGGGGACGGCGATCATGGCCCAGACGCGGCGATCGGCAAGCAACTAGGCCTGCAGCGTTTCGGAGCCGGCGCACCGCCGGGCCGCGAGCGCCGCGGTGACCCGGACCAGGTCCCGGGGCGAGCTCACATCCAGCCCGGTCAGCGTCGCCAGCTTGCGCAGCCGGTAGACGACCGTGTTCGGGTGCACGTGCAACGCAGTCGCGGCGGCGGCGCGGTCGTAGCCGGCGTCGACGTAGGCCTCGAGCGTGCGGAGTACCGACTCGTGGGAACCCAGCGGGGACAACAGATCCGCCAGCACCGCGTGCGCCGCACTCGGCCTGCTCAGCTGGTACTCGACCGGCACGTCCTGGAGACGGAACAGGCCCGTCCGGCGGCCGTGACGGCGCGCCACCTCGAGCACCTCCCGGGCCTCGACGAGCGCACCGGGGATCCTTGTGGGTACGGCCGCGGAGACCGCGGTGACGACGGCGGCACCGATCACACGTTCCAGGTCCAGCAGGTTCCGGCGCAACACGACGTACTGCGGGCTGTCGGACCAATTGTCCTCGGTCGGTTCGGAATCGACGATCGGGATGAGCACCGTTCCGCCGCTGCTGGTCACCGCACACAGCGCCTTGTCGCGGCCGACGTTGTCGAGTTCGCGCTGGAGCCGTCGCACCTTGCGCCGTTCGGCGACCGCGGTGTCCACCCCCGCGGCCGCCTCGTCCGGGTGCGGGTCGACGTGCAGCGCCACCACCCAGTAGAGCCGAGCGAGTGTGAGACCGACCCGGTCGGCGGCCCCCGCCGGGTCTGCGCCCGAGGACAACGCCATCAGGAGGGCCCGGCGGGCGCCGTCGTCCTCACTCGGCAGTGCATGGTCCGACCCGTACCCCGCCACCACCGCAGACGTCGCGGCGAGCAGGTAGGTGTGCAGCAACTGCCCCGCCCGCGCGAGTGCCGGACCGTCGCCGCCACCGGCCAGCCCCGCGATCGACGCCCACCACTGCTGGACGCCGAGGTGGTACGCGTGCAGGATCTCGACCAGGGGCACCAACTCCTCAGCCCGGTGCCCGGCCGAGACCCGCAGGTCCGCCACTTCCGAGGGCGTCGGCTCCCGCGCCGTCCTGAGCATGGCGATGAACAGCTCGAGGTTCCGCCGGACGATCGCGGTGACGTCGTTGCGGATCGCCTCCTCCGGCAGTGACCGGTAGAAGGGGACGTCGGTCCGGACCACTCTGACGGTCTCGGCAACCAGTGAGTGAGTCCGCTGCGCCAACTGGTCCGCCAGCGACCGACCGCCGATCGAAATGGGACCCTCTCGGTCCGGTTTGCTCTCAGACACAAAAACCCCCCGAATGTTGGTCGCAATCTACAACGACCACCTGCGGTTTCCCGATCAATATGTAATCCAGGCCACTCTCGGCTGCACAAACGGTGCACCCGAAACGGAGCGGCTCACGAGAGAAGGAGCCTCGGTGACTCAGATGATCAGCCGCGCCACCAGGTCGGGGGCGACTGCCGCCGCCACCCTGTGCCTGCTGGCGGCCGCAGCCGCGGGCAACGCCGGCGCCGCCCCCCTCGATGCCGGCCGGATCGACTACGTGGCGATCGGCGATTCCGCCGCGGCCGGCCCGCTGCTTCCCGACCAGGACATGAGCGCGCCCGGATGCCTGCGGTCGCACCTGAACTACCCCGCCGTGGTGGCCGCGGAGCTGGGCGCCACCCTCACCGACGTCAGTTGCTCGTCGGCGAGGACCGCGAACATCACGAACACCCCGCAGCGCACCTTCTCCGGCACCGCTACACCGCAACTCGACGCATTGAGCCGGGACACCGACCTCGTCACCGTCACCATCGGCGCCAACGACTTCAACCTCTTCACCACCGCCCTCAGCTGCGCCAACCCGCTGCCACAACCGAACGGGTCGTCCTGCCGCGACAAGTTCAACGCCGGCGGACGCAACCAGCAGCGGGACCAGATCGAGGGTTGGGCACCGACCTGGGGGGCGATGCTCGACCAGGTCCGCGAGCGGGCGCCATACGCGGAGATCGCGGTGGTGGGTTACGGCACCTACCTGCGACCGGGCGGATGCCCCGCACAGCAACCGATCTGGTCGCAGGACGCCGACTACCTGCAGAGCGTGATGACCGACGCCAACGCCGCGATGGAGGCGGAGGCCACCCGACGTGGCATCCGCTTCGTCGACATCACCCAGGCCACCTCGGGCCACGACATCTGCGCAGCCCCCGGGCAGGCGGCCTACACCGGCCTCGTCCCGACCGAACCTGCCGTGCCGCTGCACCCGACGGTGTTCGGAATGCAGGCGATCGGTGCACAGGTAGCCGAGCAACTGCGCTGACGCGCCGCTCCTGAACCAAAGCTTGTTCTCGCACGGCAATGCCTGCAACAGAACAGGTTTCCGACCCGTCCCCACCGAATCTGCGAGGCCCCATGTCCGTGCACGAATCCGCCGCACCAGCGTCGGCGCTGCCCGCGTCGCCACCGTCGACAACCACGACCAATGTCGTCAGCGGAGCGCTGGTCGCGCTCTTCCTGGCCAACCTGGTCAACTTCTTCGACCGCTCGATCCCCTCCGTGGTCGCCGAACCCATCAAGGCCGAGTTCTCCCTCAGCGATCTGCAACTCGGCCTCGTCATGTCGGCCTTCACCCTGGTCTACGCGATCGCGGGCCTACCGCTCGGCCGGCTCGCGGACACCGGCAACAGGCCGAAGATCATCGGCGTGGGCCTACTGATGTGGAGCGGGTTGACCGCGGCGACCGGCGCGGCGGGCAGTTACCTGCTCTTCATCCTGGCCCGGCTCGGCGTGGGCATCGGCGAGGCGAGCTTCACCCCGGCCGCGAACTCGATGATCGGCGACATGTACCCGGCGGAGCGGCGATCTCGCGCACTCGGCATCTTCATGCTCGGGCTGCCGCTCGGTCTCATGCTGGCGTTCTTCACCGTCGGCAAGATCACCGAGGCCTTCGGCTCCTGGCGGGCGCCGTTCTTCGTCGCGGCCGTGCCCGGCGTGGTGCTCGCAGTCGTCCTGTACCGGATGCGGGACCCCGAGCGCGGGGGCGCCGAACACGTCTCCGCCACCGGCGCGGCTCCCGCCGGCGCCGCCCCGGTCACGCGACCGATCCGCCGGCTGCTGTCGATCCCGACGCTCCGCTGGCTGATCCTCGCGGGGCTGACCTTCAACTTCGCCGCGTACGCCGTGAACTCGTTCGTGGTGCCGCTGCTCATGCGCCAGTACGAGCTGAAGTTGACACCCGCCGCCGCGGTCACCGGAATCATCGTCGGGTTGACCGGCCTCGTCGGACTGGTGGCGGGCGCCAGACTGGCGGACCGCGCGTCGACCAGGTCGCCGAATGCCCGTCTCAGGATCGGGGTCTTCAGTTGCGCCGCGGCGGCTCCGTTGACCGCCCTCGCCCTGATGCAGAACGGGGGGAGCGTCGTCGCCTTCACCGCCTTCTTCGCCGCCGGCTGGTTGTTGGCGTACGCCTTCTACATCAGCGTCTATCCCACGATCCACGACGTGGTGGTCCCGCCGCTGCGCGCCACCGCGACCGCCTTGTTCTTTGCGGCGATGTACCTGCTCGGCGGCTTCTCGGGACCGGTCGTGGTGGGCGCCATCTCCGACTGGTTCGCCGAGCGCGCGCTCGACTCGGCGGGTACCGGAACGCTGGCCCAGTACGCGGGTGTGGGACTGAACTCGGCCATGTACCTGGTGCCGATCATGTTGGCGCTCACCGCCGTCTTCATCTTCCTGGCCACCCGGACGGTCGCAGCGGACACGACCCGCATGCACCGGACGCTGGAGGGCCGCTGAGGTCGCCGACAGCCGGTCGAGCGGGCCGGGAGCACAATGGCTGACATGGCGACATCCGACACGAACACGCACGCGACGATCTACCACAACCAGCGCTGCAGCACCTCGCGCACGGTGCTCAAGCTGATCGAGGACGCGGGCATCGAACCGACCATCGTGAAGTATCTCGACACGCCGCCCTCGCGCGACGGCCTGCGCAAGCTGCTCGACGACGCCGGGCTCAAGCCCAGCGAGGCGATCCGACGCAAGGAGTCCGTCTACACCGAGCTCGGGTTGGCGCAGGCGAGCGAGGACGAGCTGCTCGATGCCATGGTCGAGAACCCGATCCTGATCGAGCGCCCGATCGTGGTCACCGACAAGGGCACGGTGCTCGCCCGGCCGGCCGACAAGGTGTCCACCATCCTGTAGTCACCTCGATCGTCAAGGCACGGCCCCGTCGACGCCCGTCGTCGGGGCCGTGCCTCGTCCAGATCAGGACTCGGACGATCCCGCCGAACCGGAATCACCCGAAGCGGAGCCCACGGAACCCAGGTCAACCGAGCCCAGGTCGAGCGATCCCGACGCGGCCTCTTCCCCGGTTTCGACCTCCGGCTCGGCCGGGACCTCGGACACGATCGGGGCCTCGGACTCGACGGGGGTCACGGACTGCGGCGTCCACACGCCACAGTTGAAGGTGGCGAAGGTGCTGTCGGTGTCCTGCAGCGTGGCCACCGACGGTCCGCTCGTCTGCACGCACTCGACCACCACGGGCTGCCCATCCGTGAGCGAGAGCCGCATCCACGTGCACGGCACACCGAGCGTCGTCGGCCCGGTCGAGTTGTAAGTGGTGTCTGACGCTCAGAGCAGATCGCGTGAGACCGGGCACGACATGCAGCGGGGTCCGCCGCGACCGGAGCCGAGTTCGGACCCCGAGATCCGCAGGACCTCGATGCCCGACGCCTCGAGCCGGGCATTGGTCTCGACGTTGCGCTCGTAGGCGACCACCACTCCGGGCGAGAGCGCGAGGGTGTTGTTCCCGTCGTCCCACTGCTCGCGTTCGGCGGTCACGTGGTCGAGCCCGGTGTCTATCACCCGCAGCTTGCCGATGCCCATCGCCTCGGCCGTCGCTTCCAGGAAGGGTTCGGCGCCGCGGATGCTCACGCCGCCGTCCTCGCGTCGGATGGTGAAGGCGGTCAGGGTGTGCTGGATCGCGGGGTACATCACCACCGCATCCACGTCGACCATCGTGCACACGGTGTCCAGGTGCATCGACGCCCTGCGTTGCTCGATCGGCACCACCAGCACCGTGTGCGCGAGTCCGTCCTCGAACACGCTGCGCGCCAACGCCTCCGCTCCCGCCGGTGTGGTTCTCTCGCCCACCCCGACGGCGATCACCCCCGGCGAGAGCAGCAGCACGTCGCCTCCCTCGACCGGCGCGGTGTGCGACTCGTAGGCCCGCCGCACCCCGAGGAAGCGTGGATGGTGCGCGTAGATCAGGTCGGTGAGCGAGGCCTCCCGGGCGCGTGCCGGCAGGGCGAGAGCCGTGATCGCCACCCGGTCGCCGATCCAGAACGACGAGTCCCGGGTGAAGAGCAGGTTCGGCAGCGGTTCGATCACGAAGTCGCCACCGTGGTGCATCCGCCGCACCAGGGACGACCCGGCCGGCCCGATCGGCAGTTCGTCGAATGTCATCCCCGCGGTCAGGAGGTTGGCCAGAGCGCCGGGCGCGACGGTGCGCAGGTACGACGCCAGTTCCTGAGCGAGCGAGTGCCCGAGCCGACGGGGGTCGACCGCGGCCGAGATGCCCTGCATGCGGGCCGCACCGCTCGCGGTCAACGCCTCGGTGAGCAGGTCCGAGAGCAGCAGCACCTCGACGCCCCGCGAACGCAGCAATGCGGCGAAGGCATCGTGCTCGTCCTGGGCCCGGTCCACCCACGGCAGTCCGTCGAAGAGCAGTTGGTCGTTGTTGCGCGGGGTCAACCGCTTGAGCTCGTCGCCGGGACGGTGCAGCAGCACCGTCCGCAAGGTGCCCACCTCGGAGTTGGCCCCCAACACCGTGCCGCGCTCGCTGGTCATGGCTCGACGGTAGTGCGCCTCGGCCGCGGCCGCGAGGGCTACGGCGGCCGGATCCGTCGCCCGCTAGACGATCAGCCCGCGCTCCCGGGCGGCCGCCACGGCTGCGGTCCGGCTGTCCACCCCGAGCTTCGAGAACGCGTGCACGAGGTGTGATTTCACGGTGGCCTCCGTGACGAAGAGTTCCTTGGCGATGGCCCGGTTCGACAGGCCCTGCGCCACCAGCTGCACGATCTGACTCTCCCGAGCACTCAGGTCCACTCGCGGTGACCGAATCTGCCGGTACAGCCGTTGCGCCACATCGGGATTGAGCACCGTCTCACCTCGGGACGCCGCCCACACCGCGTCCACCAGCACCTGCGGGTCGCTGTCCTTGAGCAGGTAGCCGGCGGCCCCGGCCTCCACCGCCCGCAGAATGTCACTGTCGGTGTCGTAGGTGGTCAGCACCACCACCCGCGGCGGGGACGGGCGGGCTGCGATCGCCTCGGTTGCCTGTGCACCGTCCATGCCTGCGCCGAGCCTCAGGTCCATCAGCACCACATCGGGACGCTCGGTGGCGACCAGTTCGAGCGCCTCCTCCCCCGACGACGCCTCGGCGACCACGTCCAGCCCGTCGTGCGAGGCGAGCAGCGCCCGCAGTCCTGCCCGGACCACCGGATGGTCGTCGACCAGCAGGATTCGCAAACTGTCCGTCACTACTCGGCACCTGCCATCGGAAGCGTTGCGGCCAAGGCTGTTCCGTCGCCGGGTGCCGCCTCGACCACGAGCGAGCCCCCGAACGAGGCGAGCCGCTCGCGCATCGACCGCAGGCCGAACGACGCCGCTGCGAACTCGCCGTCGGAGTCGAAACCGATGCCGTCGTCGACCACGTCCAGGCGCACCTCGTCCGGTGTGTAGCTCAGCGTGAGCCGCACCTGCCGGGCCCGCGAGTGCAATCGCACGTTGGCCAGCGCGCTCTGTGCGACCCGAAGCAGTGCGACGTCGTAGTCCATCGGCAGCGGGACCGCCTCACCGTCCACCACCAGCTCGCCCACGATCCCGGTGTGCTCGCACAACTGGGCGAGCAGGCGCCGCAGCGCCGACTCGAGCGAGGCCTCCTCGAGCACCGACGGGGTGAGCGCCGCGACCACGCGGCGCGCCTCGCCGAGGTTCTCCTGCGCCGTCTCCGCGATCTGCGCGAGGATCGGCGCCGGCTCGGCGCTGCGTGCACCGGCCCTGGCCAACAACACGATGGACGAGAATCCCTGTGCGAGTGTGTCGTGGATGTCGCGGGCCAGCCGGGCCCGCTCGTCGACGGCACCGGCCTCCCGTTGCAGTGCGGCGAGTTCGTCCTGGGCGTCGAGCAGCTCGGTGTGCGAGCGGGCGAGCTCGTCGAAGAGTCTGCGGCGCTGCCGGACGTCGCGGAGCAACTGCTGGTAGATGACCGCCATCCCGGCGGCCGCGGTCGCGCCGAAGATCGGCCCCAGGAACGTCGCGACGACGTTGGTGCCGCCGTGCCAGAGCGACCCGCCGATCGCGACCGCGGTGATCGCCACCGTCGCGGCCACCGCGACCCGCGTCGAGAGGACGTGGAAACACAGGAAGTACAGCGGGAACGCCACCCACACGAAGTTGACGCTCAGCGCCGCGAGACCGAGCCAACCCAGCACCAGCACGCCGAACCAGAACGGGCCGTACCAGTCGACGCCGGTGGCGGACGCGGACCGCCGGGCGAACCAGACTCCCAGCAGGTACCAGCCGAGCACGACGGCGGAGAGCAGCACCGTCGGCACCGGTCGGGTGTCGTCGATGAGGCACCGCACTGCGCCGACCCCGAGCAGCACCACGAACAGCGTGTGTGCCCCGAGCGACATGACACGCAGGACGGGTGCGGGGCCACTGTCAGGCTGGAGGTCCGAATGCTGCATTGCATCCACGCTAACACCGCCCCAGCACCCCGACCGGCCCTGACCGGCCACGACGGCCGATCTCCAACTTTCGATTGACTCGCTCACCCCACCCTTTGCGCGATGCCCCCGAAGGGGGTGCCGCGGCACGCTGGAAGCATGTTCCTGAGTATTCGTGACCTCGTGTTCGCCAAGGGCCGGTTCGCGCTGATGAGCGTGGTGCTGTTCCTGATTTCACTGATGGTGGTGATGCTCTCCGGACTCACCGCGGGCCTGGGCAACCAGTCGATCGCGGCGATCAAGAACCTCGGCGCGAACCAGTTCGCTTTCGGCGCGCCCGCGGAGGGGCAGTCGCTCTCCTTCAGCGACTCCCAGGTAACCGAGCGGCAGCAGCAGGAACTCGCCGCCACGCCGGGCGTGGACTCCGCCGCCCTGATCGGAATCGCGCCCACCCGGATCACCGTCGACGGCCGTGACGTCAGCGCCAGCGCGTTCGGCGTGGACGGCAGCTCGTTCGCCGCGCCCGTCCCGCTGTCGGCCGGCCACATCGCCGTCGACCGGACCCTCGCCGAGGAGAACGACTGGAGTGTGGGGCGCACGGTCGAGATGGGCGGTCGCCCGTTCACCGTCACGGCCCTCGTCGACGACTCGCTCTACAGCCACCAGCCGGTGGTGTGGGTCGAGCGGTCCGACTGGCTGTCGCTGCCCACCGCCGGCGGCAGCGAGGGGACCGTGGTCGCGATGCGCACGGGCAGCGGATTCGACGCCGCCGCCGCGGCGACCGCCACCGACACCTCGATCACCGATCAGTCGGGCGCCCTCAACGCGATCGGCTCCTACACCTCCGAGCGCAGTTCGCTGCTGTTGATGCAGGTCATGCTGCTGATCGTCAGCGCCCTCGTGGTCGGCGCCTTCTTCACCATCTGGACCATCCAACGCGGCCAGGACCTGGCGGTGCTCAAGGCCGTCGGCGCGTCCACCGGCTACCTGCTCCGAGACGCCCTCGGCCAGTCACTGATCGTCCTCACGCTCGGCGCCGGGCTCGGTTCGCTGGCCGCGGTGGGCCTCGGCTCGATCGCGTCGCAGGCAGTCCCGTTCACGCTCACCGTGTCCGGCACCCTGCTGCCGTTCTTCGCGCTGATCGGCCTCGGCATGCTCGGCGCCGCCGCCGCGCTGACCCGGATCGTCTCCGTCGACCCGCTGACCGCGCTGAACTCCGCCCGGTAATCGCCGCCTACTACGAGAATTGAAGGAACAACGATGAGCATCACCCTCACCGACGCCCTCCTCACCTATCCCGACGGCGACACCCGGCTGTGCGCGCTCGACCACGTGAACTTCGCCGTGGACCGCAGCAAGCTCGTCGCGGTCACCGGGCCGTCGGGATCCGGCAAGTCCAGCCTGCTCGCAGTCGCCGGCCTGCTGATCACTCCCGAGTCCGGCACCGTCCACATCGGCGGCGTCGACGTCACCGGCCTGAGCCGATCCGAGCGGACGACGGTGCGGCGCGAACAGCTCGGTTTCGTCTTCCAGCAGTCCAACCTGCTCGCGTCGCTGACCGCGACCGAACAGCTGCAGCTGATCACGCACCTCGGCGGGGGCCGGGTTCGCAGCGTGCGAAGCCGGGCCCGGGACCTGCTGGCCTCGCTCGGACTGGAGAAGGAGCTCGACCGTCGGCCGCACCAGCTCTCCGGCGGCCAGCGCCAGCGAGTCGCGATCGCCCGGAGCCTGATGAACGACCCGTCAGTGCTGTTGGTGGACGAACCGACGTCCGCGCTCGACGAGGATCGCAGCCGCGAGATCGTCGCCCTGCTGGCGAACCTGAGCCGCGAACGCGACGTCGCGGTGGTGATGGTCACCCACGACCTCGGCCAGCTGGATCTCGTCGATGACGTCTACGAGATGCACAGCGGGAGGCTGACCCGGGCACAAGTCACCGCCTGACAGCACGACGACGGCGCCCCGCCCCGGTACTTGGACCGGGACGGGGCGCCGTTTGTCTGGTGAACCCTTACGAGGAGCCGAACAGCCCGCCGAGCGAGCCTCCGCCGCCACCGGGGACCGGGTCGGCGGTGACGCTGATCGTCCCGGTCACATCCGAACCGAGGTAGCCCGGCGCACCGGTGTACACCGCGTGAATCTCCCGGGTGCCCTCCTCGAGGAAGGTGTAGGTCTGGGTGGCGCGGCCGTCGGCGAGGCCGATCGCGTTGCCGAGCGGCTCGACGCCACTGAAGAACCGCACCGTGCCGCCGACCGGCTTCGGGGACACGTCCGCGGACAGGAAGACCACCCGTCCCTTCTGCGCGATCGCCGGCACCGCCAGCGTCAGCGTGGTGGCGACGTCCGTGGCGCCCGGCTCGGTCATCCGCATCACCTGGGGTGCCGAGGTCGACGCAAGGTATCCGGGGGCACCGGAGAACACCGCGGTCACCGACTTGTCGCCGGGCACCGTGAAGGTCTGGATCAGGCTGGCCTTGCCGTCGGCACCGACCGGGACGGTCCCCAGCTCAGTGGTACCGACCTTGAACGTGACGGTTCCGGCGCCCGGGAACGGCGAGACCTGCGCGTCGAAGATCACCTCGGAGCCGGTCTGCGCCGCTGCCGGCACACTCACCGTCGTGACCGTGCTCTGGTTGCCCGGCTCGATCGTGACGGTCTGCGCGGCCGAGGACGACTCGGCCGCGAACGGGGTCGCGGGGAAGGTCGCGGTGATCTGATGCTCGCCCGCCTGCGTGGCGGCCGGGGTCCAGTTGTAGGAGGCCTTGCCCGCCGCGTCGAGCGCGACGGAGCCGATCTCGGTGGTGGCCGAGTAGAACTTGACGAGGTCGCCTTCGCGGCCGCCGAGCACCTGGACGTTCATCTTGGTCGCGATACCGGCCCTACCCGGGGCAACGGGGCTGAGCACGGTGGTGGTGACGTTCTTGGGCACGTTGATCGACGGGCCCGCCTTGTCCAAGGAACCGGTGGCGGTACCGGATCCGTACTTGATTCCGGTGGTCTGCACCGCCTCACGCGGGCAGTTGGCACCGACCAGGTACTGGAAGGAGAAGGTCGGCGACGTGGCCGCGTCCCAGCTGCCGGCCACCCGGGTCAGCCCGGGGCCGATGCTTGCGACCGGAACCGGCAACCCGGCCACCCTCACGGAGTCGGTCTTGTAGGTCATGCAGGTCGGGCGGTAGTCCTCGAGCCAGTCGACGATGCCGGTGCCGGTGACCGTGGTCGTCACGGTCACCGTCTCGCCCTCGAGCGGCGCGGTGTTGCTCACCGTCCGGGCGAACCCGAAGCCGCCGTCCGAGAGGTTGATCGTTTCCGGCGCCGCACCCGCCAGGCCCGTCCCTCCTGTCACCACGAACCCCGCGGCGACGGCGAACGCGCCTACCGTCGCCATCCCGCGACGCACATTCTTGCCCGACATGAACTTCCTCCCCGTAATGGAGGGCACCCCACAACAGACGGGAGGCCCAACGTTGTCGTCGAATCCCGACGCACGCTCGCACGGCGCGGCCGAGTGCACTCCGCAGCCGAAGGATCCGCAACTGAGGCGACCCGCAACTGCCTGGAAGTGCATCGAATCGAGCAGTAGTAGACCACGGTGATCCCCGACACGACCGGGGTTTCGACGAACTAGATGGACGCTTGTGTTACAGCACAAAAGAAGGGCCGGATGCCCCGTGGCCCCGTCAGAGGCAATGATCTAGTCGAGGAATTTGCTGAACTGGTCGTTGGCCTTCTGCATCACGAGCTCGTAGGGCGGCGCGAATTTGCGGGCCCACCAGTAACCGAAGCGGACGTCGTTGGACGTGTAGACCAGATAGCGGCGCTTCTTGATACCCCGCACAATGCAGTCCGCCACCTTCTCCGGCGAGACGGCGCGCTTCTCGAACCGGTGCGCGAACTTTCGCACCCGTGGATCGTCGCGGTCCACGCCGGCGATCTGCACGGTGCCGACCAACGGTGTGTTCACCCCGCCCGGGACCACCAGGCTGACGCCGATGTGGTGCCGCTTGAGGTCGTAGCGCAGCACCTCCGAGACCCCGCGCAGCCCGAACTTGCTGGCACTGTAGGCGGCGTGCCAGGGCAGGCCGAGCAGGCCCGCAGCGGACGAGACGTTCACCAGGTGACCGCCCCTGCCGGCTCGGACCATCGGCGGCACGAAGGTCTCGATGACGTGGATCGGCCCCATCAGGTTGACGTCGACCATCGACTTCCAGTGCCGATGTTCGAGGTTCTCCACGGTGCCCCAGACCGAGATGCCGGCCACGTTCATCACCACGTCCATGCTGCCGTGGGCGGCGTGGATGTCCTCGCCCCAGGCGGCGACCGCTTCGTAGTCGGACACGTCGAGATCCCGCGACTCGACAACCCGCCCACCCGCTCGGGTGACCAGCGCGACGGTCTCCGCGAGTCCCTCGGCGTTGATGTCGGTGAGGTACAGGTCGGCGCCCTCGCGCGCCGAGGCCAGCGCGGTGGCGCGGCCGATACCGCTGCCCGCACCGGTGATCAGGCACTTCTTGCCCTGCATGTCCTTCACCCTTGAATCCCCTGCCCGTCGCGCTGATCGGTCAAGCGGAGTCTACGCACGCGGGCAGGGGTGGTCCTCGATTCACACGACCGGGGTTCGCGGCACCTCGAGACGAGGGCCGGTCCACCGAATCAACCCGGATCGGCTTGGGCACACCGGCTTACAGCCGGGTCGACATCTCGTCCTGGTACTCGTGGATCGTCTTCTCGATGGTCTTGGCCGCCTCGGCATCGTCGCGGCTGCGGGCATCGTCGGCACGTGCGCGCAACTTGCGAATCGCCGTGCGCAATTCGGTGTCACTCATCCTGTGCTCCATAGCCCCGCCCCGGTCGCGAGACCGGGACGGGGCGCTGCGGAAGTCGTGCCGAGCTGCCGGTCCCGACCGGCTAGGAGGAACCGAACAGCCCGCCGAGGGAGCCCATGCCGCCACCGGCGCCCGGGTCCACGGGGGTTTCGCCGGTCACGGTGACGGTCACGACGTCGGAGCTGGAGCCGACGTAACCGTTCGTGCCGCCGTACACGGCCTTGAGGGTGCTGGTGCCCGCCACTGCGAAGGTGTGCGTGAGCGACACCTTGCCGTCGGCGCCGACGGTCACGGCGTCGCCGACGGCGGTGTCACCGTCGAAGAACTGCACGGTGCCGCCGGTCGGAGCCGGCGCGACCTTCGCCTCGTACGTCACCGCGACGCCCGTCGACGCCGTGACCGGACCGGTGAGGGTGGTCGCGGTCTGGACGTCCGACGGAGCCGGGGCGGTCACCGTCACGGTGTGTGCCGCCGAGGTGGACGCGATGAATCCGGTTGCGCCGGAGAACACCGCGGTGATCTCGTGCGCGCCGGCAGTCGCGAACGACGCGGTGGTCGCTGCCTTGCCGTCGGCACCGACCGCCACCGGGCTACCGATGTTGGCGTCGCCGTCCTTGAACTGCACCGTGCCACCGGCCGGCGTCGGGGAAACAGTGGCGGACAGCGCAACCGGGGTCTCGGTCTGGGCGGTTGCCGCACCGGAGACGGTCGTGGTGGTTGCGACGTCGGCCGGGGCCGCCGGGGACACCGTCACGGAGTGCGCGCCGGAGGTGGAGGTCAGGAACTCACCGGCACCTGAGAAGACGGCGGTGATGCTGTGGTCGCCCACAGCCAGCGCCTGGCTGATGCCGGCCTTGCCATCCACGCCCACAGCCACCGGACCACCGAGATCGGTCGCGCCGTCCTTGAACTGCACCGTGCCACCGCTCGGGGCCGGGGAGACCTGCACGTTCAACGTCACGTCCGCGCCCTCGACCGCCGTCGCCGGACCGGTCACCGACGTCGTCGTGACGACGTCCACCGCGGCCACCGGAACGTTCTGCGCCACCGAGACCGACTCGTTGGCCTTCGCCGTGCCCAGGAATTTCGCCGTCAGACTGTGACCACCGGCGGCGGCAGGCGTCCACGCGAACGTCGCCTTGCCGGCCGCAAGCGGACCCTGACCGAGCTTGGTGGTCCCGTCGTAGAACTCGACGATGTTGCCGTCGACACCACCGGTGACCGTCGCGCTCAGCGGAACCGACTGGCCCACCTTCACACCCGCCGGCACCGCCGCCAACGCCGTCGTGGTGACGTTCTTGCTCACCGTCACGGTCGTGCCCTTGTTCGGGTAGCTACCCGAACCCAGCGACCCGGAGTAGTCCGTCCACGTGTTCATCGCGACGTCACGATCGCAGTTCGCACCGACCTTGTACGAGAACTC
>NZ_JBFUHZ010000024.1:0-49414 GCF_056402135.1 Rhodococcus sp. P4_C10 | reverse complement strand
GCTCCGCGGTGGGCGCCGTCGCCGCGGCCCGGTTCGCCCCGCGCGGTCTCGGCCCCGGCGATGCCGACCGACCCACGGCCGCACCCACCCGGAGGGCCGCCGTGCGCGCCGTCGCGGCCGGCCTGCGAACCGGCGCGACGGCGGTGTGGCGGGCGCCCGGGGTCACCACCGCGATGTGCGGCATCGGGGCGCACCGGATCGTGTTCGGCATCGACACCCTGGTGATGGTGCTGGTGTTGCGGGACCCCGCCGCCCAGGGCTCGCTGCCGGGTGGCCTCGCCGGCTTCGGCGTCGCGGTCGGCGCCACCGCGGCCGGGATGCTGCTGGCCGCGGCCCTCGCCCCGTTCCTGATACCCCGGCTCGGCCGGCCCCGCACGGTCGCGCTGGCGCTGGTGGCCGCCATCGTCGTGCAGCTGACCCTCATCTCCGCGCTCACCCAGCCGATGCTGTTGGCGGGCGCATTCCTGCTCGGCCTGGCCGGCCAGACCATCAAGCTCACCGGCGACGCCGCCATGCAGATCGACATCGACGACGCCCGCCGGGGACAGGTGTTCGCGTTGCAGGACACCGTGTTCAACGTCGCGTTCATCGCCGCGATCGCCGCGGCGGCGACGGTGATCGCGCCCGACGGCCGGTCGCTGGGGCTGGTGCTCGCCGGCGCCGGGGTGTACGCGCTCGGCCTCGCGGCGGTCGCCGCGAACTCCCTGCGGCGGTAGCGCCCCGGCCGCCGGTCAGTCGCCGGGCCGCGGCGGGTGTCGCCGGACGGCGTCGAGGCGACCGTCGCCGTCGGTGTCCGACACGGTCACCTCCGACGTCCCGTCACGGTCCTCGTCCACCAGCACCGAGTGCGGGTCCGGGCCCCAGGACCACCCCGCCGGTTCCGGTTCCCACTCGTCGGCCGGTCCGGGCACCTCGTGGTCCCAGGTCCCCAGGCCGCTCGGGTCGGTGAAGTATCGGGTGCCGGGGCCGTCCACGTCGAGCACGGACCGGTCGGCACGGCCGTCCCCGTCGCTGTCCCACATGGCGTCGTCGAGCAGGCCGTCGCCGTCGAAGTCCAGGCGGACCGCGTCGGTCGCGTCGTCGGCACCGATGCCCAAGTCCGCCACCGACTCCCAGACGGACGGGTCGCCGTCGCCGGTTCCGAACGCGTACTCCACCACGAAGCCCATACGTGTTGGACGCGGGAGGGTGCCCTGAGGTTCCGCTACCGCGCACGCCAGGGCGGGATCGCGGCGAGGGTGGCGGCGCGCAGCACCCACTCCGCGGGGCCGTAACGGTGCCCGCGCAGCCACCGTCGACTCAGCTCCGCCTGGCACAGGAAGACCGCCGGCACAACGGCCAGGACCACCGGTGGCGACAGCCGGTCCACCAGCCCGAGGCCGTAGCCGGTGAACAGCACGCCAAGCACCACCGACTGGAGCAGGTAGTTGGTCAGCGCGATCCGGCCCATCGGGGCCAGCGCCCTCTCGATCCGTCCGCCCCGGACGGTCTGGAACAGCAGCAGGGCGGCCACGACGTACGACGCGGTGAGCCCCGGGGCCGTCAGCTGGCCGAGGCCGAACGCGAACGTCTCAAGGCCTCCACCCGGCGCGTAGGCCGCGGCCAGCGCGTACGCGACCGCGCCCGTCAACCCGACCGGCAACCCCAGCAACAGGATTCGGCGCATCAGCGGCCGGTACCCGTCCAGGTCCGCGAACACCCGCAGCCGGCCCGCGGCGAACCCGAACAGGAACATCGCCATCGCACTCGGCGCCTGCAGTGCCGCTACCGCCGCGAGCGTCGAGGGAAGGTGCCCGGAGTGGAACCCGAGTGTCGCTGCCGCATCGCCACCGAATCCGACCAGCTTGGCCGTCACGTCCGACGAGGGGGTGCCGCCGGCGTCACCCTCGGCGAGTTGCGCCAGCCCCAGCAGCATCCAGACGACGCCGACCGCAAGCACCACACCGATGCCGACCTTGATCGCCCGGGCGGGGGACATCCCCCGGCAGGCGAGCAGGGCCAGCCCCAGAACCGCGTAGGTGGAGAGGATCTCCCCGTAGTAGAGCACCGCGCCGTGCACCAGTCCGATGACGAGCAGCGCGCCCTGGCGCCGCAACATCCGGGGTACGAAGGCGGTCCCGGTGCGCTCCGCGGCCGCCATCTGCAGGGTGAAGCTGTACCCGAACAGGAACGAGAACAGCAGGTAGAACTTCGTCTCGAACAGCAGCGCAACCACGAAGCGCAGCGCGTGGTCCAGCCCGGAGTCGAAGGCCGGGTTCGACGACGGCGATGCGTAGTAGGGGTCCGCGAACGCCCAGATGTTGACCGCGAGGATGCCGAACAGGGCGAACCCCCGAAGCGCATCCACGTTGAGGAGCCGAGGCGGCGGTGCGGACTCACCCGACACCGCAACGTTTTCGGTCCGGTCGCTCACGCGACGACGCCTCCGAGCAGCTGCGCGACGACGCGCCGGAGCACGGCGGCCTGTGCGGGTGCGTCGAAATCGGGATCGGCCGCGACCCGCGCGAACATGCCGTCGACGAGTGCGGCCAGCCAGGTGGCCGCGTGCTCCGCCGACAACGTGGTGCTCAGCTGACCTGCGGCATCCGCCCTGCGCACCAGCGCAGCGAGGCCACCCCGGAACGCGATGTCATTGGCCTTGAAACGCGCCGCGACCTCGTCGTCGCGATGCGCCACCGCCGAGATCTCCAACGCCAGACCGGAATACACCGGATCCCCGGCGAGTCGGCAGACCTCGTCGAGCAGGACGAGCAGTGCCCCGAAGGGGTCGTCCGCCTGGGCCAGCTCCGCCATCGACGCGTTCGTCTCGGCACCGTCGCGCTCGACGAGAGCCAACAGCACAGCATGCTTGGTGGGGAAGTAGTGGAACAGGTTGCCCGAACTCATTCCCGCCAGCGCACAGATGTCCGCCGTCCGCGTGGCGGCAAACCCACGCTCCGCGAAGCACCGTGCCGCGGCGTCGAGGATCGCCGCTGCCTTCGCCGCTCGGGCGTCAACGTCAACCGTGCGCATTTCGGCACTCCTCTCGCCTCCGGAGGAATAATACATTGAGCAGTCACTTAATCAATGGACCCCGGGCCGTCCGGGTAGAGCGCCGCCCGGCCGGCCCGTCGCGTTGCCACACGACGCCAAGCAGGCCGTGCATGGGGCGTCATGCGTTCATTCAAATCCTGGACGATCGTCCAGGATGCGTAATCTGACGGCAGTCTGGCGTTTAACTCTTCGCCCTACTCTTCCCCTTGTCGTGGTCACGCGAATTTTGACTCGCACACTCAGCACCGCACCGGATTTCCCGCAGAACAAGGACAGGCGCTATGAGCAGCATCAAGATTGGTGGCCCCGCGGCGACACAATCGCCCGAGATCCCCGCCACCTGGCGAGCGTTCGCGCGGTGCATCGACAACCCGGACCGGATGTTCGTGCGAGGGGCCGCCCAGCACGAGGCGGTCACGATCTGTCGCCACTGCCCCGTGGCCGCGCCGTGCGGCGCCGACGCCCTCGACAGTCGCACCGAGTTCGGGGTGTGGGGCGGGATGACCGAACGCCGGCGCAGGGCCCTGTTGAAGGACCATCCCGACATCGAGTCCTGGGCCGACTTCTTTGCCTCGCGCCGACCGGAGTCGACGACGACACGACTTGGGTCGACGTCTTGCCAGAACACGAGAAACCGTCCGCACGACTAGAAGAAGTCACCACTCGGCAAGAAGGAGAAATACATGTCATCGTCAGACCTGTCTGATCTGCTCGGAGCGTTCAAGACCATCCTCGACGTGGTCGACAAGCTGTCGACCGGACTTGGCAGCTGAGCCCGACGCTGCCTGCCGGCCCGAAACTCGCCGCCCGGCGGGTCGGTCGTTCGATCGGCCCGCGACGGTAGGTCCAACTGGGTGACCGCCGGGAATTGGTGACGAATCTTCCGGTCAGCCTCTGCTACTTTCTCCAGACACCTCGAGGTCGGCGTACCGCAGCGCCGAGCGATCGTGGAATGGACTGGGGGCGTTGTGATCCGTCGTATCGGTGCACCACTGTGCGCGCTGACCCTCGCGATCTCCGGCTCGCTGCTGACCGACTCGCCTGCCACGGCCGCGCCGACCGCGGCGCCGACCAACGCCTGCGGCGAGACCGGCTTCGACCCGTCGGCCGCGGACAGCGGGCAGACCACGGGGCCGCCGAGCCTGGACCTCAAGTACCCGTGGCCGGAAATCGTCCCGGTGCCCGTCCCCGATCCGCCCCAGGACCTCACCCGGGTGCCGCAGGCACCGCTGCCCGCCGACCCGTGTGCCGACCCGTGCCCGGACCTCACCGACCCCGCACCGGAGCAGCCGGACGCCGGCTCGTCGGAGTCGTCCGGGTCGGGTTCCGCGAGCTCGTCGGGGTCGAGTTCCTCGGGCTCGTCCGGGTCCTCGGCGGGCTCGTCCGGGTCGGGTTCCGGCTCGCTGGGCCTGCAGGTGCCGCGGATCTCCATCGGCCCCGACCCCGAGCCGATCCCGATTCCGATCCCCGGCCCCGCCCAGCCCCTGCCCCCGGCACCGACGCCGCAGTCGCCGCCCACCGAACCCGGCCCGGCCGCTCCGGTCGCGCCCGCGGCCGAGGTCGGCGAGGTCTCCCTGATCGCCCAGCTCACCGGGCAGGGGTCGATCAACCGCACCGACAAGCGCTGGCAGGTCAACGGCACCGACCTCGGCATCACCTGGGAGTCCGGCCCCGGCGAGGTGTCCGTGGTGTTCGGCGACACCTTCGGCAAGGGCTGGACTCCGCCCGGCGCCAACGGCTCCGACTGGCGGTCGAATGTGTTGGGCCACAGCACTGATCGCGACCTGTCCGACGGCATGACGATCGACTCGATGGTGCAGGACAGCCGCTGCCACGCCGTCGAGGTGCTCGGCAGCCGCAAGGTCAAGAACTGGGAGACCACGACCATCCCCACGTCCGGGTTCGCGATCGGCGACCGGCAGTACATGAGCTACATGTCGGTGCGGCGCTGGAGCATGGTCCCCGGCATGTGGTACACCAACCGCGGCGGCATCGCCTACTCCGACGACCGGGGCCAGACCTGGACGAAGGACCCGTACGCCAACTGGGAGAACCTGTTCGGGCGCAACCACTTCCAGGTGGCCAGCATGGTTCCGGCCGGCGACCACGTGTACATGTTCGGCACCCCGAACGGCCGGCTCGGCACCGTCGCGCTGGCCCGGGCGCCCAAGGACCAGGTGCTGAACAAGTCCGCGTACCAGTACTGGGTGGACGGCACCTGGAGCCCCGTCGGGGAGGCGTCACCCACCCCGGTGATGTCCGGTACCGCGGCCGAGCTGTCGGTGCGCTACGACGCCGAGCGCGACCTCTGGCAGATGAGCTACCTGGACACCGTGGCCGGCGCAATAGTGTTGCGGCAGGCCGACAGTCCGCAGGGCGCGTGGACCGCCGGGGTGCCGATGGTGCGCGCCGCGGACTACCCCAAGATGTACGGCGGCTTCATCCACCCGTGGTCCACCGAGGACGACCTGTACTTCACGATGTCGGAGTGGGACAGCTACAACGTCTACCTGATGCACGCGAAGCTGAACTGACGCAACGTTTTTCGGCTCATCCGAGCAGCTGCTCGACGAGTTCCGCGAGGCGCTCGGGGACCTCCAGCGACGGCCAGTGCCCGACGTCGGGGAGCATCGTCACCCGCGTCTGCGGGCGCAGGTCGAGCAGGTGCGCCGGCATGTCCTTCGTCGCGATGGGGTCGAGCGCGCCCCAGACCAGGCCCAGCGGGCCGGCGTACTCCACCAGCGCCGCGGTCCACCGCGGTTGGTGCTGACGCCGCTCGAGGAGGTAGCGGTTCTGGCGCGGCAGCAGTCGGCCGCCGGAGTTGCGCTCGATCGCCTGCACCAGCGCGTCGATCGCGCCCGGCGGCGCCGGCGCAGCGGGGGAGAAGCTGCGCTCGAGGGAACGCGCGAGCAGGCGTCGCGGGGGCGAGATGGGCAGCGCCCGCCCCGGCAACCGGAGCATCCCCCGCTGGGCGGGCGTCAGCTGCGCGAGGTCGATGAAGATCGAGCCGTTGGTCAACACAACCTGCTCCACCACGAACCCGAGTCCGCCGTGGTTGTGGCGGTGCATCAGCTCCGCGACGACGGTGTCGCCCATGTCGTGGCCGAGGAGGATGCACCGACCGATGTCCAACCGCGCCAACACCGTCTCGACCAGGTCCGCCTGCTCGAAGAGCGAGTAGCGCGCGACCGCAGGCTTGTCGGAGAGCCCGAAGCCCAGCAGGTCCAGCAGGACCACCCGGCGGCCGGCGCCGAGCAGTTCCGCGACCCGCGCGAAGTCGTGCGACGAACCGGGGAACCCGTGCACGATCACCACCGGCGGGCCGGCGCCCGCCCCCACCTCGACGACGAAGATGCGGTCCGCGCCGACGGTGAGGTACCGCCCGCGCGCCTGCCAGGCCTGCAGATCCGTCGTCATGAGCGGACTCCTCCGGTGGGCGCACCGGGCGCCCGGGAACCAGCCTACGTCTGCTGCTGCCACCACTTCAGCAGCTCGGCCTCGGCCTCGTCGCGGCTGAGCGGGCCGCGGTCCAGGCGCAGCTCCTTGAGGAAGTTCCAGGCCTTGCCGACCTCGGGGCCGGCGGGGATGCCGAGCAGCTCCATGATCGCGTTGCCGTCGAGGTCCGGGCGCACCCGCGCCAGGTCCTCCTGCTCGGCGAGCCGGGCGATCCGCTGCTCGAGGTCGTCGTAGGTGGCCTGCAGTTTGGCGGCGCGCCGCTTGTTGCGGGTGGTGCAGTCGGCCCGGACCAGCTTGTGCAGCCGCGGCAGCAGGTCGCCGGCGTCGTTGACGTACCGGCGCACCGCCGAGTCGGTCCACTGGCCCTCGCCGTAGCCGTGGAACCTCAGGTGCAGGAACACCAGCTGGCCGACGTCGTCGATCATCTGCTTGGAGTACTTCAGCGCCCTCATCCGGCGCCGGACCATCTTGGCGCCGACCACCTCGTGGTGGTGGAAGCTGACGCCGCCGCCGGGCTCGTTGCGCTTGGTGTCGGGCTTGCCGATGTCGTGCAGGATCGCCGCCCAGCGCAGCACCAGGTCCGGGTCGCCGTCCTCGAGGTCGATCGCCTGCTGCAGCACGGTGAGGGAGTGCTGGTAGACGTCCTTGTGCTGGTGGTGCTCGTCGATCTCGAGCTCCATCTCCGGGATCTCGGGGAGCACCCGGGCCGCCAGGCCGGTCTCGCACATGACGTTGATGCCGTCGACCGGGTACTCGCCGAGGATCAGCTTGTCGAGCTCGGCGTGCACACGTTCGGCGGTGATCCGGTCGATCTGGTCGGCCATCGCGACGATCGCCTCGCGGACCCGCGGGGCCAGCGCGAAACCGAGCTGCGAGACGAACCGCGCCGCGCGCAGCATCCGGAGCGGGTCGTCGTTGAACGAGATCTCCGGGGCGGCGGGGGTGTCGAGCACGCCGGCGAGCAGGGCGTCCATCCCGCCGAGCGGGTCGACGAACTCCTGGGTGCCGTCCGCGCCGAGCCGCACGGCCATCGCGTTGACGGTGAAGTCGCGGCGCACCAGGTCCTCCTCGAGGCTGGTGCCGTAGCGGACCTCGGGGTTCCGGGTGACGCCGTCGTACGCGTCGGTGCGGAAGGTGGTGATCTCGATCTGCTGGTCGGCCTTCGCGGCGCTGATCGTGCCGAAGGCGATGCCGGTGTCCCACTGGTTGTCGGCCCAGCCCTTGAGCAGGGCCTGCACCTGCTCCGGTCGCGCGTCGGTGGTGAAGTCCAGGTCGGTGCCGAGCCGGCCGAGAACCGCGTCCCGGACGCTGCCACCGACCAGGTACAGCTCGTGGCCCGCGGCGGCGAACCTCGCACCGAGGGGCGTCAGCACCTCGGAGAGGTCGCGCAGGGTCGCGGTCGCGGCCGAGAGCAGTCGGGCGCGTCGGTCGGCGTCTGGAGTTGGGGAAACCACGACTGTGCAGCTTACCGGCGCGAGCGGAGCCTGCGGAGCGAGCAGGGTGGCGCCGTCGCGGAGCCTGCGGAGCGAGCAGGGTGGCGCCGTCGCGGAGCCTGCGGAGCGAGCAGGGTGGGGGAGCAGCGGAGCCTGCGGAGCGAGCAGGGTGGGGGAGCAGCGGAGCCTGCGGAGCGAGCAGGGTGGCGCCGCGGTGTGGGATTCGGGGCAGGTCCCGCGGGCCAACTAGTATTGATTGGGTGTCTGCTGCCGAACGTGCGAATCGCAGTCGCCGCAACCCGCGGCGACGAAGCGCGCACGGCGAACGCACGAACCAGCGCATGCGTACCGTCCGTGAGACCTCGGCCGGCGGCCTGGTGGTCGACGGGCTCGACGGCCCCCGCGACGAGCAGTGCGCGGCACTGATCGGGCGCACCGACCGGCGGGGCCGGCTGCTGTGGTCGCTGCCGAAGGGACACATCGAGGCGGGGGAGACCGCCGAGCAGACGGCCATGCGTGAGGTGGCCGAGGAGACCGGCATCCAGGGCACGGTGCTCGCCGAACTGGGCAGCATCGACTACTGGTTCGTCACCGACGGCCGGCGCGTGCACAAGACGGTGCACCACTACCTGCTCAGGTTCCAGGGCGGCGAGCTCAGCGACGAGGACGTCGAGGTCACGGAGGTGGCGTGGGTGCCGCTGCTCGAACTCGGGTCGCGGTTGGCGTACGCCGACGAACGCCGGCTCGCCGAGGTCGCGGGGGCGCTGATCGACCGGATGGCTGACTCCCCGACACCGCGTCCCCTGCCCGGCCCGATCCCGCACGACAACCGCGGGTCCCGCGAGGTGACCACCACACGCCGGGGTCCGGTGCGCGGCGGCGGGTCCCGCGAGACGACCGGAAAGCACGGATGAGGACAGCCCTGCGTCGTTTCACCGCGACGACCCTGACCACACTGGCGCTGGCCGCCGCACCGCTCGGATTCACCGCACCGAGCATCGCCGCGCCCAGCAGCGGGAGCCCCACCCCGACCACACCGACGTCCGGCGCCCGGACCACCGGCGCGCAGGCGACGAGTACCGCGCCCGCCGCGGCCCGCGGGACCCAGCAGCAGTTCGTCTCGCTGTCCGTCGACTCGGTCGCGCCGAACGCCGTCACCACCTCCAGCGACCCTTTCGTGACGGTCGGGGGCACCGTCACCAATGTCGGCGACCGGCCGGTCGAGGACGTGCAGGTGCGCCTGCAACGGGCCCCGAAGGTCGCGGCGCCCGCGCAGTTGCGGACCGTGCTCACCGCCGACCAGGAGAACTTCGACACCGTCGGCGCGTTCGACTCGATCGCCGAGAAGCTCGACGTCGGCAGGTCGGTCCCGTTCACCCTCACCCTGCCGCTGCGCTCGGCCACCGGGGCGTCCCTCGACATCACCGACCCGGGCGTCTACCCGCTGCTGGTGAACGTCAACGGCACCCCCGAGTACGGCGGCACGGCACGGCTCGACGACGCCCGTTTCCTGCTGCCGGTGCTCGGCCTGCCCCGCGACCCCAGCGCCGAGGAACCCGACGCCGCACCGGTGCCGCCGTCGACCGCGGACCCGGTGGCCGTGACGCTGATGTGGCCGTTGGCCGACCGTCCGCGGCTGGCGGCGGGAATTCCGGGCTCCACCGACGAGCAGGTGCGGCTGGTCGACGACGACCTGGCCGGCTCCCTCGCGGACGGCGGCCGGCTCGAGCAGCTGCTCGCGGCGGCCGAGTTCGCCACCGGCGACGGCATCGACCGGGAGCACAAGCTGGCGCAGAGCATGTGCCTGGCCGTCGACCCCGACCTGTTGATCACGGTGAGCAACATGACCCGCGGATACCTGGTGGTGGACGACCCGGCGGACCCGACCGGCGCCGCGCACAGCGGTACCGGGCAGGCGGCGGCCGCCGCGTGGCTGGACCGGCTCAAGGCACTGGCCTCGCGGATGTGCACCACCGCCGTCCCGTTCGCCCAGGTCGACCTCGCGGCGCTGCACCGCGTCGGCGACCCGACGCTGGTGGCGCGGGCGCTGGCCACCCCGGCGGACATCGTCGACGGCACCCTCGGGGTGACATCGCTGCGCGGGCTGACCTGGCCGGACTCCGGGGTGCTCGACGCCGAGGCCGCGGCGTCCCTCAACGGCCTGGGTCCGACCGTGCTGCTGGCCGCCAACGCGGTCGCGGGCAACAGTGCCCAGGCGAAGGTGCCGCTGAACGGCGGGAACAACGGCGGCCCGCTGTACGCCGCGCTGTTCGACGTGCCCGCAGGTACCGCGCTCGCGGCCGTCGGCGCCACCCCCCAGACGCCCACCTACACGCCGGCGAGTGCGCGGTACGACCTGACCGGCGACTCCCGGACGGCCCGGCTGCAGGACGCGCTGGGCGCGGTCACCTGGCAGTCGCTGACGGCCCGTCCCGTCGAGGACCGGATGGCCAACCCGGACCCGCGGTCGCTGCTGCTGGTGCCCCCGCAGGAGTGGTCCGTCGACGGCGACGAGGCCCGCACGATGCTGTCCACGGTCTCGACGATGTTGCGCTCGGGCCTGGCCACTTCCCGGCCGCTGGCCGACGTGCTGGACCGCAACATGCCGACGCCCCCGCTCGACCTCGCCTACCCGGAACAGGCGGTCCGCGACGGCGCACCGACGTCGGTGCAGGACGGCGCGTCCGCGTCGGCCCCCGAGATCGAGTCGATCACCGAGACGCTGGTCAACGACCCGCAGTCGGCCCTCACCCCGGTCCGGTTCACCGCGCCGCTGAACGAGGACCTGCTGCGGGCGATGAGCACCTCCGGACGCCGGGACCGGGACCGCGCCTCGGCGACGGTGGCGGCCGACCTGCGGATCGCCCAGGTCCGGCAGGCCCTGGACCGGATCTACGGCGCGGTGACCGTGCTGGCGCCGGGCGGCGCGTACACGCTGGCGTCGGAGCAGAGCCCGCTGCTGCTGGTGGCACGCAACGACCTGCCGGTGGGGATCACGGTCCAGCTGCACGTCTCGGCGCCACCCGAGATGACCGTCACCGACATCGGGGACCAGCAGCTGCCGGCCCGCGGGAGCCGGGCTCTGCAGGTGCCGGCGAAGGTCGAAGGCTCCGGGAAGATGATCGTGGACGTGGCCATGACCACCGTCAACGGCCGCGAGCTCGGCGAGCCGACCGCCGTTTCGATCCGCACGAATGCGTACGGCCGCGCGTTGGCCGTGATCACCGGCTGTGCGGGCGCACTACTGTTGCTTCTTGCGGGACGACGGCTGTGGCACCGGTTCCGGGGCCAGCCGGACCGAGCAGACGAAGGGTACGAACCGCGATGACGGGGAGCATGCAACGACCACCGGGTTCGCCAGGAGCGGAGCCGGCGGAGCGACCCCGTGGCACTGCAGCGGAGCCGGCGGAGCGACCCCGAGGCACCGCAGCGGAGCCGGCGCAACGACCCGGAGGTCCTGCGGCGCAGCGACCCGGGAGGGTCGCGCCCACACCGCCGGCACCCTGGGAGCGGACCCAGCCCGGACTGCCCCGGCACGAGGACGAACCGCGGCGGCAGGCCCCCCAGCAGCACGCGCCCCGCCCCGCCCCGCCCCAGCAGTCCCAACAGCCACAGCAGCCACAGCAGTCGCAGCAGTCACACGAGCCGTACCGGCCGCTCCACCAGTCCGACCAGCCGTACCGCCCGCAGCCCGCGCCACAGCGCGCCGCGCCGCAGCGCTACCAGCCCGGCGACCCCAATCCGACCGCGGCCACCCGGCCGGCCCGCCCCGTCCAGCCGCGGCCGGCGGACCCGCGCCCCGCCGACACCGCCACCCCGCCGCCCGTCGATCCGCCCGAGCCCGAGACGGCCGAGGACGACGAGTCCGGGAACTCGAACTCGTCGCTGATGGCCGCGACCGGCTCGATCGCGGTGGCCACGATGGTCAGCCGGATCACCGGCTTCCTCAAGCAGGTGCTGCTGCTGACCACGCTGGGCGCCGTCACCGCCAGCGCGTTCACCGTCGCCAGCCAGCTGCCGAACATGATCTCCGAGCTGGTGCTCGGCGCGGTCCTGTCCGCGATCGTGGTCCCGGTGCTGGTCCGCGCCGAGAAGGAGGACGACGACGGGGGCGCCGCATTCGTGCGCCGGCTGTTCACCATCGCCGGCCTGGTGCTCGGCGTGGCCGCGGTGGTCGCGGTGCTCAGCGCACCCCTGCTGGTGCGGCTGTTCCTGCCGTCAGACGGCAAGGTCGACCCGGTCCTGACCACCCAATTCGCCTACCTGTTGCTGCCAGCCATCCTGTTCTACGGCCTGTCCGCGCTGCTCACGGCGATCCTCAACACCCGGGGCGTGTTCAAGCCGGGCGCCTGGGCGCCGGTGCTCAACAACTGCGTCGTGCTGGTGGTGCTCGGCGTGTTCTGGGTGATGTCGCGGGGGTCCGACGAGATCACCACCGCGCAGCTGCTGGTCCTCGGGATCGGCGTCACCCTCGGCGTGGTCACCCAGGCCGCCACCCTGCTGCCCGCGATCCGACGACAGGGCATCAGCCTGAAGCCGCTGTGGGGGCTCGACGACCGGCTCAGGCTGTTCGCCGGCATGGGCGTCGCCATCGTGCTGTACGTGCTGATCAGCCAGGTCGGGTTCAGCATCGGCACCCGCATCGCCGCGAGCGTCGACGGGGCCGGGCCGGTCATCTACAACCAGGCCTGGATCCTGCTGCAGCTGCCGTACGGCATCATCGGCGTCACCGTCCTGACCGCGATCATGCCGCGACTGAGCCGCAACGCCGCCGCGGAGGACACCCCGGCCGTCGTCGACGACCTGTCCGTCGCCACCCGGCTGACCATGGTCTCGCTGGTACCGGTGGTGGTGTTCCTGACTTTCGCCGGCCCGCAGGTCGGCCAGGCGCTGTTCGGCTACGGCAACTTCGGCGCGGCCGACGCCGAGCGCCTCGGGCACGCGGTCAGCTGGTCCGCGTTCACACTGATCCCGTACGCACTGGTCCTGATCCACCTGCGAGTCTTCTACGCCCGCGAGCAGGCCTGGACCCCCACCTGGATCATTCTCGGCATCACCGGCGTGAAGGTGGGGCTCTCGCTGCTGGCACCGGTGGTGGCCTCCGACGACACCCAGGTGGTGAGCCTGCTCGGCGTCGCGAACGGTCTCGGTTTCACGGCGGGCGCGATCATCGGCGCCATCCTGCTGCGGCGGAGCCTCGGGTCGTTGCGGATGGCGAACGTCGGCAAGACCGCGTTCCTGGTCGTCGTCGCCTCGCTGGCCGGGTCGATCGCGATGCTCACCGCGGAGGAGCTGCTGGGCCTGGACGAGCTCGGCGACCGCTTCGGCGGCCCGGGCGCCTTCGTCCAGGTCGGGATCTGCGCGGTGCTCATGCTCGGCGTGACGTTCACCCTGCTGCGGTTCGCGGGCATCCCGGAGGTGGTCGCCGCCACGGTGGCGGTCACCCGTCTGGTGAACCGGGCGCGCGGCCGGTCGCCGCAACCGGTGGCCGTCGAGGACTTCACACCGATTCCCGACTACGACGCCGTCACCGTGTTGCTTCCCGCGATCGGCCGTACTCAGGTACTACTTAGGAAAGATCAGCAGCTCCCGTACCCTGGACCAGGGCCTGCGGGGGTGCCAATCACTGCGAGGGAGGGTTCCGGCCAGATGCGTGAAGGAGTGCGGGTGAGCGACGAAGACGTTGCCGGCAGCAAGACCGGTAGTTCGACGACGCACGCGTCCGATCCCGGATCGACAACTCGCACAACCGAACCCACCGAGGCCTCGACCGCTGTCGCGGCACCCGGCAAGACCGGTGCCGACGCCGACAAGGGCGACGCGGGCAAGGGCGAGGCCCGGTCGGTGTCCCGGCCGGCGGCCCCGGTCCGCAAGGCCCCCGAGCGCGACCTCATGGTGGACACCGGCGTCATCCCGATCGGCTCGCCGCCGCTGCCCCCGATGCGCGTCGGCGCGGCGGACACCGCTCCCCGGCAGCCGCGCGGCCCGAAGCTGATCGCCGGCGCGTCCGTCGCCGGTGGCCGCTACCGGCTGCTGGCACCGCACGGCGGGTCCCGTGGCCTCAAGTTCTGGCAGGCCCACGACATCAAGCTCGACCGCGAGGTGGCGCTGACCTTCGTCGACGCCGAGCAGCGCGCCGGCACCGGCGCAGAGGTGGCCGAGGACCCGCAGGCCGTTCTCTCGCGGACCCTCCGACTGGGCCGGATCAACTCGCCCGGTCTCGCCCGCGTCCTCGACGTGGTCCGCGGCAGCTCCGGCGGCATCGTGGTGGCCGAGTGGACCCCGGGCCGCTCCCTCAAGGAGATGTCCGAGACGACACCGTCCCCGATCGGCGCCTCCCGCGCCATTCGCGCGCTGGCGTCCGCGGCGGAGGCCGCACACCGCAGCGGCGGCGCGTTGTCGATCGACCACCCAGACCGGGTCCGTATCTCGGCGGCGGGCGACGCGGTCCTCGCGTTCCCGGCCACCCTCGCCGATGCGGACGCACCGACCGACGTCCGCGGCCTCGGCGCCATGTTGTACGCGCTGATCACCGCGCGCTGGCCGCTCGGCGAGCCGGGTGCGCCCGCGGGTGCACCCGCCGGGCCGGTCGGCGGGATGCCCCCGGCGGACCGCGGCTCCGACGGTGTGCCCGTCGAGCCTCGCGTGATCCGCCCGGAGGTGCCGTTCGAGATCTCCGCGGTGGCGATCCGCGCTCTCGAACAGGGCAGCGGCATCCGCACCGCCGCCACCGTGCAGCACGTGCTGGACCAGGCGTCGGTCGTCGACCAGAAGACCGACCTGATGCCGGCACTGCGGCTCGGCCAGCGCCCCGCGGGCGCGTCCGGGCACGCACTGAGCGATCCCGAGCAGGCGGCGGCGGAACGGCTCAAGAGCAACCGGATGGTGATGGCGCTGGCCGCCCTCGGCGTCCTGACCGTGATCGTGCTGGCGTTCCTCGGCTGGTGGCTGGCGAATGCGCTGGCGGGCGGCGGTTCCAGCGAACCCCTCAACGAGCAGAACATCGGCCTGACCACCAGCGCCGCCGAGCCCGACGGAAACACCACCACGGCCGCCTCGGCGGCCCCGCCGGCGGCCGCGGTCCCGGKGGCGCCGGCCGGTGCCACCGTCTACTCGCCGCAGGGTTCGCCGGACAACCCGAGCACCGCCGCGCTGGCGGTCGACGGCAACACGGCGACCAAGTGGAGCACCGACACCTACTTCCAGCAGTTCCCGTCCTTCAAGACCGGTGTGGGCCTCATGGTCGACCTCGCCGAGCCCACCGCGGTGCGGAACGTGTGGATCGACTCGCCGAGCCCCGGCACCACCGTCGAGATCCGTACGGCCCCCGGCGCCAACTCGGCCCTGGACCAGACCCAGTTGATCGGCACGGCGGTGCTCGGCAAGGGCGTCACCACCATCCCGGTCACCACCGACGGCAACGTCGGCCGGATCCTGGTGTGGGTGACCAAGCTGTCCGAGGACGGCGGGAAGGTCCAGTCGTCGATCTCCGAGGTCGGCTTCAACAAGACCGCGTAGCGCGGGGACCCACCCAGCGCGCCCTCCGGCCGTCGATGTGGTCGAGTTTCAGGACTCGAGACGCGATGGTCGGTTAACATTTCGCGTGCGAATCAACAGGGGGATCGCCGGAGCGGGCATGTCTGACGCCCAGCTACTGGCAGCGCACGCGTCGGGGGACGCACGCGCATTTTCGGAGCTGCTCAGCAGGCACTACGACCATCTGTGGCAGACGGCCCGGCGGACGAGTTACACGCCGGAGGACGCCGCGGACGCGTTGCAGGAGGCGCTGCTCAACGCGCATCGGACGGCCGCGACCTTCCGCGCCGACGCCGCGGTGCGCAGCTGGCTGCACCGAATCGTGGTGAACGCCTGTCTGGACCGGATCCGGCGGAACAAGGCCCGGCCGACGGTGCCGCTGCCGGAGGACGACCAGCACGAACCCAGCCATCCACGCGACGCCATGACGGACCGCGAGACGTCCATGGCCATCGAGGATGCGCTGTTCACACTGTCGCCAGAGCAGCGGGCCGCGGTGGTCGCGGTCGACCTCGAGGGGTACTCGGTGGCCGAGGCCGCGGCGTTGCTCGGGATACCGGAGGGCACCGTGAAGAGTCGGTGCGCGCGGGCCCGGCACCGGCTCGCCCAGGAGTTGAGCTATTTGCAGGCTGGACGGAACCAGATCGACGCCAACGAGGTCTAATCCCAGTAGCGGTGGTCGATCGGCGCGGCGGGTCACGGGCACGGGCGTCAGCGGTTTCGCTCACGTAGTTTCGAGTTCGAGTTTCGGTTCGTTCCAACTAAAAGGAGGTGTCATGGTCGCCCAGGGTGAGGATGCACTGCACCCCCCTTTCGACCCAGACCTGCTCGCCGATCTGCACGCCGGGGCGCTGCCGCCGGAGTTCGCGGATCGGCTTGGCGTGGCGTCCGCACAGGACCCGGAAGCCCAGCGCGTCCTCGCCGCGCTCGACTCCGTGCGCGGGCAGCTCGGCGCGCTGCGCACCACCGACACGACGCCGCCACCCGCGCCGCCGGAGGTGGTCGCCCGGATCGAGGCCGCGCTGGCCGCCGAGGTGGCCGGCGCCGCGGCACCGGCCGCCGTCTCCGCCCTGGCCGGGCGGACCGAACGTCGACGCCGGCCCGTCCGACTGCTCGCCGCGGCCGCCGCCGTGGCGGTCGTCGCCGCCGGCGCCCTGTTCGCGCTGACCCAACCCGACGACGAGACCGGACCCGCGACGCCCGCCGTCGCCCTCGACTCGCCGGCCCCGTCCGCCACGAGCGTGGACCTCGGGTCCGACCTGCAACCCACGGTCGCGCTCGGGCTGCTCGGCCGTACCGACCTCGGCCCACTGTCGGCGCCGGGGGCCCGGGACGGATGCCTGCGAGCCAACGGCGTGGACCCGACCACCCCGCTGCTGGGTTCCGGTCCGGTCCGCCTGCGGGGTGTCCCCGGGCTGCTGATGCTCTTCCCGGGGGCACAGGTACCCCAGATCACCGCGCTGGTGGTCGGCTCGGGATGCACCGACTCCGACCCGGCGACGCTGGCCCGCGCCGACATCGGCTAGACGTCAAACGCCGAACGGGCGGTTACCGGGGTCGGCTCTCGGCCGATGCCCCGACAACCGCCCGTTCGGCGGAAGTTCACTCGGGTCCGGCCGCCAACAGCAGGATCTCGAGCACCTTGGCCCGCATCTGCGGGGTGTCCACCTCGGGCGCGATCAGCGACAGGAACATCGCGGCGCCCGCGCCCAGCGCCAGCAGCGCGTCGGCCTCGAGCTGATCCTCGGCCCCGGACCCCTCGGCGGGCGGCAGCATGGCGGCGCTGGGCCCGCTGAAGTTCCGCCACACCGCCCCGCGCAGTTCTTGGTGGTCGCGCAGCGTGGCCAGGAGCGCCGGCACCGCCGCCCGGACCGCGGGGCTGCGGAACACCTCGGAACTACCCGTGGCCACCCAGCGGATCCAGCCGGCCCGGTCCGCACCCTCGAACGGCCGCAGGTCCGGCTCCAGGCCGAGGACGGCGTCGAGGACCAGGTGCGCCTTGGACTCCCACCGCCGCGCCATGGCGGCGCGGCTGACACCCGCCCGGGCCGCGAGCGCCCGCAGGCTGAGCTGGTCGTATCCCACCTCGACGAGCATGTCGCGGGCGGCGTCGAGCACGGCGGCGTCGATGCGGGGGTCACGGGGGCGGCCCGATCCGGTGGCAGTCATCGATCGAATTCTCTTCCATCGGGGGCCGTCGGGCTATACCGTGTCCCTTTACGAGTCCAATGGCATCGCAATGACCGCCCGACAGCAACGAGGACGCCTCCACGATGAACGCCGCACCCACCCGCGCCCGACGGATCTTCGAGCCCGCCCGGCTCGGCCCCCTGACCCTGCGCAACCGCATCGTCAAGGCCGCGACCTTCGAGGGCGTGATGCGGCGCGGCGTCGTCTCCGACGAACTCGTCGAGTTCCACCGCGCGGTCGCGGCCGGCGGCGCGGCGTTGACCACCGTCGCGTACTGCGCGGTGTCCGAGTCGGGCCGGGTGCACCGCGACACCCTCGTCCTGAACGAGGCCACCAGACCGGGACTCACCCGGCTCACCGACGCCGTGCACGCGGAGGGCGCCCTGGCCGCGGCCCAGATCGGGCACGCCGGACTGGTCGCCAACACCCTCTCCAACGGCACCAAGACCCTGGCGCCGTCCACCCGGATCAGTCCTCCCGCAATGGGTTTGGTCCGCGGCGCATCGCTCGACCAGCTCGCCGAGGTGGCCACGGACTTCGAACACGCGGCGCGGGTCGCGGTCGACTCCGGGTTCGATGCGCTCGAGGTGCACCTGGGCCACAACTACCTGCTGAGCAGCTTCATGAGCCCGAACCTGAACAGGCGGCACGACCGGTACGGCGGCAGTGTGGCGGCCCGCTCCCGCTTCCCACGCGAGGTGCTCGAGCGGGTTCGCGCCGCGGCGGGGGACTCCGTCGCGGTCACCGTCAAGTTCAACATGGCCGACGGCGTCCCCAAGGGACTCTGGCTGGACCAGAGCCTGCAGATCGCCAGGCTGATCGAGTCCGACGGGCACGTCGACGCCATGCAGCTCACCGGCGGCAGCTCCCTGCTCAACGGCATGTACTTCTTCCGCGGCGAGGTCCCGATGGCGGAATTCATTGCGTCGCAACCGAAACTGGTGGGAATGGGGCTGCGTTTCTACGGCCCGCACCTCTTTCCGACCTACCCCTTCGAGGAGGCCTTCTTCCGGCCGTTCGCGCGCCAGTTCCGGGAGGCGCTGTCGATGCCGCTGATCATGCTCGGCGGGATCAACCGGGTCGAGACCATCGAGACCGCACTGGGGGAGGGCTTCGAGTTCGTCGGCATGGCCCGCGCGCTGCTTCGGGATCCCAACCTGGTCAACAAGTTTCGAGACGACGAGGCCGCCGAGGGCAACTGCGTGCACTGCAACAAGTGCATGCCGACCATCTACACCGGCACCCGGTGCGTGGTCCGCGAGGCCCTCGCCGCCCTCCCCGACCCGGCACTGGGCCACGCCGGCTGAGCCGAGCCTCCCGGGCCAATCTTCCCAACAACCTGTTGGCACCCTTGCCATCCCCGTCGGGAGCTGACGGTGCCGCTCCCCAAGGAGTCGACATGTGTGGTGGCGCAGTGCCGTCGCTCGGCGGTTACCACCGTGACGGTGTCCCCCGACTACGATGTCCTCGACCGCTGCGCCCGCGTCGTCACGACGACCGACAGGCGCAGGACCGACACATGAGGCGTCGCCCACCCGACGCACCGGCGAGGGGAGGTGCGGTGCCGCGGATCAGCGCGCCCACGGTGGCGCAGCACCGCGCCGCGCAGCGGCGCGCCCTCCTCGACGCCGCCCGCGAGGTGCTCACCGAGGGCGCCACCGACATCCCGGGGTTCGCCGAGGTCGCGGCGCGCGCGGGCCTGGCGCGGTCGAGCATGTACCAGTACTTCAAGTCCCGGCGGGACCTGCTCGACGCACTGGTCGAGGACTCCTTCCCGCGCTGGTCCGATCGGGTCGAACGGGAGATGGACGCGGCCGGGGCACCGGACCGCCGGGTCCTCGCCTACGTCCGCGCGAACCTGGACCTGGTCGCCGAGGGGGAACACGCCATCGCTTCGTCGATCGCCGCCATCGCGCCGACCGAGAAGATGACCGAGACCAGCGCGCTGCTGCACCGCAAGCTGGTGACCCCGCTGGTGACGGCGCTCACCGAGCTCGGCGCCACCGACCCGGCCGCCACCGCCGAGCTCATCAACGCCGTCGTGCACGCCGCGACCCGGCAGGTCGAGGCCGGTGGTGACCCCGCCGCGGTTCAGGCCCGGGCCGCGGAACTGATCGAGCCGTACCTCACCTTCGCCGCCACATCCAGGGCCACCGGGAACATCAACCCTTAGTCTGTTGTTGAGCCAGGCAACGTTCACAACCCGGAAGGCCCCATGACTAACCCGACCTCGGTACGAGACCTCATCATCGTCGGATCCGGACCCTCCGGATACACCGCCGGCGTCTACGCGGCCCGTGCGGAGCTGGCACCCCTGCTCTTCGAGGGCACCCAGTTCGGCGGCGCCTTGATGACCACCACCGAGGTGGAGAACTTCCCCGGCTTCCGCGAGGGCATCATGGGCCCGGACCTCATGGACGAGATGCGCGAGCAGGCCAAGCGCTTCGGCGCCGAGATCCGCACCGAGGACGTCGAGGAGATCGACCTGTCCAGCGGCGTCAAGCGCATCGTCGCGAACGGCGAGACCTACTACGCGCACGCCGTCATCCTCGCGATGGGCGCCGCGGCCCGCTACCTCGGCATCCCCGGCGAGGAGAAGCTCCTCGGCCGCGGCGTCAGCGCCTGCGCCACCTGCGACGGCTTCTTCTTCCGCGACCAGGACATCGTCGTGGTCGGCGGCGGCGACTCCGCGATGGAGGAGGCCACCTTCCTCACCCGCTTCGCCCGCAGCGTCACGCTGGTGCACCGCCGCGAGGAGTTCCGCGCCTCCCGGATCATGCTCGAGCGCGCCAAGGCGAACGAGAAGATCCGCTTCCTGACCAACGCCGAGCCGGTCGAGGTGCTGGGCGAGACCAGCGTCACCGGCCTGGTGCTGCGCGACACCGTCACCGGTGAGCAGTCCACCCTGCCGATCACCGGCATGTTCGTCGCGATCGGCCACGACCCGCGCAGCGAGCTGGTCAAGGGCCAGGTCGACATCGACGACGAGGGCTACGTGCGGGTGCAGTCCCCGACCACCCAGACCTCCATCGAGGGTGTCTTCGCGGCCGGCGACCTGGTCGACCACACCTACCGTCAGGCCATCACCGCCGCCGGCACCGGCTGCTCCGCCGCGATCGACGCGGAGCGCTGGCTGGCCGAGAAGGGCGACATCACCGCCAACACGCTCGCGGCGGCCGAACGCCCCGTCGGCGCCGAGGCCTGACCACCACCCGCCTCGCGGACCCCACCCCGTCACCTGAGGAGACAACCATGTCGAACACGATCACCATCACCGACGACTCCTTCAAGCAGGACGTCCTCGACTCCGACAAGCCCGTGCTCGTCGACTTCTGGGCGACCTGGTGCGGCCCGTGCAAGATGGTCGCGCCGGTGCTCGAGGAGATCGCCGGTGAGCACGGCGACAAGCTCACCGTCGCCAAGCTCGACATCGATGCCAACCCGGCCGCCGCCCGCGACTTCCAGGTCATGTCGATCCCGACGATGATCCTGTTCCAGGGCGGCAAGCCGGTGAAGCAGATTGTCGGCGCCAAGGGCAAGGCTGCCCTGCTCAAGGACCTTTCCGACATCCTGTAACCGACGCCGCAGCCCCCGAGATTGCCGAATCCTCGGGGGTTTCTGCGACAATCGACGCGTGTGCGACGCCCCGCCGCGACGTGCCAGGACCACGAGAGGACCGGAAAGTATGCAGCGTCTCTGTCACGGCGATCACGGTCCCGCCGTAGCCGAGGTCCGCAGCACCCTTTCCAGCCTGGGGTTCCTGCACAACGGCATGTCGACGGCGCCCCGGGACGCGGTCAACGGCTCCCAGTGGGTGGCCCCGGACGCCGTGTTCGACCACCACCTCGACAGCGCCGTGCGCGCGTTCCAGCAGCAACGCGGCCTCCTGGTCGACGGCGTGGTCGGTGCGGCAACGTACCGCGGGCTCAAGGAGGCGTCGTACCGCCTCGGCGCCCGCACCCTGATCTACCAGCTGTCCGCACCGCTGTACGGCGACGACGTCGCGACGCTGCAGAACCGGCTGCAGGACCTCGGCTTCTACTCGGCGCGGGCGGACGGCCACTTCGGGCCGAAGACCCACGAGGGCCTGTCCTCGTTCCAGCGTGAGATCGGCATCGCCTCCGACGGCATCTGCGGACCCCAGACGCTGCGCTCGCTCGAACTGCTCGGCACCCGCGTCACCGGCGGCTCGCCGCACGCGATCACCGAGGAGGAGTCGGTCCGTCGGTCCGGCCCGCAGCTCAGCGGCAAGCGGATCGTGATCGACCCGGACCTCGGCGGCGAGGCGACCGGAGCGGTGATCCAGACGCCCAACGGCCCGATCACCGAAGCAGAGATCCTGTGGGACCTCGCCAGTCGGCTCGAGGGCCGGATGGCCGCGACGGGCATGGAGACGTTCCTGTCCCGGCCGCACAACGCGAACCCGTCGGTCACGTCCCGGGCCGAGATCTCCAACACGTTCGACGCGGACCTGATGATCTCGCTGCGCTGCGCCAGCAGCGTGAGCCCCCACGCGAACGGCGTCGCCAGCTTCCACTTCGGGAACTCGCACGGCGCCACCTCGCGGATCGGGCAGGTGCTGTCCAGCTTCATCCAGCGCGAAATCGTTGCTCGCGCACCACTTCAGGACTGCCGCACGCACGGGCGGTCGTGGGATCTGTTGCGGCTGACCAACATGCCGACCGTTCAGGTCGACATCGGTTATCTCACAAACGAATCCGACGTCAATGTGCTCGTGAACCCCCGAAACCGGGACATCATCGCCGAGGCGATCCTGATCGCGGTCAAGCGGCTGTACCTGCTCGGACAGGACGACCAGCCGACCGGGACGTTCACGTTCGCGGAGCTGCTCGCCGAGGAACTGGCGAAGTCCGACCCGGCCTAGTCCGAGCCCGTCGGCGACGGGCGGCGGGTCTCAGTGCGCGCCGACCGTCGACTTCTGTTCGATGTCGACGACCGTCAGCGAGGCCGTCATCAGCAGCCGCTCGAGCGCCGACTCCACGTCCGCCTTCCAGCCGTGGTCGCGATTGAGCTCGAGCCGCAACCGCGGGTAACGATGGTGCGCCGCAACCACTTCGAAGCCCATGTCGATCAGGAAACCGGCGTCGATCATGCAGTCGGCGGGCGCACAGTCAGGCCCCGGACGTCGGCCTACGCGAGCCTCGTCCTCGTCCCGGACGATCCCGAATGCCTCGATCGCCCGCACCCCGCGGTGCACCAGATCGCCCACGACGGCCTGCATCAGGCTCGGGCCCACCCCGTCCAGCTCCGCGGCCGGTTCGAGCCGCAGCGTGGTCAGCAGGACCGCGTCCGCACTGACGGGGGAGGTGGGGAAGAGCTTCGCCCGTGGCACGTCGCCGGGCGGGGAGTAGAGCGCGCAGCCGGCGGGCCGTCCGTCGAGGGTGGCGACCTGACCGCAGGACCCCCACTCGAGCATCACCATCGAGAGCCAGGCCTCCTTCTCGAACTCGGGGTCCGAGAAGCTCCGGGAGCTTTGCACCGCGGCCGGGTCCATTTCCCAGAAGACACAACGGCGGGAGTGCCGGGGAAGCTGGTCGAGTCCGTCGAGCGTGAGCGGGCTGATGCGCATCGACACCGGTGAACCAGCCTCCAACACCCGACAGCGGGCATCGGACGCCCGCGGGACACATTATTCTTCCTCCAGAATAGGCGATCGGCGGGCCGACGGCCGGACCAGATCGGACCGCCCTCGAATCATCTTGGTGGGAAAGATGATTCGATCACCCAACCCCGCGGACGCCTCGGCCGACCCGTCGTGGTGTCACAGTGACGGATCGGCCGAGGGTGGTCGGGTGCCGGGAACCCGGCGCTACGAGCCGCCCTGGTGTTCCATCATCTCGACGATCCGCTGCAGGTCGTCCACCGAGCCGAACTCGACGACGATCTTGCCCTTGCGCTTGCCGAGGCTCACCGTGACGCGGGTGTCGAACGCCCCGGACAGCCGGTCCGCGACGTCCTGGAGGCCCGGCATCTGGATCGGCTTGCGCTTCACCGGGGGAGTGAGCGCGGCGGCATCCTCACGGTTGGCCAGCGTCACGGCCTCCTCGGTGGCACGCACCGACATGCCCTCGGCGACGATCCGCGCGGCCAGCAGTTCCTGTGCCTCGGCGCCCGCCTCGAGCGAGAGCAGGGCCCGGGCGTGGCCGGCGGAGAGCACGCCGGCCGCGACCCGCCGCTGCACCGGGATCGGCAGCCGGAGGAGCCGGATCATGTTGGTCACGACGGGCCGCGAACGCCCGATCCGGGCGGCCAGCTCCTCGTGGGTGACGTTGAACTCCTCGAGCAGCTGCTGGTACGCCGCCGCCTCCTCGAGCGGGTTCAGCTGCACCCGGTGGATGTTCTCGAGCAGTGCGTCGCGCAACATCGAGCCGTCGTTCGTCTCGCGGACGATCGCCGGGATGGTCTCGAGCCCGGCCTGCTGGCTGGCCCGCCACCGTCGCTCACCCATCACCAGCTGGTAGCGGTCGTCTGCGACGCGGCGCACCACGATCGGCTGCATCAGGCCAAACTCGCGGATCGAGAAGACCAGTTCGGCGAGCGCCTCCTCGTCGAACACCTGGCGCGGCTGCTTCGGGTTCGGCTCGATCTGCGCGGCCGGGATCTCCCGGTAGATGGCGCCGACGGGGGAGAGGCCGGGTGCCGACTCCCCGTCGGACGCCTGGGCGGCGGCCTTCGCCGTCTTCGTGGTCTTCGCCGCCGCCGTCTTGGCGGTGGCGGCCTTGGTCGCCGGGGCCTTCGGTGCCGCACCGTCGACCGGAGCGGGTGCCGGCGCCTTGCCGGTCTTGGTCGCCGTGGCCGCCGGGGCGGACGCGTTGCCGATGATCACGTCGGCGGCGGCGCTGCCGAGCCGCGGTCCGGCCTCGGGGCCGGTCGGGATCAGTGCCGCGAGGCCGCGTCCCAGGCCACCCTTGCTTCTCGTGCTCACTACGTCTCCTGCGCGTTCATCGTGGCGGTGCGGGCTGCGAGTTCGCGGCCGGCGTCGAGGTAACTCATGGCACCGCGTGAGCCCGGGTCGTAGTCGAGGACGGTCATCCCGTATCCGGGCGCCTCCGAGACCTTCACGCTGCGGGGGATCACGGCGCGCAGCACCCGGTCACCGAAGTGCTTGCGCACCTCCTCGGCGACCTGGTCGGCCAGCTTGGTCCGGCCGTCGTACATGGTCAGCAGGACCGTCGAGACATGCAGGTCGGGGTTGAGGTGGGACTGGACCAGCTCGATGTTGCGCAGCAGCTGCCCGACGCCCTCGAGTGCGTAGTACTCGCACTGGATGGGGATCAGCACCTCCTGCGCGGCGACCATCGCGTTGACCGTGAGCAGACCCAGCGACGGCGGGCAGTCGATGAGGATGAAGTCGACGTCGATGCCGGCCAGCGCGGCGGGGGCGAGGGCGGTCTTGAGCCGGCCCTCACGGGCGACCATGGAAACCAGCTCGATCTCGGCGCCGGCCAGGTCGATGGTCGCGGGGATGCAGTACAGCCGGTCGCTGTGCGGGCTCTGCTGGATGGCCTCGGCGGCCGTGACTTCGCCTATGAGCAGCTCGTAGCTCGAGGGGGTGCCTGAGTGGTGGGGGACACCCAGCGCGGTGCTGGCGTTGCCCTGGGGGTCCAAATCGACCACCAGGACGGTCAGCCCGAGAACCGCGAGTGAGGACGCGAGGTTCACCGCGGTGGTCGTCTTGCCGACGCCGCCCTTCTGGTTCGCGATGGTGAGGACGCGGCGGCGGTTCGGCTTGGGCATCGACACCCCGTGCGGGTGCAGGACCTGACTCGCCCGCTGCGCGGCCGCACCGATCGGTGTCTCCTCCAGCGAGATGCCCGAATACGCGGACGCCGGATAGGGATTCGCACCGTCGCCGTTGGTGGGTTTCGAAGGGTCGCGTCCGGTTTCACGTGAAACCGCGGGTCCACCCGACATGTGTTGCTCCTTCACAGATCTTGCTCGATCACCACGGCGTGAATTCATCGGTTCGACGGGTCCATTATCGGCGATGACCTCGCCGGGGGACGCGTTCTGCGCGAACCACGATCGTCGGTGTCGGCAGAATCGCGGCGCCGCACTCGACGATCTCCAACTTGCCAGCCCCCAGGCGAGTCAGGGAAGCCTGATCACGGGAGATCTCTTCCGCCGCACTCGATCCCTTCATCGCCAACATCCGGCCGCCCTCGTGCACCAGCGGGATCGACCAGCGGGCAAGCTTCTCCAACGGCGCGACGGCCCGGGAGGTCACGACGTCGGCGCCACCGGCCTCGTGCAGGACGCCGGGCTGTTCCGCGCGCCCGCGGACCACGCGGACGTCGAGACCGACCTCCTCGATGAACTCGGCCAGATACACCGAGCGGCGCAGCAGCGGCTCGACCAACGTGATCCGGAGGTCCGGGCGGGCGATCGCGAGCGGAATGCCGGGCAGGCCGGCCCCGCTGCCCACGTCGACGACGGACTCGCCCTCGGCGATCAGCTCACCGATCACGGCGCAGTTGAGCAGGTGCCGGTCCCAGAGTCGGGGGACCTCACGCGGTCCGATCAGGCCCCGCTCCACACCCGCCGTGGCGAGCGAGTCGCGGTACTTCACCGCGAGGTCGAGGCGGTCCCCAAAGACGGTCTGAGCGGCCTCGGGCATGTCGTCGGACTCGATGTGTTCCACGTGAAACATCTTCCCGTGACGCCGATACATTCCACAAACCAGACGCGCGGAATATTCGGATCCCGATGAATCCGGACCCGGTGGGGTCCGATCAGCGTGACCGAACCGCCGCGTTCCCGGCCATCACCGATCCAGGGGAGGGGTCGCGGGCCGGGTCGGCTCGGCCGGGAGGCGGATGGCAGGGGCGTCGGGCGGTGGGGGAGGGGAGGGGCCGGCCGACTCGCAGAGGCGTCGTCCCCGTGCGAGCGGACACCTGCCGCGACCGCCGGTTCGTTGCCGGGCCTCGAGCCGGCGCCGGCACCCCGGTCGACACGCAACCGCCGTTGCGGAAACCCGTGCGGCGGCGGTCGCCGGCGCGGCTCCGCCAGTGGGGCCTTGCGGGTGGGCCTCGCGTGCACGCGGGTTCCCAATGCCGAGTCGGTACGGTCGCGGGCCCACCACTGCCGCAGGCTCGGTGCTGCGCGCACGGCCGGGATGTTGCCGCCGAAGCGCACGGCCGCCAGCCAGTCACCGAGGCCGGCAGGCCCGGCCGGCCGGAGGCCGCCCACACACGAGGCGCCGGCGCGGGATCGGGGCGGAGGCAGGCGAGGTGCCGCACGTGGGCGTCCCCACATCAGACGCCGAGGCCCTTGGAGGAGCGCACGCCGAACGGTGCACGACTGCGACGCCCCTCGAACACGAAGTCCACGGCACGCGGGCCCGCGAGGGTTCGGAGCCGCCGGAGCGCAAGTGGCGTCACCCGCGGGTCGAGCATGAGTGCGGCCACGACAACGCGAGCCACCACGTCCGCCCACCCCAGGCCAACGCGCGGCACCCGCCGAAATGGGATGGGCCGGACCCGCGCGCACACATCCAACGCCGTCCGTCGTCGCGAACGGACCCGACTCGGAGGCCGGGCGCCGGCCCGGGAGACGACCCGCCCGCGGGATGGATCCAGTCCCGCCGATGGCGCAGTCTCACCGATGGCACAGCCTCGCCGCCCCGTCGGCGGGAGCGTCCGCCCAGCCCCGGTTCCGGGCGGCCGGGCCGGCCGCGAAGGTCGGACAACCGGTCGCCCGATCGCGGCCGGAGGACCAACCCGCGGGCGTCGGGCACCGCACCTGAGATCCGCCTGCCCGTGCGCCGCGGTGTGGACGAGCGCTGCAAGCTCGCCGGATGCAGCAGCAGGCGGGACTTCGCCCCAGTTGTTCGTCGCTGCCGGGGCCCGGACTGAGCGAGTCCGAGCGGCCCACCTCACGGATAGGTGCCTCACCGCGCCAGGGGCTTCCACCGGCGGGAGGTGAAGGCGTGACGACGCCAGGCAGCGCGTGGTGCACCCGCGTGTGGGTGCGACCCGGCGGGGCGTGTTTCACGTGGAACCGGCCCGGCAGCATCGCCCGGCAAGGGCGGGGACCACGGTGCTGATTGGGCCGCTCCGACAGCGGTCGCCCTCGACGGATCCGTGCGCGCCGCCGGCGTGGGTCAGGTGTGCCCGGGCTTCCTCGCACCGGTCGATACCAGTGAGCCGGTGTTCGGCGATCGCGTTTCCTGAAGCCGGCGCCGACCCGGGCAGGACCCGACGGCCGCCGAGGAATGCGGCGCGAGGACGCCCAGGCGGGTGCCGGGCGGTTCCCGCGGAGGGCCGGCCCCAGTGGGCGCGACCAACCCCCGGCCCCGCCCGACGCGATGCCCACCACGGCAGGCGGGTGCCGGACGGCTGGCCCGGGAATCCCGATGCGCCTGGCGTCGATGCCGGCGACGACCAGTCCTCTCATGAGCCCCGCCGCCGCGGGGCCTCGGGCGCGCCCCGTTCACTCGAATGGGACTCCACTCTGGCGGGCCGTCGCGGATTCGACACCTCGCCCTCGTCTGGCCGACAGGGACCCCCGGCTTCGGAGCGGTCACCGTGCCGTGACGGGTCGGCGAGTTCCATCGGCAGCGGGTGCCCGTCGGTGGGGGAGGGGAGTGGCACGCCGGTCCGGAGGGCTCGGCTCAGCCGACGTGTCCCACGACCGGGACCGGGGAGGGCGGCGAGCGCCCCATGTCGATGGGCGTCGGCCCGGCCGGTCGCGATGTCACCGCCGGCGCGGTCAGGGGAATCTCGGACGTCCCCGATCGTGCCCGGACCGCTGGTTCACGTGAAACAAGACCCGTGCAGGCCCGGTGTCCCGCGCCAGGTCGACGGCACGGCCCCGGGCAGCGCCCCGAATCCGCGGGTGACCCGGCCGGGCCCGGATGCCGACCCGGAGCACCGAACATTCCAGAACCCGCGTCGGGGGTCGCCCCGAGCACGTCCCTCATCGCGTGTAGCGGACATGCCTCGGCGTGGGTCCGCCGCACGCCCGTTGCAGCATCGGTTCCGCTCAGGTCCACCGACGACGACCAAGCCGACCCGGTGCCGTCGCCCGTCTGGCCGTCAGCAGCCGTAGCCCACGCACCGCCCGCCGGACCTCCACCCGACTGACCGAATGCGACATTCGTTCACCTGAACCGAACGAATGTCGCATTCGGTCACACGGAGGGGGCGCTCCGCGCGGAGCCGATTCACGTGAAACATCACATCGATGGCCACCACGCCTCACCACAGACGGCGGTCTCGATCCATGGCATGCGGGTGTCGGCCGACTCCCGTGGTCGGCGCGTTCGACAGAGGGTCGCGAACACTTCGACCGCCTGGTCGCACCCGGAGTCGGTGCTTCACGTGAAACATGCCGCAGAAACCGTCCTTCAATCAGTTCCGACCTCCCCGACCGGTCGGAGCCGAACCCCGCGGAACCCCGGACCCGCCGGCGGATCTCGACCGAATCGCGCGCCAGCGGCGCCAGTTCCGACCAACTGCACGGGCCTCGAATGCAGTCGGAGCGGCGCGGCACGCCGTCGCGAACACCCCGCACGGCAGGCGCATTCGAGTGCGACACCTCCCGGGAGGGCGGCGCGAGGATCCGCTTGCCCTCAGGCCTCCCGTCTCGTCACCGGAGAACAGTCGCCGCCAGCCCGGCGGCGTCGACGCCAATCCGATCCGTGCACCACGAATCCGGGACACCGCGCTTGCCGCCCGCGATGCGGGCGACCAACCCAATGACCGCGGACGGCATGCGGAGCTCGGCATCCCGAGATCGACTGGAATCCGCCACCCGGCTGACAGCCGCCGCCCGCGGAGGGCGTGCGGAGCCCGGCATCCCGAGATCGACTGGAACCCGCCACCCGACGGACGGCCGACGCCGGGGCGGCCCGCCGACGCTCGCCGGGCGGACGGATCGCACGGCAGACGGCGACACCTCCACGCGAACCGGGGGAGCCGCATCGCCTCGCCCCCGCGCGATCCACCCCGGCGCGTCGCTCCGGCCGGGGGTCACCGCCCCGACAGGACCGACAGCACCCGGGTTCCACGTGAAACAGCTCAGCCGCGAGACGGGGAGCCGAACCCGGGGAGCCGGAACAATCTCGGCGCCAAAGCGGAATTTCGACGGCGGATTTCATGCACCCCGCCACCCCCGGGAGTTTCGTCACGGTGACGGGTTACGAAATGAGGCCGACGCGAGCGAGTAGGCCCATCGGTGTCCGGAGCCCCGCCGGCGGTGCGGCCGGGGTCCGCCTCCCGGCGGCGCCCGGATCCCGGAACCGACGCATGGCGCGGCGGCGGTGACACGGCAGTCGGATCTGGGCGCACGGCTCGACGGTCACGTCCCGGGCGGCCGGGCTTGAACACCCGGCACGGCTCGGCCGTCACGTCCCTGGCGGCCGGGCTCGAACGCCGGGCACGACCGGGGTGGCGTGCGATGTGCGTCCGACGCAATCTGCATCCGGATGGCCGGCCCGCCCCGGCGCCGGCCGCGGCGAGGTGTGCACCAATCGGCGACCGGCGCCGTGACCCGTCGGCGGGTCGGGTCGGGTCGACGGGGTCCGGTCGACGGCGGGGGGAGGGGAGTGTCACGCCGGTCCGGTGAGCCGGCCGGAACGGCGGAGCGGAACGGCGGAGCGGACATGGAAACGAGAAGGCCCCCAACCGAAAGGTTGGGGGCCTTCTCACGACTCCGCACGGGAAGTGCGGCACTCGGGTCAGTCCTTCAGGACCACCACACGACGCGACGGCTCCGCGCCCTCGCTCTCGCTGGAGACGCCGTCGATCTTCGCGACCGCGTCGTGCACGATCTTGCGCTCGAACGGCGTCATCGGGGTGAGCGACTCCGGCTCGCCGGACTCGAGCACCCGCTTCGCCGCGGCCACGCCGATCTCGGTGAGCTCGGCACGCCGACCCGCACGCCAGCCCGCCACATCCAGCATCAGCCGACTGCGCTCGCCGGTCGCCTGCTGCACCGCCAGCCGGGTCAGTTCCTGGAGCGCGTCGAGCACCTCGCCCTTGCGGCCGACGAGCTTCGCGAGGTCCTCGCCGCCGTCGATGCTGACGACCGCGCGGTCGCCCTCGACATCGAGGTCGATGTCGCCGTCGAAGTCCAGCACGTCGAGCAACTGCTCGAGGTAGTCGCCGGCGATCTCGCCCTCTTCGATCAGCGCGTCCTCGGGATCCAAGTCGTCAGCCTCGGTCTCACCAGACACATCCGCCACATCCGCCACGACCTCGTCGTCTCCGTCCCGCGCGGTTACCGGATCATTCGCCATCGTCGTTCCCTTTTCTCGAGTCAGCGCCGCTTGTTGCGCTTGGAAGTCTTTCCTCGGTTCGCGGCCGGCCGGGCACCGGGCTTCGGCGCCTTCGCCTGCACGTCCGGCTCGTCGCCGGCCTCCTCGACCTCGTCAGCGGGGGAGGAGTCGCTCGACGTCGAGGCGGCCTTGCGCTTCTTCGTCATGTCCGGACGCACCCCCGGCTTGGGGGCGTTGTCCGAGCGGCGCTCGATGGCGGCCAGCCGCTTCTCCTCTTCCTCCGCGTCGATGCGACGGAACACGAGGTGCTGCTGCGCATAGGTCCAGATGTTGTTCGACACCCAGTACAGCAGGATGGCGATCATCAGGAACGGGCCACCGACGAGCACACCCAGCGGGAACACGTACAGCGCGAGCTTGTTCATGATCGCGGACTGCGGGTTCGCGGCGGCGGCCTCGCTCTGCCGAGCCACCGAGGCGCGCGAGTTGAAGTGCGTGGCGATGGACGCGATGATCATCAGCGGGACCGCGACGGCCGCGATGCTCCAGACGCTCGGGATCGGCACGCCGTAGGCCTCGAGCTGTGCGGTCGGGGTGGTCATGGCCGCGGAGATCGGGGCACCGAACAGGCGGGCATCCAGGAAGGACTGGACGTCGGCCGCGCTGAAGAAGTAGTTCGGGGTGTTCGCGTTGTCCTGGATGGACATGCCGAGCTGGCCGTAGCCCTCACCGGTCCGGTTGAAGGACCGCAGCACGTGGAACAGGCCGATGAACACGGGCGCCTGCAGCAGCACGGGGAGGCAACCCATGATCGGGTTGAAGCCGTGCTCCTTCTGGAGCTTCTGCATCTCCAGCGCCATCCGCTGGCGGTCCTTGCTGTACTTCTTCTGCAGCGCCTTGATCTGAGGCTGCAGTTCCTGCATCTGCCGGGTGGTACGCACCTGCTTGACGAACGGCTTGTACAGGATCGCACGCAGCGTGAACACCAGGAACATCACCGACAGGGCCCAGGTGATGCCGCTGTTGGGCCCCAGGAACGGGATGGCGCCGAAGATCTTGTGCCAGACCCAGAGGATCCCAGACACCGGATAATAAATGACGTCGAGCACGGCTCTAGGTACTCCTCTGTTCGTGCGCGTCCACCAGACGGTGGGTTTGCTTGCCAGTATCCCTACCGGACGGCTCGGAATCCGCGGCAGCATCGCCACACGGACGGCGGGACCTGCGCGGCGGGACCGGATCCCAGCCTCCAGGGTGCCAGGGTGCGCACTTGAGCAGGCGCACAACGGTCAACCCGAGGCCGATCACGACGCCGCGGTCGCGCAGGGCGTCGACGGCGTACTCGCTGCAGGTGGGCGTGAAACGACAGGTGGGCAACCGCAACGGAGAGACGTAGCTGCGGTACAGCTCGATGACGAAGATCAGAGCTCGAGCGGGGACACGACGCAGCGAGGTCCACCGGGACGTGCCCGTACTTCGACTGTCGGTCATACCGAATTTCCCACACTGACAAGAAGGTTGAGTTTGCGAAGGCCGGACCGGAGTTGCCGGTCGAGCTCCTTCGATGAGGCCGTCGCGGACCCGGGCAGCGCCCGGATCACCACGTTGGTGCCCTCCGGCACCTCCGCGACGAGGCCCACACAGATATGACGAAGCCGGCGCGCGACTCGATGTCGAATCACCGCCGGCCCGACAGCCTTGCTTACCACCAGCCCGAAACGCGGACCGGTGTCACTCACCAAAACCTCAGTCGGGTTGCCGGCCAGGGCGTGGATGACCACGTCCCGCCGGGCAGCCCGCTGACCACGTCGAACGGTGGACGCGAAGTCCGACCGTCGACGCAACCGGTGCGGCTCAGGAAGCATCCCGAGCTCCCGAAGTCAGAATCAGGCGGTGAGAGAAGCGCGGCCCTTTTGGCGACGCGCAGAAACGATGGCGCGCCCTGCACGGGTACGCATACGAAGACGGAAGCCGTGGACGCGCGCGCGGCGTCGGTTGTTCGGCTGGAACGTCCGCTTGCCCTTGGCCACGGTCAACTCCTATAGATCATCGGCGCCAGTCGGCGCCTCTCAAACTGAAAATTGGTGGTCCCCCGCAGCCGAGGCCGTGACGGACTCGCGCCCGGCGAGATGCAGCCAGCACGAAACCGTCACCTCGAATTCAGGTGACTGTACGAGGGTACGCAGGACAATCCTCGAGGTCAAACCAAGATTCGCACGGACACGCTGCAATCCCGGGGTCCTTGCCTCTGCGCCTCGCCTGTGCCATGGCGTCGGTCCGTCGGCGATGCATGTAAGGCAACTAACACCGACCTCGCCCGGTCGCACACGGCCGCGCGGCACCGATCCGACCTGCCTCGTCCGCGTCGCCGCAGGTAAGCCCGCGCCGGAGCCCGGACGCTGCCGTCGAGTGGCGCATCCGCTCACACCCCCGCGGCTTATCCACAGATGTGGATAATTGTGTGGAATTACAGTCCAGGTGGCATATTCGGTGCCTTGAGCGGGGATAGTTATCCCCAGGTGGAAGCGTTGCCAGTTGCCGGTACTCCAGTCGCGAAAGACTCCGCCTCACCGCACTGACCTGGGAGGACTGAAGTTGAACGAGGAAGCACACACCCTGGAGCAGGTCTGGGTGGAGGTCCTCGCTGAACTGACGGCCGACGACTCCCACACACCGCTGTCGAGGGCCCAGAAGGCGATGCTCGCGCTGGTTCGGCCGCTCACCCTCACTCAGGGCTTCGCCCTGCTCTCCGTCCCGTCGGCATTCGTGCAGGAGTCGATCGAGCGCGATCTGCGGGAACCGATCATGCAGGCACTCAACCGGTACGTCAGTTCGGGCGTCGAGGGCCTCGGCGTCCGGGTCGCGCCGCCCGAGGAGGCCGCGGAGGCAGAATCGGAACCCGATCTGTTCAGCCGGCCCGACTACCCCGCCGTCTCCATCGAACCTTCCGCGCTCAGCGCGCCGACGTACCGACGCCGTCGGCCCGGCCCCGACGAGACCACGGACGCCGCGGCGCCCGAACCCGACGACACCGATCCGGAAGAGATCGACGAGGACCGGGAGGCGATCGCCAGCGTTCACGAGTCCTGGCCGTCGTACTTCACCAAGCCGCCGGTCTCGGCACCCTCCGAATCCGGCGGCAACAGTCTCAACGCGAAGTACACCTTCGACACCTATGTCATCGGTTCGTCGAATCGGTTCGCCCACGCCGCCGCGGTCGCGATCGCGGAGGCCCCCGCACGGGCGTACAACCCCCTGTTCGTGTGGGGTTCCTCGGGGCTGGGCAAGACACACCTGCTGCATGCGGCCGGGCACTACTCGCAGCGACTGTTCCCTGGAATTCGGGTGAAGTACGTCTCCACCGAGGAATTCACCAACGACTTCATCAACAGCCTGCGCGACGACCGCAAGGTCGCCTTCAAGCGCCGCTACCGCGAGACGGATGTCCTGCTGGTCGACGACATCCAGTTCATCGAGGGCAAGGAAGCCATCCAGGAGGAGTTCTTCTACACCTTCGAGGCCCTGCACAATGCCAACAAGCAGATCGTCATCGCCTCCGACCGGCCGCCGAAGCAGCTCGCGACCCTCGAGGAACGGCTCCGGACCCGCTTCGAGTGGGGCCTGATCACCGACGTCCAGCCGCCCGAACTCGAAACCCGGATCGCCATCCTGAGCAAGAAGGCCCGGATGGACCGGCTCGATGTCCCGGATGACGTGCTCGAACTGATCGCGAGCCGGATCGAGCGCAACATCCGCGAGCTCGAGGGCGCACTGATCCGGGTCACCGCGTTCGCCTCGCTGAACCGGCAGGCCCTGGACCTGACCCTCGCGGAGGTGGTGCTGCGCGACCTGATGCCGGACTCCGCGACGATCGAGATCAACGCCGCGACGATCATGGCCGTCACCGCCGAGTACTTCAACACCAGCATCGAGGAGCTGTGCAGCCCCGGGAAGACCCGGCCGATCGCACAGGCCCGACAGATCTCGATGTACCTCTGCCGCGAACTGACCGATCTCTCGTTGCCGAAGATCGGTCAGACCTTCGGTCGCGACCACACCACTGTGATGTACGCCGACAAGAAGATCCGCAAGGAGATGACCGAGCGACGCAAGGTCTACGACCAGGTGCAGGAGCTCACCGCGCGAATCAAGCAGCGCTCGAAGCGCTGATCAACCGGCTGGCATGCGGGTCAGCGTGTCGGCCGGTCGCGTGCGCGGCCCCGGCGGAAGAAACAGGTAGTGCACTACGCACGACGCGCGGATCGCTGGGGTCCATTCTTGGTACAGGCGTGGGGGGCGTGCGTGACAGGGGGTCGCACGCCCCCCATGTCTGCGTTCAGGGCAGGTGGATGTCTCTGGACATCGTGAACTCCCAACGGCACACCCCGTGACGATCGGGGATGGGGTCGCGCGACGATCCGGCCGTGGTCGAGGAGGATCCGCCGGACCGTCGTCGGCGACGGAAACGGATCGAACCCGAGGGACTCGCCGGCCCGAACCACGACCCGAGACGTGGCGCCGGTTCGAGTACGACGAGAAACCCACTGTCGCAGCCACCCGGAGCCGAAGACCAGGCACGGTGCGGTCGCTCGGCCGGTCTCGCCCACCGGCACGGTCCGGTTCGACGGGCATTCGATCTCCCTGAAGAGTGCATGGGGGACCGGGCGGCGGTGGTCACGGGCGAGGCGTCGACGTCGTTGCCCGGTACCTCACTCTCGACCCGTCGGTCAGGTTTCGGCCATTGACCGCACTGTCCTGAGACCTGACGGGTCGGGCCACCCATCCGTCAACGCATCCCGTCTGGCGTGCCCCGTGACCCGCAAGCCCCGTCCGGTCCCCGTGCCGATCTCCTCGGTGTGAGTCCCGACGCGCCCGAACCAGCCTGAGAATCTATTCACACCTGTGGGCAATTATGTTGTCACACCTGTGGATAACCCTGTGTGCAACTCCATGAGTCTGTGGAGTACTCGAGGATGACTCGAGGAGTACTCGAGGAGTACTCGAGGATGGACTCGAGGAGTACTCGAGGAGTACTCGAGGATGACTCGAGGAGTACCTGTGGAGTACTCGAGGATTGTTTCGAACAACATTTCCTCTGTCCACAGCACGCCCGATCTGTCCTCGAGTGCATCCTCGAGTACTGCACAGCACGCCACGCCGATACACCTGCACGTTGACCGTGCTGTCCACAGATTCCACAGGACCTATTACTACTGCTGTTCTATCTCCGGAGAGATCAGTTGAAAACAGGTCCTGTGAGCAACCGTGGCCGGCACTGAGCCGAAAGCGCGGCTCACGCCGGTTTCAGCTTTCAACTTCGAGCTGGAGGGCATACGGTGTGCTTCTGTCGTCGGTGCCGGATTCTTGGGATTCGGCATGGACGCGTAAGGCCACGTCTACGGAGAGGACCAACCCACCGATGGAGCTCGGGAGTATGAAGTTTCGGGTCGCCCGGGAAGACTTTGCGGATTCCGTCGCGTGGGTGGCTCGCAGCCTGCCTTCCCGTCCGCCCGTTCCAGTCCTCGGCGGCGTCCTGATCTCCGCGGACGAGCAGGGCCTGACGATCTCCGGGTTCGACTACGAGACGTCCGCACAGGTCAGGATCTCCGCAGAGGTCTCCGGTCCGGGCCAGTCGCTGGTCTCCGGCAAGCTCCTTGCCGACATCACCCGGTCGCTGCCCGCCAAGCCGGTGGACGTCACCGTCGACGGCACCCGGGTGCTCATCGCCTGCGGTAGTGCCAAGTTCTCCCTGCCCACCATGCCGGTCGAGGACTACCCGCAGCTTCCCGAACTGCCGCAGCAGACCGGAACCCTGCCCGTCGACGTCTTCTCCGAGGCCATCGGCCAGGTCGCGGTCGCCGCCGGCAAGGACGACACGCTGCCGATGCTGACCGGCATCCGGGTCGAGATCGAGGGCACCAATGTGGTCCTCGCGGCCACCGACCGGTTCCGCCTCGCGGTCCGTCAGATCGAGTGGACTCCCACCGCCGCCGACACCAGCGCCGCGGTGCTCATCCCAGCGAAGACCCTGTCCGAGGCAGCGAAAACTCTTGGTGGGCCGTCGAATTCGCCGATCCAGCTGGCATTCGGCGCCGGTTCCACGGTGGGCTCGGAAGGGCTGCTCGGCATCGTCGGCGAGGGTCGTCGCACCACCACCCGACTGCTCGACGCGGAATTCCCCAAGTTCCGTCAGCTGCTCCCGCCGGAGCACACCGCGATCGCGACCGTCGAGGTGCTCCCGCTGGTCGAGGCCATCAAGCGTGTCGCGCTGGTCGCCGAGCGCGGTGCACAGGTGCGGATGCAGTTCTCGGCCGACGGTCTGCTGCTCGCGGCGGGTGGCGACGACGCCGGCCGCGCCGAGGAGGCACTCGAGGCCCAGTTCCAGGGCGAGGCGCTGACCATCGCGTTCAACCCCGGCTACCTGATCGACGGTCTCGGTTCGCTGCACAGCGAGCGGGTGTCGTTCGGGTTCACCACCCCGAGCCGGCCGGCCGTGCTCCGCCCCGCCCCGGAGGAGGAGCCGGTGCCCGGCGAGAACGGCGCCTTCGCCGCCCCCGAGAGCGACTACACGTACCTGCTCATGCCGGTCCGGCTGCCGGGCTGACACCCGGGCGGTCACCGCCGTCGGAACACCGAGTCGTCACGCACCGTCTATCCGAGTGAAGGGACATCACAGGATGCAACTGGGACTGGTCGGACTCGGGAAGATGGGCTTCAACATGCGCGAACGTCTCCGCGCGCAGGGCCACGAGGTGCTCGGGTACGACCCGCGACCGGAGGTCACCGACGTGGCCTCGCTCGCGGACCTCGCCGGCGGCCTCACGGCGCCCCGGGTGGTGTGGGTGATGGTGCCGTCCGGGCAGATCACCCGGGACACCATTGCCGAACTCGCCCAGGTGCTCGACGCCGGTGACCTGGTGATCGACGGCGGGAACTCCCGGTTCACCGAGGACCGCCCGCACGCGGACCTGCTCGGCGCGGCCGGCATCGGGTTCCTCGACTGCGGCGTCTCCGGCGGCGTGTGGGGGCTCGAGAACGGTTACGGGTTGATGGTCGGCGGCGACGAGTCCGACGTCGCACGCGCGCTGCCGATCTTCGACTCGCTGCGTCCGGAGGGCGAGCGGGCCGACGGCTACGTGCACGCCGGACCGGTCGGCGCCGGGCACTTCGCCAAGATGGTGCACAACGGCATCGAGTACGGGCTGATGCAGGCGTACGCCGAGGGGTACGAGCTGCTCGAGGCGGAGGACCTCGTCACCGACGTGCACGGCGTGCTGCGGGCCTGGACCAAGGGCACCGTCGTGCGGTCCTGGCTGTTGGAACTGTTGGTCAAGGCGCTCGCCGAGGACCCCGAGTTTGCCGAAATCTCTGGCTACACACAGGATTCCGGAGAGGGACGGTGGACAGTGGAGGAGGCGATCAACCATGCCGTGCCGGCGCCGGTGATCTCCGCGGCGCTGTTCGCCCGGTTCGCCTCCCGGCAGTCCGACTCGCCGGCGATGAAGGCCGTCTCGGCCCTGCGCAACCAGTTCGGTGGTCACGCCGTCCAACGGGTCTCGGAATCCGGCTAAGTGTTCGTTCGCAAGTTCACGCTCCGCGACTTCCGGTCCTGGGACGGAGTCACCCTCGAGCCCGGCCCGGGCATCACCTTGTTCCTCGGCCCGAACGGACACGGCAAGACCAACCTGCTCGAGGCGCTCGGCTACCTCGCGACCCTCTCCTCGCACCGGGTCTCGACGGACGCGCCGCTGATCCGGGCGGGCGCGGCCCAGGCCCAGGTCGGTGCGGTCGTGGTCAACGACGGCCGGGAACTGGCCGTCGACCTCGAGATCAACGACGGCCGGGCGAACCGGGCCCGGATGAACGGTTCGCCGCTGCGTCGGCCCCGCGAGATCCTCGGCGTGCTCCGCAGCGTGTTGTTCGCCCCCGAGGACCTCTCGCTGGTGCGGGGCGACCCGGGGGACCGGCGCCGGTTCCTCGACGAACTGCTGTGTTCGCGGATCCCGCGGATGGCCGCGGTCAAGGCGGACTACGAGAAGGTGCTGCGGCAGCGCTCGGCCCTGCTCAAGACCGCAGGAGGCGCGCTGCGCCGCGGCGGGCGGTCCACCGACGGTGCGAGTGCCCTTGCGACACTTGATGTCTGGGATGGGCACCTGGCCGCGCACGGTGCCGAACTGCTGGCCGGTCGGTTGCGGCTGGTCGGCGAGCTCACCGACCACGTGACCCAGGCCTACCGGGACATCGCGCCGGAGTCCCGGCCGGCGAGCATCCGCTACCGCAGTAGCCTGGGCGCGTCGATGCCGCCCGAGCTCGCCGACCCGCGGCGCGAGTGGGTGCGCGAGGACGTCGAGGTGCTCGAAGCCAGCTTCCTCAGCGAACTCGCCGTCGCCCGGCAGCGCGAGATCGATCGCGGGGTGTGCCTGGTGGGCCCGCACCGCGACGATCTCGACCTGGTGCTCGGGGACCAGCCGGCCAAGGGCTTCGCCAGTCACGGCGAGTCGTGGTCGTTCGCGCTGTCGCTGCGGCTCGCGGCCTTCGCGCTGCTGCGCACCGACGGCACCGACCCGGTGCTGATGCTCGACGACGTGTTTGCCGAGTTGGACCGCAAGCGTCGCAGCGCACTGGCGGCGGTCGCGGCCGACGCCGAACAGGTGCTCATCACCGCGGCCGTCGCGGAGGACGTGCCGGCCGAACTCGACGCGGCCCGGTTCGCGGTCGCGGCCGTGGAGCGGCCCGACGGCCGCACCTCCACCCTCGGCTGACCCAGAGCAGGAAAGGACACCCCATGCCCGACGAGACACCGGCCGCCGGCGGCCCGGACAAAGATCCCGAACTCCGTGGCATCGACCTGGCGCGCCGGGCGCTGGAGGAGGCCCGTGCGGCGGCGAAGGCAAAGGGGCAGTCGGTCGGTCAGGGCCGGTCGTCGCCGGGGACCCGACGCACCGGCCGTCGAGGCTGGTCGGGCCCGGGGCCGGACACCCGGGACCCGCAGGCCTTCGGCGCGCTGACCAGTTCCGTAGCCAAGAAGCGGGGATGGTCGCCGAGGGTCTCCGAGGGAACGGTGCTGGGCCGGTGGCCGGAGGTGGTGGGGGAGGACATCGCGGTGCACGCCGTGCCGTTGAGCCTGCGTGACGGCGTGTTGAGCATCTCGGCCGAGTCCACGGCCTGGGCCACCCAGCTGCGGATGATGCAGGCGCAGATCCTGGCGAAGATTGCCGCGGCCGTCGGGAACGGCGTGGTGACGACGCTGCGGATCACCGGGCCCAGCGCCCCCAGCTGGCGCAAGGGCGAACGACACATCCGCGGCCGGGGCCCGCGGGACACCTACGGATAGGACCGGGCGGGGCCCGTCGGGACCCCTGCATTTGTCTATTACCCCATGTTACAGTTACTCGAATTACCGAGTGAACTGTGTCACAGGCGTCGCCGCGTGACGTCGAAAGGGGAGCCCGATGTCCGTCGAGACCGCGCCCGCGCCGACCGTGGCGGAACCCGACCACCTCCTGCTGCAGGCGCGGAACGTCGAGTTCGACTGGTCGGACCTGCCGATGCACTGGATCCCAGGCGACCCCTTCGCCACCCACGTGTTCAACGTGCTGCACCTGCTGCTGCCCGCCGGCGAGGACTGGTTCGTCGAGACCTTCAAGGAGGCGCTCCCGCTGATCGAGGACGAGGAGCTGCGCGCCGACGTCGCCGGCTTCATCGGCCAGGAGGCGATGCACTCGCACGCCCACACCGGCGTGCTCGCGCACCTCAAGGACAGGGGCCTGGACCCGACGCCGTTCACCGACCAGATGGAGTGGGTGTTCGGCAAGCTCCTCGGTCCGCGACCGTTCACCGCGGGGCGCAAGGAGAACTACCTGATCGAGCGGCTCGCGCTGATCGCCGCGATCGAGCACCTGACCGCGTTCCTCGGCGACTGGGTCCTCAACGCCGAGGGCCTCGACCGGGCCAACCCGCACCCGACGATGCTGGACCTGCTGCGCTGGCACGGCAGCGAGGAGGTCGAGCATCGCGCCGTCGCCTACGACGTGATGCGGTACTTCGACAAGCGGGAGTCCCGGCGCCTGCGCACCCAGCTGATCGCCACCCCAGCCATCGTCTACCTGTGGGTGCGCGGCACCCGGTTCCTGATGGCGAACGATCCCGAGCTCGCGAGCTGGGCGCCGCACCGCCGCAAGCCGCACTGGTCCGACTTCCGGGCGGCGGGCAGACGCGGCGTGCTGCCGGGCATCAAGGAGGTGGTGGTGCGGATGGGCCGCTACTTCGGCCGCAACTACCACCCCTCGCACGAGGGCTCGACGGCCCAGGCGGTCGCGTACCTCGCCGCCTCCCCGGCCGCGCAGGCTGCGACCCGGTAGCGCCGCCCTCGATGACGACCATGACGAACGTGCCCGACGAGAACGTCGCGCCGCCGCCGGACCTGCGCGGCCGGGCTCGCCGCGACCGCGTGATGTCCTTTGCGAAAGTGTTGGTGGACAATTACTTTCGCCTCATCGAGCGGCATGATTACAACCCCGGCCACGCCGGGCACAACCCGGACTCCGCGATGACCCTGACGGTGACCGCGCGCGAGGTCGTCGCGCGCGACGAGAACGTCGCCGCGCTCACCTTCGCCGCCCCCGGTGGCGGCCACCTGCCGGCCTGGCAGCCGGGCTGTCACCTCGACTTCCACCTGCCCTCCGGGCGGCGTCGTCAGTACTCGCTGTGCGGGGACCCCGCGGACCGCTCCCACTACCGCATCGCGGTCCGCGCGATTCCGGACGGCGGCGGCGGGTCCGTCGAGATGCACGGCCTGCGACCCGGCACCACGGTGACCGTCCGTGGCCCCCGCAACGGCTTCCCGTTCGTCGGGCACGGGCGGGCACTGTTCGTCGCCGGCGGCATCGGGATCACACCGATCCTGGCGATGGTGCGCGCGGCGCGGGCCGCCGGGATGGACTGGCAGTTCGTGTACTCGGGGCGCTCCCGCGAGTCGATGCCGTTCCTCGACGAGATCGAGTCATGGGATCCGGCAAGGGTTTTCGTTCGTCCCGACGACGAGTTCGGGATCCCGACCGCCCAGGACCTGCTGGGCCGGGCCCCGGCCGGCGGCGCCGTCTACTGCTGCGGTCCGACGCCGATGCTCGAACTGGTGCGCACCGCGTTCCCCGCCACCCCGGCGACCGCACTGCACTTCGAGCGGTTCGGTGCGCCGCCGGTGCTCGACGGGACCGCATTCGAGGTCGAACTCGCGGGCAGCGGCGAGGTGCTCACGGTGCCCGCGGACCGGTCCGCGCTCGACGTGATCAGGGAGCGACTGCCCGGCGTCGGCTACTCCTGTCAGCAGGGGTTCTGCGGCACCTGCCGGGTGCGGGTGCTCGGCGGCACCCCCGAGCACCGGGAGACGCGGTTGAGCGCGGCCGAGCAGGAGAACGAGATGTTGATCTGTGTGTCCCGATCCGCCGGCGAGCGCCTCGTCCTGGATCTTCAGACGTGAGGAACAGCGAATGAGCAACAGCAGCAACGGATCCCACTCGGTGCGGCCGGCCGTCGCGTCGACCGTCGGCAACGGTGACGTCGAACTGGCCGTCTTCGAGCAGGGAAACCCGAACGGTCCCACGCTCGTGCTGGTGCACGGCTGGCCGGACACCCACCAGTTGTGGGAGCACGTGGTGCCGCGACTGGCGGAGAGGTTCCGGGTGGTCAGCTACGACAGTCGCGGCGCCGGCCGCAGCACCGTGCCGGCCGCCGTGTCGGCCTACCGGCTCGAGTTGATCGCCCAGGACCTGTTCGCGGTGATCGACGCGGTCAGCCCGACCGAACCGGTGCACGTGCTCTCCCACGACTGGGGTTCGGTCGAGACCTGGGAGGCGGTGTGCGAGCCCGACGCGGACCGCCGCATCGCGTCGTTCACCTCGATCTCCGGCCCGAACCTCGACCACCTCGGCACCTGGGTCCGCGAGGGGTTCGCCGACCCGAGCCCCCGCCGGATCCGGGACCGGCTCGCCCAGGCCGTCGCCTCGGCGTACACCGTGCTCTTCCAGATTCCGGTGCTGGGCCCGCTGCCGTTCCGGCTCGGTCTGGACCGGCTGTGGCCGACGTTCCTGCGGTTCTTCGACGGACTCGACCCCACCCTGGTCCCGACCGCGCCGACGTTGCGCGCGGACATGGTCAACGGCCTCAAGCTCTACCGGGCGAACATCAGGCCGCGTCTCGGTGCGCCGCGGGCACGCCGCACCGACGTGCCGGTGCAGTTGATCCTCAACGCCAACGACCGCGCGGTCCGTCCGGTGGGTTACCAGGACACCGAGAAGTGGGCCCCCGACCTGCGGCGTCGGGTGATCCCGGCCGGGCACTGGTCGCCGATCTCGCATGCCGCCGAGGTGGCCCGGCTGACCGCGGAGTTCGTCGAGGACGTGCTCGACCGTGACGTCGTGACGGACGCCGACACGGTCTCGTCCTGACCCGATCCACCCAGGTTTGCACCTACCGGGGTCGCCGAAAATGCGCTGACGGGGACGTCAGGGGTGTCGTAGGCACTCCCGGCCATGCCCGTGCAAGTAAGATGGCGTGGTACCTCGCGGCCGCCGGCTCCACTGGCCGCGCTCGGCATGCAGATGAGAAGGAGAGCACCCCGCCCGTGGCTGCCCAGAAGTCAGACAAGAGCACTCCGAGCAAAGACTACGACGCATCGTCCATCACGATCCTCGAGGGACTCGAGGCGGTTCGCAAGCGCCCCGGTATGTACATCGGTTCCACCGGTGAGCGCGGCCTGCACCACCTGATCTGGGAGGTCGTCGACAACTCGGTCGACGAGGCGATGGCCGGGCACGCGAGCAAGGTCGAGGTGACGCTGCTCGAGGACGGCGGCATCCGGGTCGTCGACGACGGTCGAGGCATTCCCGTCGGGATGCACGCGTCCGGAGTTCCGACCGTCGAGGTCGTCCTGACCCAGCTCCATGCCGGCGGCAAGTTCGACTCGGACTCGTACGCGGTCTCCGGTGGCCTGCACGGTGTCGGCATCTCCGTGGTCAACGCGCTGTCCACCCGCCTCGACGTGGACATCAACGTCGACGGCTTCGAGTGGCACCAGACGTACACCGACTCCAAGCCCGGTGAGCTGATCAAGGGTGACGCCACCAAGGCGACGGGAACCACCGTCAGCTTCTGGGCTGACCCGGAGATCTTCGAGACGACTCGATACAACTTCGAGACCGTCGCCCGTCGCCTGCAGGAGATGGCCTTCCTGAACAAGGGTCTGACCATCACGCTGACCGACGAGCGCGCCGAGGTCATCGACGACGAGGCCGCCGAAGTCGCCGAGGCGCCGAGGTCGGCCGCCGAGGTGGAGGAGGAGGAGAAGTCGGGGAAGGTGAAGACGAAGTCCCGCATCTACCACTACCCCGGTGGACTCGAGGACTACGTCCGGCACATCAACAAGAGCAAGACCCCGATCCACAACTCGGTGGTGGGCTTCACCGGCAAGGGCCCCGGCCACGAGCTCGAGGTCGCGATGCAGTGGAACTCCGGGTACTCGGAGTCCGTGCACACTTTCGCGAACACCATCAACACCCACGAGGGCGGCACCCACGAAGAGGGCTTCCGCGCCGCGTTGACGGCCACCGTCAACAAGTACGCGCTGGACAAGAAGCTGCTCAAGGACAAGGACCCGAAGCTCACCGGCGACGACATCCGCGAGGGTCTCGCGGCCATCGTCAGCGTCAAAGTCAGCGAGCCGCAGTTCGAGGGCCAGACCAAGACCAAGCTCGGCAACACCGAGGTCAAGTCGTTCGTGCAGAAGGCGTGCAACGAGCACCTCGGGCACTGGTTCGAGTCCAACCCGGCCGATGCCAAGACGATCGTCGGCAAGGCGGTGTCCTCCGCGCAGGCCCGCGTCGCCGCCCGCAAGGCGCGCGAACTGGTCCGGCGCAAGAGCGCCACCGACCTCGGCGGCCTGCCCGGCAAGCTCGCCGACTGCCGCTCCAACGACCCGGCCAAGTCCGAGATCTACATCGTGGAGGGCGACTCCGCAGGCGGCTCGGCCAAGTCCGGCCGCGACTCGATGTACCAGGCGATCCTCCCGCTGCGCGGCAAGATCATCAACGTCGAGAAGGCCCGCATCGACCGCGTCCTCAAGAACACCGAGGTCCAGTCGATCATCACCGCGTTCGGTACCGGCATCCACGACGAGTTCGACATCGCCAAGCTGCGGTACCACAAGATCGTGCTGATGGCCGACGCCGACGTCGACGGCCAGCACATCGCCACCCTGCTGCTGACGTTGCTGTTCCGGTTCATGCGTCCGCTGGTCGAGCACGGCCACGTCTACCTCGCGCAGCCGCCGCTGTACAAGCTCAAGTGGCAGCGGTCGGACCCGGACTTCGCGTACTCGGACCGCGAGCGCGACGCGCTGCTCGACGCCGGCCTCAAGAGCGGCAAGAAGATCAACAAGGACGACGGCATCCAGCGCTACAAGGGTCTCGGCGAGATGAACGCCAAGGAACTGTGGGAGACCACCATGGATCCGTCGGTGCGGGTGCTGCGCCTGGTGACCCTCGACGACGCGGCGGCGGCCGACGAGCTGTTCAGCATCCTGATGGGTGAGGACGTCGAGGCCCGTCGCAGCTTCATCACCCGTAACGCGAAGGATGTCCGCTTCCTCGACGTCTGAGAGACCCAGGGAACCGAGCCGGGCGCGTGTGAAGTGAATCACTTTGGCGCCCGGCTCGGCGCAATCCGGAGAAGCTGGTGGGGTACGACGGCACCAGTGGGGCTGATATGGCGCGATTGCGACAGTTGTGCCGGAATTGTCCTGACGCCTGCGGGATTGGCCGGGCCGTTCGATCACGACGTCATAACGACTCGAGAACAATAAGGCACTCGCCGGGGTCTCGGAGCCTCTAGACTCCGGAGCCGCTGAGGAGTCAGTCCTCGACTCCCTCCACCGAACAGTCGTTCTGTGGTCCGGGGGGGCGGCACGAGTACGGGAACTTGTGCCGGACCTGGGTGGAAAGTGAGTTTGGAAGATGAAGACGCAGTCGCCGCCTGTCAACAGGCCGTGGAACCTCGAGGGCTGGGGTCTGCGATGGAAGGTCGCCGCGGTGGTCGCGCTGCCGATCACCGCGGCAATGGTGCTCGGTGGGCTCCGCGTACAGGACCAGCTCAGCACCGCCGCCCACTTCAGCGAGGCCGCGACGCGAACCTCCATCGTCGCGCCGCTGCTGGACATGGACGTCGCGACCGGCTTCCTCATCGCCAACTACCTCTCCCGGCAGGGGTCGCCGACCGACGACGCCGCGCAGGTCAGCAAGACGATCGAGGCGATGCGCGAGGCCATCGCGGACCCCGAGATGGATCCCGACCTGGTGGCCTCCGTGGAACGGGTGATCGGCGACACCGAGGCGCTCCGCGGCGACATGACGAAACTGTCGCTCGACGACCTCGGTGCCCGGACGGCGGCGATCCAGTCGGACGCGGCGAAGACCGTCATCGCGGCCATCGCGCCCATCGGTGACGAGACGATCCTCAACGAGGGAACCCGGCTGATCGACGCCTGGGCCGCGCAGCGTCGCCTCTTCGACCAGACGCTCGCGATCATCAAGCGCTATCAGGATCCGAACATCACCGACGGCGAGCTGGCTACCGGCATCGGCGCCGAGCTGGCCATGATCGACATCCTGGCCCGCTACTTCCCGGAGGACGACCCCAACCTGGCCGCTCTGCGGCAGGCGGTCAACACCCGCAGCGACCTGATGCTGAACACGCCGGCCGGTACGCCGCCGAAGCTCGAGATGCATCAGACGATGCTCGACAGCCAGTCGATCTACACCCCGCTGATCAAGAGCTCGACCGCCAAGATCATCGACCTGGTGGCCGCGAAGGCCAGCGAGACCCGTTCCGCGGCGGTACAGGCCGCCGTCGTGGTGCTCGCCACGCTGCTCGCCACGATCCTGCTGGGCCTGGTTGTCGCGCGGTCACTGATCCGCCCGATCAACCGGCTCCGGCGCGGGGCGATCAAGGTCGCCGACGAGGACCTCCCCAACGCGCTCGAGCGGATCAAGGTCGGCGACACCTCCGCGGTCACCGACTTCGAGCCGATCCCGGTGTACACCACCGAGGAGATCGGCACGCTCGCCCGCGCCGTCGACGACATGCACGGCCAGGCACTCAAGCTGGCCGGGGACCAGGCGCAACTGCGCCTGCAGATCGGCGACATGTTCGAGACCCTCGCCCGGCGCAGCAAGTCGCTGGTCGACCAGCAGCTCGGCCTGATCGAGAACCTCGAGTTCGAGGAGAAGGATCCCCGGCGGCTCGAGAGCCTCTTCCGGCTCGACCACCTCGCGGCCCGCATGCGCCGAAACGGCGAGAACCTGCTGATCCTCTCCGGTACCCGCACCCGCCGCGGCCACTCCGAACCCGTCCAGGTCGGCGACGTGCTGCGCGCCGCGATGTCCGAGGTGGAGGACTACCAGCGGGTGGAGGTCGGCAATACGCCGCAGGGCGCGATCGCCGGCGCCGTCGCCACGGACATCGTGCACATGCTGGCCGAACTGCTGGACAACTCGCTGCGCGCCTCCCCGCCCGAGTCCAAGGTGACGTTCAACTTCGCCCGCGCCGTCGACGGCGGGCTGCTGCTCGAGATCGCCGACCGCGGCATCGGCATCCAGCCGGCGGAGCTGGCAAAGATCAACGAGCGGCTCGCGTCCGGCGGCGAGGTGAGCGCCGAGACGGCCCGCCACATGGGCCTGTACGTGATCAGCGAGCTCGCCGCGCAGCACGGACTGACCGTCCGGATGCGTCCGACCTTCGACACGATGCGGAACCAAGGTGTCACGACGAGCGTGCACATCCCACACACCGTGATGGTGTCGCCGCTGGCGCTGGCGATGACCGGGCCGCAGGCGTCCGTGGATGCCTACGGCGAGGAGCCGGCTCCTCGGCCGCGGCCCGCAGCGCCCATGGCCCAGGTGCCTCGGCCGCAGACGCAGGCGCAGGCGCAGGCGCCTCAGTCTCAGGCGCCCGAGACGCGGTCGGGGCCCGTGGTCCCGGTATCCGTCACAGTGGGTCCCGGCCCACTGACGTTGGCGCCCGGCACCGAGGTACCCAGCGCCCAGCCTCCTGCCGCCGAGCAGCCCGGTCTGCCGCAGCGCACCCCGGGCGTCGCGGCCGGGTTCACCGAGGGCGCCCCCGAGCGTCCGGACGGGCCCCCGGAGCGCACACCCGAGCCCACGGCGGCGCCTCCGCAGCGTGCCCCCGAGCCCACGGCGGCGCCTCTGCAGCGTGTCCCCGAGCCCACGGTGGCGCTGCCGCGGCGGACCCCCGGTGCCACACCCGGCCTGCCACCGCGGAGCGACCTGGTGGCTGGGCCGGTCACGCCGGCCCCCACCCCGGATCCGGTCGTCGGCCCGTCACCCGTCACCGGCCCGGACAACGACGACCCGGCCCGGGCGAGGCGACACCGCTACCGCCTGAACTCCGAGAAGACGGCGTCGTTCTTCATGGCCCGACCGCGGGTCGAGGAGCCGCCGGCGCTGCTCTCCACCGAGACGACGCCGATCTTCATGGGCATGGTCTCCGACTGGCTGACAGACCCCATCTCGGCAGAGGGAAACCGGGCCTGGAAGTCCGCCGCGGACGTAGGCTGGGACGCCGCCAACCGGGCCACCGGGCCACGCGGCGAGTCGCGTACCGCTTCGGGGCTGCCACAACGTCGACCCGGACACCGACTGGTGCCCGGCCGGGTCGACGGGGCTGACAAGATCAACACGCCGCCGAGGCTGCGCGACCCGGATGCGATCCGCGAGAAGCTCAGCAGGCACCAACAGGGCATCCGCGAGGGCCGCGCCGCCGGCCAGGCCGAACGCAACAGCATCTAAGGAGACAGATGAACATGGATCAGGGATCCGAGCTCAACCTGGATCAGGGATCCGCGGGCCGCAGCTCGCTCGACTGGCTGGTCTCGAATTTCGCCCGCGACGTGCAGGGTGTCACCCATGCGGTGCTGGTGTCCGCGGACGGGCTGCTGATGGCGGCCAGTTCCCACCTGCCGGTGGACCGGGCCGAGCAGCTGGCGGCGGTGACCTCCGGGCTCGCGAGCCTGTCCGCGGGCGTCTCGCGGCTGTTCGAGGGCGGCGGAGTGCTCCAGTCGGTGGTCGAGATGCAGCGTGGCTACCTGCTGCTGATGAGCGTCGGCGACGGCTCGCACCTGGCGACGCTCACCTCGGCGGGCTGCGACATCGGGCAGGTCGGCTACGAGATGGCGCTGCTGGTCGACCGGGTCGGCGCGTCTGTGCAGGCGGCGCCGCGGGCCGTCGTCGGGACCTGACCGCGAGGTGGCCATGGACGACAGCCAGAACTTCGAACGTGCCGGTGGCGGACCGAGTCTGGTCCGGCCCTACTCGCTGACGTCCGGGCGTACCCTGCCGGCGGTCGAGTTGGCGCTCGAGGCGCTGATCCAGGCCCTGCCGGACACCGCGAACCGAAACTGGGAACTCGGGGACGTGGACGCGACGATCGTGGCACTGTGCGCACAGTCGCCGTCCGT